>NZ_JAEMTF010000132.1 GCF_016462415.1 Williamsia sp. | reverse complement strand
TGGGCGGGATCGATGGCGTTGCCGATGTTGGCCGCGGCCAGGATGATCACACCGATTCCGACGATCGCGAGACTCGCACTCGTGAGGGCCTTGGTGCGTCGGACAGCTCGATCCGACCGAGGTGTCGTCACGAACGACCGTCCGACGACCACGCTGACCACCACCATGACGCAGGCCAGCACAAGAGCCGACGCCGCCAACACTGCGTGGTAGGTGCCGAAGTCGTCGACCATGTGCGCAAGTGCCGGGTGCGGCCCGCTGCCGGCTCGGAGCTGCTGCGTCAGCTGCGCCTGCACCTGCCCCACGGCCGGATCATCGCTCGCCGACGGCACCAGTGAGAGCAGCGACGACAACGGCGCGACCGCACCCTGCACGTTGGCCATCAGCAGCAGTGCGGCGCCGAAGCCACCCGCGGTCGCGGTTGCTCCCGCCACGCCGGCCATGCGTCGACGGCGGGCAGGGATCGTGCTGTCCACACTCGGTCTCCACAGCCGGGCCGCCAACACAGCCAACGCGATCAGCAACAGGCCTGCCAGAGCGGCCTTCGCGACGTGATAGCGCATCCAGTACTGCACCAGGTCGTCCATCCCCGCCGGAAGTGACTGATCGCTCGTGTGCCAGAACGCGACGAATTCGTCCCCGACGGAGCGCGACAACGCCGCACTACCGAAAAAGCCTCCACCGTGCCCGCCGCCTGCCAACCACACCGGCGCGACCACGAAGGCGGCTCCGAGCAGCAGCGCGAGACCGGCGAGCGCCCAGGACCCCCTGACGCGATCACCCGACACCGCTGCACCGTTCGATGAGATCTGCATCGTCACTCCTTGTCCGAACCGATTTGTCTGCGGTCACCGTCGCACAGCACTCACGATTCGGCTGGCGCGAAGTGCCTGCGGGTTGTCGTCCTGCACATCCGTTGTGCCACCGATGTATTCGTCGATCACCTCGGCGGCGGACCGGTCGTCGACCTCACCGAAGCCGAGACCGGCCAGCTTCGCCCTGAGATCGCCCGGTGTGAAATAGCTGAACCAGGGCTCTCCGGCCGCCGCGAGACGATCCGCACGCTCTCGAAGCCGCGACACGTCCTCGTCACCGGTCGGCGGTTGCAGATAGTCGAACACGACCTCGGACGGCCGGGCCCCACCGGCGATGTGGTCGAGCGTCGCATCGACTGCGTCCGAGGTCAGGTAGTACACGACACCGAGCCACACGAAGACCGCCGGATCCGTCCGGCTCATCCCCGCCGACTCCAATTCGGTTGCCAGGAGATCGGTCTCGAAGTCGACCGGCACATAGGTCACCGTCTCGGGGACGTCGATGTCGGCCTCGGCGAGACGGCGGCGCTTCCAGGTCTGAGTCGCGGGATGATCCACTTCGAACACCCGCAGCCCCGCGTGCGGATTCCGGAGCGCGAACGTGTCCATACCCGCACCGAGCACGACGACCTGGCGCACACCGCGCTCCCAGGCCGCCGCGACACGGTCCTCGGCGACACGTGCTCGCGCAGCGAAGAACAGGCGCCGCGGTCGTCGCATCGCCCCACCACCGGGATCATCCCCGGACCGCTCTCCCATCGCGGACAGCTCTTCCGGCGTCACCCCGAGGATGCGAGCCGCGTACGGGTCGGTCAGGATGCGCGGGCGGTCGACCATCTGGTGGTACGCACGGGCGTACGCGGTCGCGAGCGCCGTCCGACTGGGTCCCGACTCGTCCATGCCTCGCGAATCTACGCCCTGATGCCGGCCGGCCCGGCCCGAACCCCCGCCTCGCAGATGAACGCGACACCCCGCCTGCCGATGCGGGTGATGACGACCGCCATCGACTGTGAGCCGCGGAGTTTGAGACGTCCGCGCAGTTTGTCGGGGTCCACCTCGACACCGCGGACGAGGATCTCGAGAACACCGCAGTCCAGCTCGGCCAGGCGACGTTTGAGATGCTTCTCGGAGAACCCGGACCACTCGAGGACCCGCCACCCGCGATCCCCCGCGGGCACGTGATGACCGGTCAGGTAGGCGATCTGGCCGTCGAGCTGCCACAGATCGTGCCGCTTGGCGTAATGCCGGACGAGCCCGGCGCGCACCACCGCACCGTCCGGATCGATGATCCAGGTCCCCGGATCCCCCGGTGCGATCCCATCACCGTCGGCGTCGGTGATCTCGAACCCGGTTCCGTCCGAACGGATCACCGTTGCACGACGGCGATCGGAGAACTCGCGGCCGGTCCACAGACAGGCCTCGCGGACACCGCCGTCGAACGAGGTGATCTGCACCTCGCCGGTGTACCCGTACCGATCCCGCAGCAACTGGTAGTCCAACCCCGGCGCGCTCTTCACCAGCAGCGGTCGGCCGGCGTAGGTCGTCATCAGGTCGAACAGCGACGGCTGCAACTGGTCGAGCCGGAAGGTCCGCGATCCTCCACTGGTGCGACGCGCCGGGTCGGCGATCACCACGTCTGCGGTGCTGGTGGGCGTCAACGCATCCGCGGCGAGCAGGGTCGCGTCGGGAACGTTGTGCGCGGCCATGGCCAACCGCACGCGGTCGATGTCGCTGCCCAGGACGGGGCCGAGGCCGGATTGGGCGGCGAGCTCGGCGAGTTCGGCGCCGATCGAGCACGTCACGTCATGGATCACCGCCCCCGGAAACCTCGCCGCGAGGTCGGCCGCACGGTGAGCGGCGACCGTCCGCGTGGTGGCCTGTTGGACCGCGGTGTCGGTGAGCAACAGGCGCTCCGGGTCTCGGAGCTTGCCCGCCGCCTTTCGACGCGACCGAATCGTGTCGACCAGCGCGGCCTCGCGACCCGGATACCGGGACCGCAGCACGGCGAGGTCGGAGATCAACGTCTCCGGACGCAGCTCCAGCGATTGCGCCGTCACCAACGCCTTCTCACCGAGACGCGAACGCAGATAGGAGACGTCGTCGAGCGCGAAGTCGTAACCCATCTCAGCCGGCCCGGGTCGCGGTACGGACCCGCCTCAGGGCTTGAGCCCGGTGATGACCACGTTGTAGAAGAACTTCGGCGGGACGATCTTGCGGAGCACGTTCTCGTCGAGCCAGGTGAGTCGCTTCCATCCGCCGAACGCGAAACGCGCCCAGCCCCATCCGAGCTTCTCCGGCGGAACCGCCGCCTCGAAGGTGCGGACCGGCCAGCCGAGCATCGCCGCGGCGAATTCCTCGGTGGTCGTCGAGACCGCGACGCTGCCTGCGCGGGTCGCGATCGCCTCGAGCTCGGCGGGATCGAAGGTGTGGATGTCGACAACGGCCTCGAGCGCGGCGGCGCGCGACGACTCGTCGAGTTCGGCCTGCGGACGTCGCCACGCCGACAGCGGTCCGAACTTGGTCACGTTGGTGGTGAGCGCCCAGGTGGCGCGGCTCAGCCAGCGTGCGTAGAAGTCGCCGATGGTCGAGGGCTCACCGGCGAAGATGAACCGGCCGCCCGGCTTGAGTACGCGGAGAACCTCCGACAACGCCTGCTCGACGTCGGGGATGTGGTGCAGGACAGCGTGTCCGACCACCAGGTCGAAGGTGTCGTCCTCGTACGGGATGGTCTCGGCGTCGGCGACACGGCCGTCGACGTCGAGTCCGAGGTTCTTTCCGTTCCGCAGGGCCACCTTCACCATGCCCGGCGAGAGGTCGGTGACCGAGCCACGCTCGGCGACCCCGGACTGCATCAGGTTCAGCAGGAAGAAGCCCGTGCCACAACCGAGTTCGAGTGCGCGTCCGTACGGCAGCGACTCGGTCGCACCCGCGGCGTCGAAGCGACCGCGGGCGTAATCGATGCAGCGCTCGTCGTAGGAGATCGACCACTTCTCGTCGTAGGTCTCTGCTTCCCAGTCGTGGTAGAGCACCTGCGCGAGCTTGGTGTCCTGCAGTGCGGCCTTCACCTCCGCCTCGGTCGCGTGCGGATTGGGAGCGGGATCATGCGGAGATGCGGTCATGGAGTCAGCTCACTTCCCGGTGAATTCGGCCTTGCCGGGCCCGTTTTCGACGAACGACTTCATGCCGATGGCGCGGTCGTCGGTGGCGAACAGCGATGCGAACACATGCGCCTCGATCTTCAGTCCGGTGTCGAGGTCGGTGTCGAGGCCCTCGTCGATGGCGGCTTTCGCCGCGGCCAGCGCAACACTCGCGCCCTTCGTGAACTGCGACGCCCACGTCATCGCCGCGTTGTAGACCTCGTCAGGTGCGACGACCTCATCGACCAGTCCGATCTGCAGCGCCTCGGCAGCGCCGACGAACCGTCCGGTGAAGACCATGTCCTTGGCCCGCGACGGACCGATGAGCCGGGCCAGGCGCTGGGTCCCGCCGCCGCCCGGGATGACGCCGAGCAGGATCTCCGGCACACCGAGCTTTGCGTTGTCGCCGGCGATGCGACGGTCGGCACCGAGCGCGACCTCGAGGCCGCCGCCGAGCGCGTACCCGGTGATGGCCGCGACGGTGGGCTTGGGGATGGCCGCGATCGCGCCGAGACCGGACTGCAACCGACCGGCGACCTTGCTCATCTCCGCGAAGGTCATGTCGTTCATCTCTTTGATGTCGGCGCCCGCGGCCAACACCTTGGGTCCGCCGTAGACGACGACAGCCTTGACGGCGTCGTCCTCGGTGGCCGCGCGAGCGGCGTCGGCCAGCTCGGTCTGCACCTGACGGCTCAGCGCGTTCATCGGCGGCCGGTTCAGCAGAATGGTCCCCACGCCGGGGTACTCGGCGCTGGTCTCCAAGGTCACGAATTCAGGCATGTGGGCAGGCTACCGGGTGTGCGAGCCATTCCACACCGTCGGGGCGCGGCGCCGACGGGAGTCCGTGGGAATGCCCCGAACCCTCCTCGGACACGCCCGTCGCCGGAATAGTCTCCGATGGTGCCGACCAACGCCGTTCATCCGGACCTGCGTCGCATTCACCGCGTCCTGCCCACCAACCCGGTCAGCGCGCGCACGGTGCCGCTCCTGCGTGCGGCGACGAAGCTCGTGGCCCTACGGGCGGTGAAGGGTGTCGAGACGATCGCGGTCTCGGCGCACGCCACGGTCCGCGTCCATCGCCCGCCGGCCTCGACGGCATCGGTGGACGACACCGCAGGCGCCGCGCTGCTGTGGATCCACGGCGGCGGTTACGTCATCGGCAGCGCGGTGCAGGACGACCTCATCTGCGCCCGGTTCGCGAGCGAGCTCGGCATCACGGTGGCCGCGGTCGACTACCGCCTCGCACCCGAGAACCCGTTTCCCGCGCCTCTCGACGACTGTCTCGCCGCCCTGTCCTGGTTGGCCGCGCAGCCGACGGTGAACGCGGACGCGATCGCCGTCGGCGGTGCGAGCGCCGGGGGTGGTCTGGCGGCCGCGCTCATCGCACGGGCCCACGACATCGGCGACATCCGACCGGCGTTCGGGCTGCTGGTCTACCCGATGCTCGACGACCGCACCACCTCCCCCGAGACGTCCGCCGTCCGCAACCACCGGCTGTGGAGTGGGCGCAGCAACGTCTATGGCTGGTCGTCCTACCTCGGCGACACCGACCCCGTCAGCGCGGTACCCGCCCGCCGGGCCGACCTCACCGGCCTGCCACCGACATGGATCGGCGTCGGCGACCACGACCTCTTCCACGACGAGGACCTCGTGTACGCGCAGCGGCTGCGAGATGCGGGCGTCGCGTGCGAGACAAACGTCGTCCCGGGCGCCTTCCACGGATTCGACGCGCTCGCGCCCCGCGCGGCGGTCTCCCGCGAGTTCTTCGCCGCCCAGTGTGCCGCGCTCCGGGCCGCATTCCCTTAGGGTCGATAAATGGCATCGGAATCCGCCGGAGCGCCGGTCGAGCTGTCGGTCGGCGATCGCACGGTTCGGATCTCCAGTCCCGACCGCGTCTACTTCCCCACCCGCGGCGAGACCAAGCTCGACCTCGTCAACTACTACCTCGCGGTCGGTGACGGCATCGTCCGGGCCCTGCGCGATCGCCCCTGCATGCTGCACCGCTACCCCAAGGGAGTGACGGGTGCGAAGGTCCACCAGAAGCGCATCCCCAGCGGCGCACCGGACTGGCTGGAGACCGTCGAGATCTACTTCCCTCGATACGGCAGGACCGCCGACGAGGTGTGTGTGACCGAGCTGGGCAGCGTCATCTGGGCGGTACAGATGTCTACCGTCGAGTTCCATCCGTGGAACTCCCGGCGGTTCGACACCGAGAAGCCCGACGAGTGGCGCATCGATCTCGACCCGATGCCGGACTGCCCGTTCGACAGGGTCCGGCGCACCGCCCACATCGCCCACGAGGTGCTCGACGAGCTCGGCATCCGTGGCTACCCCAAGACCTCCGGCGGGTCCGGGCTGCACGTCTATGTCCGCATCGAGCCGGAGTGGTCGTTCACCGATGTCCGACGGGCTGCGCTGGCGTTCGCGCGGGAGGTCGAGCGCCGCAACCCCGACGAGATCACCACCACCTGGTGGCGCAAGGACCGTGATCCGACGGCGGTGTTCGTCGACTACAACCAGAACACCCGCGACCACACCATCGCCAGTGCGTACTCGGTCCGCGGGAACGCCGACGCCACCGTGTCCACACCGATCGAGTGGAGCGAGATCGACGAGGTCGACCCGCGGGAGTTCACGATCGCGACCGTCCCGGATCGCTTCGCGCGCCTCGGCGATCTCCACGCCGACATCGACGACACGGCTTTCCGTCTCGACACGCTCCTGGAGTGGGCGGATCGAGACGGACTCGAGACAGACACCGACACATCCACCGACGACACGACCGGAGACGACACGCAGTGACCACTCAGCGCAGTGCCCGCACCGACGAGCAGACCGGATTGATCGGACGCCGTACGTTTCTCGCCTCCCTGGGGGCGCTGGCGACCATCGGGGTCGTGGCCGCATGCGGCGACAGTTCCACGCCCGCGAAGAAGGTGACGCCGGACCTGTCCGGGCTCGACGCGGCTGTCACCCCGCAGAACGATCTGTTCCGCCACGTGAACGGCAGTTGGCTCCGCAGCTATCAGATCCCGGCCGACAAGGCGAGCTTCTCCACGTTCGACGAACTCAACGACGAGGCCCAGAAGTACCTCAAGGCCATCATCGAGGGCATCGATTCCTCCGCGTCGGGTTCCGACGCCAAGATCCGCGATCTCTATGCGAGCTATCTCGACACCACGGCGATCGAGAAGGCCGGTCTGACACCGGTGACCCCGATCCTCACCGCGATCACGCAGGCGCCCACCAAGGACGACCTGACCCGGGGACTGGCCGAGCTGTCGACCGCCGGCAGCACCGGCATCGTCGACTTCTACGTGGCCCCGGACCAACAGAACGCCACCCGTTACGTCGCCAACGTCGTGCAGTCCGGGATCGGTCTGCCCGACGAGTCCTACTACCGCGAGGACAGCTACGCCGAGATCCGCACCAAGTACGTGGCGTTCCTCGCCACCCTGGCCCGTCTCGGGGGTCTCCCCGACCCCGAGGGTGTCGCGACCCGGGTGATGGCCATCGAGACCGCCGTCGCGAAGGGGCACCTCACCAACGTCGAGAGCCGCGACGCCAAGGCCACCTACAACCCACGCACCTGGGCCCAGTTCGCCGCCGAATCACCGGGGATGAACTGGGAGGCATGGCGTGCGGGCATCGGTGCGACGACCGAGCAGCTCGCGCGGGTGGTGGTCACCGGACCGAAGGCGAACGCGACCGCCGCCAGGGTCTGGGCCGACACCCCCATCGACGACCTGCGCGACTACATGCGCATCTCGGTGTTGCGCTCGTATGCGCAGTACCTCCCGAAGGCGTTCGCCGATGCACGGTTCGACTTCTTCTCCAAGACGCTCAACGGTGTCGAGGCACAACCCGAACGCTGGAAGCGCGGCGTCTCGCTCGTCGACACCCTGCTCGGCGAGGCCCTGGGCAAGAAGTATGTGGCCGAGCACTTCTCGGGTGAGGCGAAGACCCAGGCGCGGGCGCTGGTGGGCAACCTGCTCGAGGCGTACCGGCGCAGCTTCACCACGATCGACTTCTTCAGCGACGCCACCCGCAAGGAGGCGTTCGACAAACTCGGCAAGATCAACGTCAAGATCGGCTACCCCGACAAGTGGCGGGACTACTCGGGCGTCGCCATCGTGCGCGACGACGTCATCGCGAACTACCGCTCGGGCTACCGATTCGAGTCGAAGCGTCAGGTCGCCAAGCTGGGCACGGCGGTCAACAAGGACGACTGGCAGATGACGCCGCAGACCGTGAACGCCTACTACGACCCGACGTTCAACGAGATCGTCTTCCCCGCGGCGATCCTGCAGTCCCCGTTCTTCGACCCGAACGCGGAGACCCAGGTGAACTACGGCGGCATCGGCGCGGTCATCGGACACGAGATCGGCCACGGCTTCGACGACCAGGGATCGCAGTACGACGGCGACGGCAACTTGCGGGACTGGTGGACCCCGGCCGACCGGGCCGCCTTCACCAAGAAGTCCGATGCGCTCATCGCCCAGTACAACTCGCTGGTGCCCGGGGGACTCAAGCCCGACCAACATGTCGACGGCGCGCTGACCGTGGGCGAGAACCTCGCCGATCTCGGTGGGTTGTCGATCGCGTTGTCGGCGGCGAAGATCGCGGCCGAGAAGGACGGCACGAAGAACCTGGACCTGACCGATCTGTTCCTGTCCTGGGCCCGGATCTGGCGGAGCAAGGACCGCCCCGCGGCATTGGCCGAGCAGTTGGCCACAGACCCGCACTCACCCGGCGAGTTCCGCTGCAACCAGGTGGTTCGCAACCTGCCCGACTTCTACTCGACCTTCCGGGTCGCCACGACCGACAAGCTGTATCTGCCGGAGGCGCAACGGGTTCGGATCTGGTAGGACCGCGCCGCGAACATCACTCGCGGTTGTAGCGTTCCACGCCGTCGAACTCGATGCGCACGTTCGTACCGTCGGAGATGATGGTCGGCTGGATCATCGTGATCTCGCGGGGTGCGGCCAGCGCCTCGGCGACGGTGTCGAACCGTCGGAGTTCCTGCAGCTGCGCCCACGTCGGCGGCAGCAGGAACACCCGACCCGCCTCCCACTCGGCGAGGATGTCGTCAACGCGGTGCCAGGTCGCCGACGCGGCCTCGGTCGTCCGGTCGTCGGCCTCCTGCCCGCCCGGGAGCGCGGCGAGGAAGAACCGTGTGTCGTAGCGACGGCGCTCACCCAACGGCGTGATCCAGTGCGCCAGAGGAACGATCAGGTCAGAGCGCAGGACCAGATCGTTCTCACGGAGGAAACCGGCCAGCGATATCGTCTTGTCCACCAGCTGCGCACGCGCCGGGTGATACGGCGTCGCGTCGTCCAGGACGGAGTCGGGGGTCCGGCCCGCGAGCAGGACACCGCACTCCTCGAAGGTCTCCCGGACCGCGGCGCACACCAGCGCCTGGGCGGTGGCCTCGTCGGCGCCGAAGCGGTCGGCCCACCAGCCGGGGTCGGGACCTGTCCAGGCGACGTCGGCCTCGGCGTCGCGAGCATCCACCCCGCCGCCGGGGAACACCGTCATGCCGCCGGCGAAGGCCATCTCCTGCACCCGCTGGATCAGGAACACCTCGATCCCGCCCGGTGTCGAATCGGTGTCGCCGACGTCGCGGATGACCACGACCGTCGCGGCGTCGCGGACGGGTACGGACTCGGGATCGTCGACCGGGACGAAGCCCGGGCCCGGACCGGTCATGCCCGGGCCCGTCGATGTCCGCCTGCGCGGCGTGCGCGGCGGGCGAAGTAGCGGCCGTCGAGCCGGTCGAGCGAAATGTTCTGGCTGAACGCCGCGGTCAGGTTCTCCGCGGTCAACACGTCCTCGAGCAGCCCCTGGGCGACCACCCCACCCTCTTTGAGCAGCAGCGCGTGGGTGAACCCCTCGGGGATCTCCTCGACGTGGTGGGTGATCAGCACCGTCGCGGGGGCGTCGGGATCGGCGGCGAGCACCCCGAGCCGGGCCACGAGCTCCTCCCGTCCACCGAGGTCGAGGCCGGCCGCGGGCTCGTCCAGCAGCAGCAGCTCGGGATCGGTCATCAGGGCCCGGGAGATCAACACACGCTTGCGCTCGCCCTCCGACAACGTCCCGAACCGGCGATCGGCGAGGTGCTCGGCACCCATGGATTCGAGGGTTTCCACCGCCTGCGCGCGGTCGACCTCCTCGTAGTCCTCGCGCCAGCGACCCAGCACCGAGTAGCCCGCCGAGATCACGAGATCGGTGACGAGCTCGTGGTCGGGGATCCGCTCGGCCAACATCGACGACGTCACGCCGATGCGGGTCGAGAGGTCTCGGATGTCGGTGTGACCGAGGCGCTCACCGAGCAGGACCGCGGAGCCCGAGCTCGGGTGGGTCTCGGCGGCCGCCATCCGCATCAGCGAGGTCTTGCCCGCCCCGTTGGGGCCGATGACGACCCATCGCTCGTCGAGTTCCACCTGCCACGTGATCGGGCCGACCAGGGTCGAACCGTCACGGACCAGGGTCACGTCGGTGAAGTCGATCAGCAGATCGAGGTCCGGGGCGGGAAGGTCCGTCGGTGATACGTCGCTGTCGGGCACTCCCCCATCGTGCCGCACGTCGGGGTCGTGGCGGTGGTCCGACTCTCCCCGGGTGCCCGTCGGTCTCAGACGAGGCGGAAGTCGGCGAAGTCGAAGCCGGGGACCACGATGCAGCTGACCAACGACGCCGCGTCGTCGAGCGAGCGTGCCCGCTGCCACTCGTGGCCCGGTACGACGTGCTGCGGACGGTGGCCTGCGGCGATGTCGGGGCCGAGCACGATGGTGGTCTCCGCGCCGGGCGCGTCGTCGGTGCCACCGAGGATCAGCTCCACGGGGGCACCGCGGTGGTGCAGCCAGATCTCCGCACCGCGCACGGTGTGCCACGCCGATTCCACGCCTGCGGGCAGCAGGAACAGGATGGCGGTCCCCGCCGCACGCTCGCCCGGATAGTCCTCGGGGAGAACGCTCGTCGGGAGGGTGATGTCGCTGCGCCACGTCTCCGTGAACCACCCACCCTCGGGATGCGGTTGCAGATCCAGATCCTGCGCCCAGTCGGGTAGTTCACTCATGGGTGCGAGCCTAGTGGGCGGTCGCGATGCGCTCGGCGATCACCGTGACCGAGCCCGGGGCCACCTCGGTGAAGCCGGCGTCGCGAACGGCGGCCACCGAATCCGGGCCCCGGCGCAGCAGATCCGACCACCTCGCCTCGGTCGCGGCGGCGACCTGCAACGGGCATCCGTCACGCCACCAGCGCTGCGCGTCGGCGGTGTCGAACAGCCCGGCCGCGAGCATCGACGCGTGGCCCACCTGCGCGGCCAGCTTGCCGACGGTCATGTCCAGAGTGGGGTTGATCCAGAGGATCAGTTCGCCGGGCGGCAGGGAATCGGCCGCGAGGTCGCCGTCGACGTCGGTGCCGCCGATCTGGAGCCGGGCGATTCGTTTGTCCAGGTCGCCGACGGGCCCGGGCACGATCGCCCGCGCCTGTGCGTCCCCGGTGTCGACGGTGAGTCCCCCGACTTCCTGGGCCGCGGCCCAGTGTGCGCCGCGGGCACGACGGCTGATCTTGCGGATCCGGGCGTCGCACCAGGTCGCGACTCCGTCGTGCCAGGGCCCGGGCGCCGGGTGGGCCGTGTCTGGGTCGGGGGTGTCGGATTCTGGGGTGCCGGGTTCTGGGG
>NZ_JAEMTF010000131.1 GCF_016462415.1 Williamsia sp. | reverse complement strand
ATCACCGACACAGCACTACGCTGGGTCTTCGACTCCACGGCTGAGCACGACGCCGGCAGCTAGCCCTCTGTGCACCGCGCGGGTCGGTCAGGCCAGTCGACGCACGATCGCACTCAACTGGTCGGCCGCCTGACGGCGGAACTCCGCCGATCGCGGGTCCAGGCCCGTGAGTCGTTTCGCCTCTGCTGGAAAGAGACTGCCCGACACCGTCATCGCTTCCAGGAAGAGCAACACGAAGGCCGGATCCAACTCGTCACCGATCTCCCCGGCCTGCTGCCTGCGGCGCAGATCGACCACCTCGTCGGAATCGGGCTCGTATTCGACATCCCCGGGGTCCTGATCGAGGTTCTCCCGCAGAAAGATTCGTTCGAGGTCCGGATTGTCGCCGAACGCGGCGAAATACTGCAGCGCGAGTTCAGGCAGAGGCGTCTCCGGGGTGTCGAACTCGGCCACCAACGTCTGCCTGCGCTCGGTGACGGCGTCGTACAGCCCCTGCTTGCCCCCGAAGTAGTACGCGATGAGTTGTTTGTTCACCCCGGCCCGGGCGGCAATCGCGTCCACGCGCCCGCCGGAAAACCCCTTTTCGGCGAACTCCGCCTGCGCCGCATCGAGCAGCGCGGCGCGGCTGCGCTCGGCATCACGAACTCGCGTGGAGCGTTCGGGCTGTCGGCGTCGACTCGGCATCAATCAACCGTACATCACACTTAGTCACCTATTTGGTTGACAAAAGGGGACTCGGCGCGCACCGTTGCTCCCATGGACGCAATGTTGCAGGCCGAGGGCCTGATCAAGACCTACGGCGCCGTACGCGCTTTGGACGAGGTGGATCTCGAGGTCCCGTCGGGGCAGGTGTTCGCGCTGTTGGGCCCGAACGGCGCAGGTAAGACCACCCTGGTCAGAACCATCGCAACACTGACCCGACTGGACTCGGGCACGCTTCGTGTCGCGGGCCACGACGTTCGGGGCGACGGCCAGTCGGTCCGTCGGGCGATCGGTCTGGCGGGCCAGTTCGCCGCGGTCGATCCCGCACTCACCGGGCGGGAGAACCTCAGGATGATCGCGCGCCTGTTCGGGCACGACCGGCGAGGCGCGCGCGACGCCACCGACCGTGTCCTCGAACAACTGGGTCTCACCGACGCCGGTTCGCGAACGGTACGCACCTACTCCGGCGGGATGCGCCGGCGTCTGGATCTCGGTGCCAGCCTCGTCGGCGCGCCGAGGCTCCTGTTACTCGATGAGCCGACGACCGGACTCGACCCGAGAAGCCGCGCCGAGCTGTGGACGGCGTTGGAGGAGTTGGTGTCCCAGGGCACCGACATCATGTTGACCACGCAATACCTGGACGAGGCGGATCGTCTCGCCGACTCCATCGCGATCATCGACCGCGGCCGGATCGTAGCGAACGGCACCGCCGAAGAACTCAAGACCCAAGCCGGCCAGGATCTCCTCGACGTCCGCCTCCGACACTCCGATGATCTGGCGAGAGCCGCCGAGCTGATCGGCGGCCAACCCACGATCGACCACGCCGAGCGACGAATCACCGCACCGGTGCGCGACGGCGCCCCCGAGATGCTCGCCCGCGCGGGCGCAGTGACCGCCGCCGGCATCGACATCGCCGACGTGGCCTTACGCCGCCCCAGCCTCGACGACGTGTTCCTGGCCCTGACCGGGCACCCGACCGAGGACTCCCCCGATCCCGCCGACAACCCCACCGGCGCAACCACACCGAAGGAAGCCGCATGAGTGCGATCGCCACCCACACCGCCCCTCCGACGTCAGCCAACCAGCCCGTCGGGACCGCCGGAGTGATCACCACCGTCGGCGCGGTCGCGCTGCGGACGAGCCTGAAGATCCTGCGCAGTCCACAGATCCTGGGCATCGCCATCGCGCAGAGCGTGCTGTTCCTGCTGATGTTCCGCTATGTCCTCGGCGGCGCCATCAGCACCAGTGGCGGTTCCTACGTCGACTACTTCATCCCCGGCTTCGTGGTGGTCACCGTGCTGTTCAACGCGGGCGGAGGTGCCGTCGCCGTCGCCGAGGAGGCCGCCGCCGGACTCTACGACCGCCTGAGATCTCTCCCGCTACCCGACGCAGCTGTCCTCGCAGGCCGCGCCCTGGCCGACGCCGCCCTCGTGTTCGGCGTCGCCGTCATCACTCTCGGACTCGGGTTCGCGGTCGGATTCCGGAGCAGCGCGGGCCCAGCCCAATGGATCCTCGCGATCGCCCTACTGGCCCTCGTGTCGATCACAACGGGTCTGATCTTCGTCTGGGTCGGGTTGGCCAGTGGCTCAGCGCAGGCGGCCAACGGGCTCGGCCTGATCAGCGTTCCGTTCTCGTTCCTGTCCAGCGCGTTCGTCCCCATCGATTCGATGCCGGGCGTCGTGCAGGCCTTCGCGAAATGGCAACCGCTGACGTTCTTCACCGACTCCTGGCGCGGTCTGCTCCTCGGACCGTCGGTGACCGACACCATGGATCACACGCTCGGCTTCTCCGTCGTCGGCTCGCTGATCTGGTGCGCAGTGCTCGCACTGATCGCGACGCCTCTCGCCCTGCGCAGCTACCGGAAGGACTGAGCGCGGGTGTCCAGCTCGGCGAGGGTGAGTCTCACGCAGCGAGCATGCCGTGAGGGTCGATGACGAACTTCCGGGCCACACCGCTGTCGAACTCGCGATAGCCCCGGGGTGCGTCGTCGAGGGTGATGACCGTGGCGTTGACCGCCTTGGCGATCGAGACACGGTCGGCGAGGATCGCATTCATCAACTCGCGGTGATACGACATCACCGGACACTGTCCCGTGGCGAACGACAGCGACTTGGCCCATCCCGTACCGAGACTGAGTGAGAGCGCTCCACGCTGCGCGGCGTCGTCGACACCACCGGGATCGCCGGTCACGTAGAGCCCCGGAATGCCGATCCCGCCACCAGCGGTCGTGACATCCATCAGAGAGTTCAAGACCGTCGCCGGCGCCTCGTGGCCCGACTGGGCTCCGTGCCCCTTCGCCTCGAAGCCCACGGCATCGACAGCCGCGTCGACTTCCGGTATCCCGAGAATCTGCTCGATCTGATCCTGCGGTGACCCCGTGCTGACGTCGACCGTCTCACACCCGAAGGACCGCGCCTGGGCGAGTCGGTCCTCGTTCATGTCACCGACGATCACCACGGCGGCGCCCAACAGTTGCGCTCCCACCGCCGCGGCGAGACCCACCGGACCCGCACCGGCGATGTAGACCGTCGAGCCGGGCTTGACGCCTGCTGTGATCGCTCCGTGGAAACCGGTCGGGAAGATGTCCGACAACATCGTCAGGTCAAGGATCTTCGCCATGGCCTGATCACGGTCGGGGAACTTCAGAAGATTGAAATCGGCATAGGGTGCCATGACGTATTCCGCCTGGCCACCGACCCAGCCGCCCATGTCGACGTAACCGAACGCCGACCCCGGGCGGTCCGGGTTCACGTTCAGGCAGATACCGGTCTTGCGTTCTTTGCAGTTGCGGCAGCGACCGCAGGCGATGTTGAAAGGGACCGAGCAGAGGTCACCGACCTTCAAGAACTCGACGTCGCGTCCGACTTCCACGATCTCACCGGTGATCTCGTGGCCGAGAACCAATCCTTCCGGTGCCGTGGTGCGGCCCCGGACCATGTGCTGGTCGCTGCCACAGATGTTCGTCGAGACGACCTTGAGGATCACGCCGTGCTCGCACTTTCGACCCACGTTGGCCGGGTTGACGCCCGGCCCGTCAGCGAGTTCGAGTTTGGGATAGGCGATGTCGTGAACCTCGACCTTGCCGGCTCCCGCGTAGCTGACTGCTCTGTTATCTGCCATGTCGGACTCCTTTGTCCGTAAGCAAGGGACCGTTGAGCCTTTTGCTGGATCCCTCGCGAGATGTGTAGAGACAGCACCCACCATCTGATCGATGCGAGCCTCCAGGCGCCCCTCATCGACCCGGTGTTCGAAACTGCTCCGCCTCTGAGCGACCGTCCCTCTACGCACCATAGAGCGTTCTTCGGCGTCACATAGCCCGATTCGAATACGTCCTGTGCACGTTGGCTTTTCGAGATCGAACGTGGTTCTCCCCCACCACCTTCGATCAGAGCCAACCGGCCGGCGTGGACATCACACCGTGGGCGGTGACGCTGCAAGCGGGGTGCCCGGTGACCGCCGCGGTGCAGAGTCAGAGCAGGCAGCTCTGCTCAGTGACTTCAGGGCCGCGCTCCGCGGAGCGCGGCGTCGAGTCGGCGGTGTCGTGCAGCTGGTGCGGCCCCCTCGTTCTAAAGTGTTCTCCAGACCTTCACCGGGTCCCGCGCGGAAGGGAGCGACCATGACCTCGGCGATCGATCGCTACCTACGAGATTTCAGACGGTTCCAGAAACTCACCGGCGCGATGGAGCGGTCTGTGACGACGCGACTCACCGAGTCCTACATCGCGGTTCACGCAGTCCAGTCACGCACCAAGGAGCCTGATTCCGCGGCCGGGAAGTTCGCCCGACTCGATGAGTTCGGGGCTCCGATATTCACCGACCCGTTGCACGAGGTGACCGACCTGGTGGGCGTCCGGGTGATCACCTACCTGACGTCGGACATCGCTCGCGTCGAGGAGGCGTTGATGTCGGCGTTCGAGGTGCGTCAGCGGGTCGACAAGACCTCCGTCACGCAGAGCGCCGGCACGTTCGGCTATGCCGGTACGCACTTGATCCTGCGCGCCGACGACGAGTTCCATTTCGAGGTACAGATCTGCACGGTGCTGCAGCACGCGTGGGCCGAGATCGAACACGGCATTCGCTACAAGGGTTCGCGCACATCACCGTCGGCGCCGATCGACCGCGCCTTCACCCTCGCCGCAGGTCTGATCGAGCTGGCCGACGCGCAGTTCGCCGAGGTCGACGCACTCCACAAGAGCGATCTCGCGCATGCCCGCGCCACGGAGGAGATCGAGATCGGCACGCTGCAGGAGGTGCTGACCGACGCCCTGCCCGACGTCAATCCTGGACGCGCGAACGCCTACGAATGGCTGATCACGCTGTTGGCCGCGAACGGCGTCACGGTGCGCGATGATCTCGACGAGTTCCTCGCAGCGTCCGACGTCGACGCCGTCATCGCCGCGATGGACTACAAATTCGCGCCCACGCACGTCCGATTGGTCGACGATCTCCTCCTCGCGAAATTCGGCGAGGACCACATCGAGCGGACGGCCGGCATGGCGTCGGACCGGGATCGCGAACCGAAACTGCGCTACCGGCTCGGGAGGCTGACTCAGAACGGTCAGCCGAAGTGATGGGACCGCACCCTTCACCGCGGTCGTGCTCCGATCGGAGCGCCTCACCGTAGCGGTGGCACGAATGGCTGTTCAGTGCATGTGGCTGCCACCGTTGATGTCGATGGTGGTGCCGGTGAGATACGCCGCGTCGTCCGTCGACAGGAACGCGATGACCGACGCGATCTCGCGAGTCGTGGCGGTACGACCGAGAGGGATACCTGCAGCAATCGCCTCCTCCTGCTCGTCGGTGCTGCCGACACGAATGTTGGTGTCGACGGCACCGGGGGTGACGGCGTTGATGGTGACGCCTGTGTCCTCGAGTTCGCGAGCCAGGGCTTTCGTGAATCCCAGCACCGCTGCCTTCGCCGACGAATACGGCACCTTGCCGAAGACGCCGCCGCCGCGTTGGGCGGAGACCGACGACATGGTGACGATCCGCCCCCAGCCCTGGGCGATCATGTCCGGCAGAAACGCCTTTGTGACGAGGTAGGTTCCGGTCGAGTTGACGGCGAACACCTTGTTCCACAACTCGAGACTGGTCTCGAGAAACGGTACGGGCGAGGTGATTCCGGCGATGTTGGCCACCGCACCGATCGGCGGCAGCGCTCCGGTTTCCACCTCGTGGCGAGAGGCCTTGTAGGCAGCCAGCACGGATACCTCGTCGGAGACGTCGACGGCGTGACCAAACGCGGGCACGTTGTAGGTACCGCCGATCTCGGCAGCCACCTTTGCCGATGTCTCGCCGTCGAGATCGAGCACGATCACGCCCCAGCCGTCTTCGGCATAGCGCTCGGCAGTGGCGCGGCCGATCCCCTTCTTCGAGGTGGCTCCGGTGATGACCGCGGTGCGCATCGTTGAGTTCATTGCTTCTCCTGTGGGAATTCCTGTGGTTCGCCTCAGGCTACGAGTGGGCTGGGTCACTGTCAACAGTCAACAGTTATCTGTTACCTGTTGACGAACCTATGAGTCGTAGGTCACAGTAGGCATCACTGTTGACAGTCAACAGAGCCTCGATCCATAGTGAGTTGCCGGAGGAGTTGCCATGAGCGTTGACGCTCTCAAGATGCGAGGTCCCGTCCGCGGGACGAAAGACGCGAAACGCGTCGCCATCGGTTCATCGGTGGGGGCGGTGATCGAGACCTACGACTTCATCGGGTTCGGCACCGCTGCCGCGCTGTACTTCGGGACCGCGTTCTTCCCGGGCAGCAGCTCGGTGGCCGGCACGCTGTTGGCGTTCGCCACCCTCGGGGTCGGCTTCGCCGCCCGTCCGATCGGCGGCATCATCGGCGGCCACCTCGGCGACCGCGTCGGCCGGAAACCCGTGTTGGTCGCGTCGCTGATCACCATGGGACTGGCGACCTTCGTCATCGGATTGCTCCCGACCTACGCGCAGATCGGTGTCATCGCGCCGATCCTCCTCGTCACCGTCCGGATCATTCAGGGCATAGCCTTCGGCGCCGAGTGGGGTGGGGCGATCATGATCAGCTACGAACACGCCCCATGGAAGAAGAAGGGGCAGTTCACCGGCATCGTTCAGGCCGGCTTCCCCGTGGGCCTACTGCTGGCCAATCTGGTGTTCCTGGTCAGTGTGCACCTGCCCGGCGACTGGGCCTGGCGTGTGCCGTTCCTCGCCAGCATCGTGCTCGTCATCGTCGGCCTCATCATTCGATCCAAAGTTCCCGAGTCACCGGTCTTCGAAGACGTCAAGAATGACGGGGACATCGTGAAATCACCTGTCACCGAGGCGATCAAGCACGACTGGCGCAACATCCTGCGCGGAATCGGTCTTCGAATCGCAGAGACCGCGGGCTACGCCGTGTCGATCACGTACATGATCTCGTACCTCCACACCGAGAACCTCGCGAGCAAATCGGAGACACTGACGGCCCTGTGCATCGCGTCGGGAATCGGCATCGTGGCCACCATGGCCTGGGGCGCACTCACCGACCACATCGGACGCCGCACGCTCTACCTCGCCGTGTGCGCCTTCGCCGTCCTGTTCGGCATCCCGATGTTCCTTCTCGTCAACACAGGCTTCTTCTTCCTCGTGATCGCCACGTTCGTCATCTCGTACGCCCTCTGCCAGAACGCCCTTGCCGGCACTCAGGGCGCCTGGTTCCCCGAGCTGTTCGACGCGGCACGCCGGGCCTCCGGAGCCTCACTGGCGTACCAGATCTCGGCGATGGTCTCCGGCTTCACGCCGTTCATCACCACCCTGCTGTTCCTCTGGATGGGCTGGTGGGGTCCGGCGCTGCTGTTCACCACATACGCCCTCATCGGACTGCTTGCCGCGATCTCGACAACAGAGACGTGGGGACCGACCGAGCGCCGACTCGCCGATCGTGCACTGGCCGAGCTGGACGCGGCCGACGAACTCGACTCCCGTCCGGCGCACATGGACGATGCCACGTTCGCCACCCCCACTACGTCGGGCACCACCGCCGCGCCCCGACCCGTCATCCACTGAGTCAGGAACACCGATGAGCACCATGACAACTTACGAGAATTCACCCGCGACGACGTTCTCCGCCCGGGTCGCTGCGGTCGAGGGGTTCGCCTACCGCAGCCGACACAACTCGCTCGACATGGGCGAAGAACAGGGTCAGGGTTACGTCGGCCAGGCCCTCGGCGCAGCCGACATCTTCGCCACCGTCTACGCCGACCGACTTCGCTTCCGGCCCTCCGAGCCCGATTGGAAAGAACGGGATCGCTTCCTGCTCTCCACCGGCCATTACGCCATCGGCCTCTACGCCGCGCTTGCGGAGGCCTGCATCATCGACCACACCGAACTGGCCACCTACGGCTCCGATGACTCCCGGTTGCCGATGTCGGGGATGGCGAGTTACACACCGGGCATGGAGATCTCGGGCGGGTCGTTGGGACACGGCCTGACCGTCGCGGTGGGAATTGCCCTGGGTCTTCGGCATCAGAAATCGGCGAGCAAGGTCATCAACTTCCTGTCCGACGGGGAACTCGACGAGGGCTCGACGTGGGAGGCGGCCATGGGTGCCCACCACCATCGTCTGGGCAACCTCACCGCAGTCGTGGACATCAATGCGTTGCAGGCCGACGGCGCCACCTCCACCATTCTTTCCACCGAACCGGTGCACGAGAAGTGGGCGGCGTGCGGTTGGTACGTCGAGCGGATCGACGGCAACGACGTCGCCGCCCTGTTGGCCGCGTTCGACCGAGCCGCGGACCTGTCCGGCGACCGACCCTCGGTGATCCTGTGTGACACCAAGGTGGGCAAAGGTGTTCCACTGCTGGAGAATCGAGAGAAGGCGCACTTCATGCGCATCGAAGAACACGAGTGGCAGATCTGTCGCGACCAACTCACCGCCGGCCACCCCTCGAAGGATTTCTGACATGACCACCACCACAGCTCCCAAGCTCAAGACCTCGGCGATGATCGCCTCGTTCGTCGACCCCGGCCAGAAGACCGCCACGGCCCCGTTCGGTCACGCGCTGGTCGAGGCGGCTGCGCAGAACGACAAGATCGTCGGCCTCAGTGCCGATCTCGCGAAATACACCGACATGCACATCTTCGCCGCGGAGTACCCCGACCGCTTCTTCCAGATGGGCATGGCCGAGCAGCTTCTCTTCGGTGCGGCCGCCGGGATGGCCGAAACCGGCCTGGTCCCCTTCGCGTCCACCTATTCGGTTTTCGCAGCGCGGCGCGCGTACGACTTCCTCTGCCTCGACATCGCCGAGCCAGAACTCAACGTCAACATCGTCGGCGGGTTGCCCGGGCTGACCACCGGTTACGGACCGAGCCACCAGGCGACCGAGGACATCGCGATCTTCCGGGGCATGCCGAACCTCACCATCGTCGACCCTTGCGACTCGGTCGACATCAGTCAAGCGGTGCCGCAACTCGCCGCCTCGGAGGGACCGACCTACCTGCGTGTGTTGCGCGGCAAGGTCGCGACCGTTCTCGACGAGTACGACTACACCTTCGAACTCGGCAAAGCCAAGACCCTGCGCGGCGGCGCCGATGTGCTCTTCATCAGCAGCGGACTGATGACGATGCGAGCGCTGCAGGCTGCCGAGCGTCTCGCAGCCGACAACATCGACGTAGCGGTCCTGCACTCGCCGACGATCAAACCTTTCGACTCACAGACCGTGCTGGCCGAGATGAACACCGACCGCCTCGTCGTCACGCTCGAGAACCACACTGTGATCGGCGGGCTGTTCGAATCTGTTGCTGCAGCGGCCACTCGGGTCGGCCTGGGCAAGCGTGTCGTCCCGATCGGACTACCCGATCAGTTCCTCGACGCGGGCGCCCTGCCGACCCTGCACGAGCGGTACGGGCTCAGCACCGATCGCATCTGCGCCACTGTCCGCGCCGAACTCGGCTGACGCGATAGCACTGGAGTCGTTGACCGGCCTTCGAGACCGTAAGCTGACAGTCGACAATTGTTTGTCGACAGTCACACCGTCGCAGTCTCAGGAGGTCGTCATCGCACCGCAATCGACCGCGCTACTGGGACTCGCGAAGACGAACCTGCGCGAACAGGCCGTCACGGCTCTTCGGGCTGCGATCACCAGTGGCGATCTGCCGCCGAGCAGCCCACTGGTCGAGACGGAGTTGTCGGAACTGCTGCAGATCAGCCGCGGAACCCTGCGCGAGGCGCTGCGCCAGCTCCAACAGGAGGGATTGGTCTCCGCCGGCGCACGGGGACGGCTTTCCGTCCGCCACCTCGACTCCAAGGAGATCCGCGACATCTTCGCCGTCCGCGCGGCTCTCGAAGCGCTTGCGGTCCGCGAGCTCGCGGAGAACCCCGACCGGGCCGAGCTGGTCGGCACCCTCCGTCGGGCTCTGGAGGTGATGGACGCAGCCGGTGACGACCTGGAGGCGCGGATCGAGGCGGACCTCGATTTCCACCGCCACCTCAGCCGTTTGACCGGCAACGAGACGCTCGTGCACTCGTGGTTGTCGCTCGAAGGGTCGATCCGGATGTCGATCATGTTCGCCGGACTCGACCGAGCGGTGGGAAACATGGACGTCGGCAAGCACAGCGCCATCGTCGACGCCATCGAAACGGGCGACGCAAACAAGGCATCGACCGCGATCGAATCGCATATGCGCTGGGCATCAGCGAATCTGATCGACTGACGCCGGACGCTCCACCCTGTGGTCTCGGCTTTCGCGCCGAGGACCGTCCACCACGAAATTCGCGAGGACTCGGTCAGAGATGTAACGGATTACCGTTGCTAACCGACGGAACTAGTGCGTACCAGGACCGGTAGACGCCATCGCCCCTAGTTGCCCTGCTGAGGAGAATCGAAATGAAGCGCTTGTCACTGATGCTGGCCACCGCGGCCGTCGCCATCGGCACGTCCGTTCTCGGAGTCGGTGTCGCACAGGCTGCTCCCGGTGTCGACCCCGTCGCGAGTCTGGCCGCCGCGGGCGTGCCCGCCCCGATCGCGGCCGCGGCCGCCACTGCGACACCGGTCGCCGCCTCCGCCGAAGAAATCAATCTCGCCAATCCGACGGCAGGCAACCCGGGCCTGCAGGTCGATGCGCGTATCGACCACACCCGTAAGACGATCGCCGTCATCCAGCGCGGGATCATCGAGCGGTCACAACTGACCGCGGCGTGGGTCAATCTCCGCACCGGCGCAAGCGGTGTCACGGGCTTGCCGCAGTCGGTGCCCTCCACCGACCCGCGGAGCTACCCCGACCGTGTCGGTGTCCTGCCCACGGGGGCCGGTCCGGTGATTCTGGTCGTCTACGGCCCCACACCGTCGCAAACAGGTCTCATCCCCCAGCTCAACTACATCCTCCCGCGCGTCAGACTCATCCAGGTCTGACCCACCTGAGCTGATGCCAAGACCGTTGATGGCCGCCCTCTCGGGACATGAGCCGGAGCCCTTCCCCCTCTCCGTTGCGCTCCGCGGAGCGCGCTCACACGGCGATCGGTGTCAGTTGGCGTGGCGGATCTGACGCCAGGTCTCGCCGGCAATGAGGTAGATCTCCGAACTCATCCGGTGTGCATCGCCGTCGAGCTGCAGATCACTCAAACTGCCACTCCCACCGAAAGAGGTGAAGAGACGCTGCACAGCGTAGGGGTCTCCTGCTGCGATGGCCGGTCGGATCTCCCCGATCCGCCGGGCCCAGAAGTCCTCACCTGCCGTGACAAGGGCGAGTTCGAAGTCTCGTAACAGCCCCAACAGATGTTCCGGGATATCCACACCGACTTCCGCGTCGCGCATCACGGGTGGGGAAGGCGCTCGAAGGTGAGGGGGTGGAGGAGTCGCGAACGTGAACAGCCGGTCGACATGACACGAGACTAGTTTGTGGCTGCGGAGGGGCCACGAAGGAACATTGTGTGGCCAGAGTCGGGATCGAACCGACGACCTTCCGCTTTTCAGGCGGACGCT
>NZ_JAEMTF010000031.1:16789-41802 GCF_016462415.1 Williamsia sp. | reverse complement strand
CCCGCATACCTCCCACCCCGCCCGCACAGGGCCTGACCGCGACGCTCGACAAGATCGGCTTCACCCGCGTCCAGGCCGCGGTCATCGCACTCCTGATGGCGGGACTCTTCTTCGACAGCCTCGAGCAGAACTCGACCGGCGCCATGGGCCCGCTCATCAAGGACTCCCTGGGTATCGGCAACGCCCAGCTGACGCTCATCAACACGGTCACCGTGGTGGGCGGACTCGTCGGCCGTCTCATCGGTGGATACATCGCCGACCGGTGGGGACGGCGGGTCGCGCTGAGCCTCAACCTCCTCGTCTACACGCTCGGTGGGCTGATCAGCGCCGCCGCTGCCAACTACGAGATGCTGCTGGCCAGTCGGTTCATCGTCGGGATCGGCCTGGGTGGCGAGTTCACCGTCGGCCTGGCGATCCTGGCCGAGGTGGTCGCCACACGCCATCGCGGTTCGCTGCTCGCCACGCTCAACATCTCCTCGGGCGGCATCGGCAACATCGCGTCCTTCGGCTTCTTCCTGCTCGTGCTCGGTCCGCTGGGCGGGGTACTCGGTGGCGACGACCACTCGTGGCGCTGGACCTACGTGATCCTCGCTCTCCCGGCGGTTCTGGTGGTCTTCTTCCGCCGGTACCTCCCCGAGTCACCGCGGTTCCTGCTGTCGAAGGGCCGGGTCGACGAGGCCAATCGCTCACTGACGCGCCTCGCCTCCGGTTCGATCTCCGGTCTGCGCGACCCCGGTCCGACCAAATCCTTCGTCACCGCCGAGGATGCTCTCCCGCACGTCAAGACCTCGTACGCCGAGGTGTTCAAGGGCCGCAACCTCCGTCGGACCGCTGCGATCGGTGCCGCGTCGTGGATGTCCTTCGGCGCCCAGGTGACCCTGCTGTTCCTGATGCCCATCCTGCTCGTCTCGCGGGGCTACTCGCTGTCGGACTCGTTGCTGTTCACCATGATCATGAACGTCGGCAGCCTGTTCGGCGCCTGCACGGCCTGCTACCTCGCCAGCCGGGTGCCGCGCCGCGTCACCGTGATGTCGGCCGCCGTCCTGGGCTGCATCGCCGCGATCGCCTTCGCGGTCTTCGCCCAGAACGTGGTCCTGATCCTGGTGTTGGGAGCCATCTTCCAGTTCTTCACGATGCTCCTCAACACCATGCTCTCGGTGTGGACACCCGAGCTGTTCCCCACGTCGATCCGCGCCATGGGCTCCTCGGTGGTCAACGGGATCGGCAACGTCGCCGGCGCCGTGATGCCCTTCGCCGCACTGTTCTTCTTCGACATCGCCGGCGTCGCCGGGGTGTTCTTCATGATCGCCGCGATGTACGGACTGCTCGTGGTCGCGGCCAAGTTCGGTCCCGAGACCTTCGGCAAGTCGTTGGAGGCCACCAGTGAGACCCCGGCGACCGTCCCCGTGGCCGCCTGAATCCATTCGCTCGCAACCCGTTCGACCCACCACAGAAAGTAGTGACGCAATGTCTCACCTGTCCATCTCCGCAACCGCACACGGGCTGAACTACCTGCCCGAGTACTACGCGGACCACGCCGGCCTCTTCGCCGACCGCGACCTCACGGTCCACGCGAAAGCATGCGACCCGTGGACCGGGGTGCTCGACGACCTCGCCGACGGAACGGCCGACGTCGCCCTCGGTGGCATCTGGGTCCCCGGCATGTACCACGGCACACCCCGCGAGCTGACTGTCTTCGCGCAGCTCAACCACCAGTTCCCCAAGGCACTGGTGACCCGGACAGAACAGACCACCGACTTCGAGTGGGCGTCGCTGACCGGGAAGACGGTGCTGGCCCCCGGCATCGGCGGCAGCGCGCCGTACGCCATCACCGCCGGGATGATGCGCGAGGCCGGCGTGGACTCGGCGGGCACCACCTTCCTCCGTGACCTGTCGACCCCGATGTTCGTGGAACTGTTCGAGAGCGGCCTGGGTGACGCGATCATCCTCGACATCACCACCGCGCAGTCCATGAACGACCGCGGAACCGGCCACATCGCCGTCGAGTACGCCGAGGTCGGCGGACTCGGACCGAACAGCGTGTACTACTGCCGCACCGACCGTTTCGACGAGCTCTCCGAGCGCCTGACCGCGTTCACGGCGGCTCTGAGCGACGGTATGGCCGCGGTCCGGCAGGCACCGGTGACCGAACTCGAACCGCTGCTGGCCGAGCACTGGCCGAACATGCCGCTCGCGACCCTCTCGGCGTCGTGCGCGCGTATCCAGCGCTCGCGTACATGGGACACGGTCCGGATCGACGGTCCCGCCACCGATCGATGGATGCGCATCCTTGCCGAGGAAGCCATGGTGCAGACCGCACCGTCGTTCGCCGACCTGGTGAACACCCGGATCGTCGACGCCGCCGAACTGGTAGCGGTCGGCTGAGAGATGACCCTGGTGTTGCGGCACTCCCACGTGGCCGCCCTGCTCGACCGTGTCGCGGTACTGGACGCGGTCGAGCAGGCCCATTCCGACCTGAACACCGGGGGTGCGCAGAACCCCCGCCCGATCTCGATGCACGCACCCGACGACGGCGCGGTCATCGGGATGGCGGCGGAACTGCGAACCGCGGAACTCGTTGCGGTCAAGGTCCTCTCGGATCTACCCGGTAACCCTGCCCACGGCCGTCCGCGACAACGGTCGACCATCGTGGTCACCTCCTCGGTCACCGGGGAGTGCATCGCCCTGATCGACGGTCGCGCGATCACCGCCATGCGGACCGCCGCGACGAGCGCCGTCGCCACCAAACACCTGGCGCGCGCCGATGCCTCGACGCTCGGATTCGTCGGCGCCGGCAATCTCGCCGTCGAACACGCACGCTCCATCGCACTGGTCCGGCCCATCGACCGCATCGTGGTCTGGTCCCGCTCGCCGCAGACGGTGGACGGGTTCCGCGAGAAGGTCGCCGACATGGGCATCCCCGTCGTCACCGCCGAGTCGGTTGATCGTGTTGCCGCACAGGCGGACATCGTCTGCACACTCACGCCGTCGGTGACACCGATCCTGTTCGGGGAGTCGCTCCGGTCGGGGATGCACGTCAACGCGGTCGGCGCCGCACCGCGACCCGACGAACGCGAGGTGGACAGTGCCGCGATGGCCCGATCCCGGATCGTCGTGGACAGCCGGGCCACCGCGCTCGCGAAATCCGGCGACGCAATGATGGCCATCGCCGGCGGTGCGATCACCGAGGCCGACATCGCCATCGAACTCGGCGACGTCATCTCCGGAAGGACCATCGGCCGTCGCGGGGATGACGACATCACCCTGTTCGACTCCACCGGGATAGGACTCCAGGACCTCGCCGCCGCAGCGCTGGTGATCGACCGAGCCCGTGCGACCGGCGTCGGCACCGACATCGACATGTCGGCCTGACGAAACGCCAGAAGCCGGCCGCCGTTCAGGGGATCTTGGTGATGACCCGACGCGGCCCGAGGACGCGGATGCGTTTCAGATCGCCTGGTGGCACACCGCTTCCAGGTTGATGCCATGTGGGTCGAGGACGAACGCGCCGTAGTAGTCGTCGTGATACTCGGTGTGCACCGATGGCGCGATCAACGACGTCGCCCCGGCATCAAGAGCTGCCCGATAGAAGGTCTCGACCTGCGCGCGGGTATCGACGGTGAACGCGAGATGCATGTTGGAGCCCACCTCTCCCTCGTCCACGAGCCAGAAGTAGGGCTTGACATCGGCGAGGCCGAACCCGGCCATACCGGGCTTGCCCTCCTCGTACCCGCCGGGTATCACCAGCATCTTGCTGATACCGATCGAAGCCAAGATGGGTTCGTAGAACTCCACCGCCGCGGCGAGATCCGGCACGGCAATGTTCAGGTGGTCGATTCTGGAGCCTGAGCGATCGGGCATGAGGGTCCTCTTTTCTGTGGCGGTGGTGAGTACGTGCATCACCGTCGCAGCAATCGCGGACACTGACGGTCCTCGATCGAACCCCCGGCAGAACCGCTACACCGGTTCGAGTACTTCGTGACGGTCGTGCGTGGTCAGCTTCGGTGACGAGACCACCAGTCCGGCGAACGCCGCGAGTGTCGCAGCGACCGCGCAGATGGTGAACAGGATCTGGTAGCCGCCCAGCGACGGCAGGGCCGCGCCACCGACGGTGACCGTCACCGCGGCCAACAGGCTTCCGCCGACCGCACTGGCCAGCGTGCTGCCCAACGACCTTGCGAGGGTGTTGATCCCGTTCGCCGCCGCCAGATCGGCAGCCGGGGTGTGCACGTTGATCAACGACGGCAACGACGCATAGGCGATGCCCGTGCCGGCGCCGACGATGGTGCTGCCCAGGATGATCTGCCACAGAGAGTCGGTCAGGATGATGCGCACGATGAGACCCGCGGCGATGATCAGTCCGCCGACGAACAGCACCCGACCGGGCCCCCATGCCTTCATCAGCCGGGCGGCGACCGGCGCCAACACCAGCATCAGCACGCCACTGGGCATGAGGCAGAGACCGGCGACCAGCACCGACGAGCCGAACCCGTACCCCGTCGCCTCCGGGGCCTGGACGTAGTTCGCGGTCCCCACGAAACTCGCGAACAGAGCGAAGCCGACGAAGATCGACGCGACGTTCGTGATCGCGACCGGCGGGTTGGACAACGCGCGCATGTCCACGAGCGGGTCGGGCGAACGCTTCTCGACGACGACGAGCAACGCCAGCAGCACCACCGAGGCGATCAGCAGACCGATCGTGGCCACCGAGCCCCATCCCCACGACGACCCCTGCGACAGCGGCAGCACCAGGCAGACCAGTCCCCCCACGAGCAGCACGATCCCGGGGAAGTCGATCGCACCGGGCCGCGCGCCGCTCGGGTTGCCGACGACCGTCAGCACCAACACGATGCTGGCGAGCGCTCCGACCGCACCGATCCAGTACAGCGCGTGGTAGTCGAAGTGCTCGGCGACGATGCCCGCGAGCGGCAGCCCCAGAGCGCCACCGACACCCAACATCGCGCTCACCAGAGCGACGGCCGATCCCTTGCGGGCTTCGGGCAGCACCGCCGACAACAGGCTGATGCCGAGCGGGATCGCAGCGCTGGACAGACCGGTGATGGCACGGCCGACGATCATGATGCGGATGTCGTCGGTCAGGGCGTCGATCACCGAGCCGACCAGCAGCGCACCGAGCGCCACGACCAGCATCAGGCGTCGTCCGTACATGTCGGCGAGTCGACCGATGACGGGTACCGCGGCCGCTCCGACCAGCAGGGTCGAGGTCAGCAGCCACTGCGCCTCGGTGGTCGACGCCCCGATGTCACGGGAGATCAGCGGCAGCACCGGCAGCACCAGCGTCTGGGCCAGCGCCGCCATCAGCGCCCCCAGACCGATCGCGATGATCTCCAGATTCGCCCGCCATCCCGACTCGGCGGTCACGCCGTCCGACACCCCTGATGTCTTCGTCATCCCACGACTCCCTCGCTAAGCAAACGCATGTTTACACATGAGGCTAGGCGCCTGTGGCATCCTGGTCAACATGCGTTTACATGAGTCGTCCGCGCCGACCCCTGGCGAACCGGCCGGTCGTGAACGCAACGCCGACGCCACCCGGGCCGACCTGCTCAGGGCGGCGAAGCGGCGTTTCACCGTCTACGGCTACGAACGGACCACGGTGCGCGAGATAGCTGCCGACGCGGGCGCGAACGTGTCGCTGATCAACCGCTACTTCGGCTCGAAGGACGGGTTGCTCGCGGCGGTGCTGGCCGAGACGGCGCACGTGCTCGACGGCCGACCCGCCGAGGGGGCCGCGCACCCGGAAACCGTCATCGACGATCTGCTCGCGGGCCTGCACCCCGACGCCTGGCCGGAGTTCGGACACCAGAACCCTCTGCTGTTGCTGCTCCGGGATCCGGCCGGCGATGCGGCCACCGCGGATCTGCGGCGACGCACCCTGACCGCGGTCGTGCACCGTTTCGCGGCGGACCTCGACGGCGACGACATGGACGACGAGGAGGCCCGACTACGCGGAGCGCTGTTGTTCGCGTTGATGACCGGCGTCGCGTCACTGCATTCGGCGATGCCGGACAACGTCTTCGGCGACACCGATTCACCGTTGCTGCGTCGGCTGCTCACCGAGGCCGCCGCGGCAATCACCGACCCGCACCGCCGCGGGCAGGCCTGATCAGCCGCGCGGGTACACCACGCGCAGCAACTTCTCGCCGTCGGCGAGGCGCGTGATGTTGTCGGTGATGTCGCCGACGCGGCCGACGAAGGTGTCGCGGGTGACGCCCGACGAGTGCGGGGTCATCACCAGATTCGGCAGTTCGGAGAACGGGAGTTCCGACGGTCGTCCCACTCCGTCCGGTGACGGATAGTCGTACCAGACGTCGACGGCCGCCGCGGCGATGACGTTGTCCGACAACGCTTGGTAGAGCGCGTGCTCGTCGATCAGAGGACCGCGCCCGACGTTGATCAACACCCCGGCGGACCCGATCCGCGTCAGCTCGTCTCGCCCGATCATCCCGCGGGTGCGCTCGTTCAACGGCGCCGACACCACGACCACGTCCGACTCGTCGAGCAGCCGGGCCAGCGCTCCGGTGTCGCCGACCCAGGCCAGTCCGTGCTCATCGGCGTCCACCGACCCGCTGCCGGTCACCGCGCATCCGGTGGCCCCGAGGGCCCGCAGCACCGACCAGCTCTGCGCACCGATGTGCCCGAAGCCCACGAATCCGATTCGCGCGTCGCGCAGGGTCCGCGGCTGGTCGATGGTGTCGTCGTAGACCGAGGTCGCCCAGATCCCCTGCCGCAGAGCGGCGTCCTGGGTCAGGAACCCGCGTCGGAGCAGGATCGCCGTGGCGACGATGTACTCGGCGATCGAACCCTCGTGGTGAAAGGTGTTCGCCACCTGGGTCGTCGACGAGACGTCGGACAGGCTGACGTTGTCGTATCCGGCTCCCGCGACGTGGATCAGTCGTAGTCGCCCCGCCGCGGCGGCCATGGCGGCGGTGAACTTCCCGCCGGCGTAGACGTCCGCATCGGGCAGGTCGGCGATGACGGCCTGTTCGCCGAACACCGGATGCCATGACACCGACGCGCCGTCCGGCAGTCGCGACTCGAACAACTCGCGGTGCGGGAACAGGTTCCGGTCACCGACGACGATCTTCAGATCCCCCACCGGTTCAGCTGCGGACCAGCGCGGGCCGCTTGCTGTCGAACGTCCACTCCGGGATGAGGAACTGCATCCCGACCGAGTCGTCGCGGGAGCCGAGGCCCTCGGCGCGGTACAGCTCGTGCGCCTCCTCCACCCGATCCATGTCCAGAGTGACCCCGAGTCCGGGTGCGTCCGGCACGCTCAGCGCACCGTCGACGATCTGGTACGGGTCGGTGGTGATGCGCTGGCCGTCCTGCCAGATCCAGTGGGTGTCGATGGCGGTGATGGTGCCGGGCGCGGCGGCGGCCACCTGGGTGAACATCGCCAGCGACACGTCGAAGTGGTTGTTGGAGTGCGACCCCCACGTGAGTCCCCATGCATCGCACAGCTGCGCGACGCGCACCGAGCCGGCCATCGTCCAGAAGTGCGGATCGGCCAGCGGGATGTCGACTGCGCCGGAACGGATGGTGTGACCGAGTTCGCGCCAGTCGGTGGCGATCATGTTCGTCGCGGTGGACAGGCCGGTGGCGCGCTTGAACTCGCTCATCACCTCGCGTCCGGAGAACCCGCCCTCGGGTCCGACCGGATCCTCGGCGTAGGCGAGGACGTCGCGCAGCTGCCTGCCGATCCGGACGGCCTCGTCGAGCAACCACCCCCCGTTGGGGTCGAGCGTGATCCGGGCCTCGGGGAACCGCTGCGCGAGCGCGGTGACGGTGGCCGCCTCCTCGTCGGGAGCGAGAACGCCTCCCTTGAGTTTGAAGTCGGCGAAGCCATACTTGCGTTGCGCGGCCTCGGCCAACGCGACCACGGCGTCGGGGGTGATCGCCTCCTGGTGACGCAGTCGTGACCAGTCGTCGGTCTCGCCGGAGCCGTCCGCGTAGTCCAGCGACGTCCTCGTGCGATCACCCACGAAGAACAGGTAGCCGAGCACCGGCACCGTCGCGCGCTGCTGTCCCTCGCCCAGCAGGGCCGCGACGGGGACCCCGAGGTGTTGGCCGAGCAGATCGAGCAACGCCGACTCCAGGGCGGTGACCGCGTGGATCGTCACCCGCTGGTCGAAGGTCTGGGCGCCGCGGCCGCCGGCGTCACGACCGGCGAAGGTGCGGCGGACGAGGCCGAGGATCTCGTTGTACGAACCGACACCGCGTCCGACGACGAGATCGCGGGAGTCCTCGAGCGTGGCCCGGATCGGCTCGCCTCCGGGCACCTCACCGACACCGACGTGTCCGTGCGAGTCGGTCAGGATCACCAGGTTCCGGGTGAAGAACGGCGCGTGGGCGCCCGAGAGGTTCAGCAGCATGCTGTCGCGGCCCGCGATCGGGACCACACGCATCGCGGTGACCACCGGTGCGTCGTTGCCGTGCGGGTGGGTGGCGGTGGACATGGTCAACCTTTCGAGAGGGGGTGGGATGTCAGACGAATTGCTGGGCGATGAGGAGGATGGCGCCTGCCGACGACATCGCGATCGACGCCCGTCGCAGGCGGGGTGGGTCGAGGAACCGATTGACGACGAGTGAGGCGACGTACCCGAGCACGGTGGGCACGATCAGCAGGAGCGATGCGTCGACCATCTCGCGATGGATCGCCCCCGTCGCGGCCAGTGCGAGGAGCGACATGAGGGAACCGACGAGGAAGAAGGCGCTCATGTTCCCGCGGAGTCGCGCTCCCTCGCTGCCCTGGAGCACCAACGCCATCGGGGGACCACCGATCGAGGTGGCCGTTCCCAGCAGGCCCGACGCGGCGCCGGCCGCCGCCAGGTTCCGGCGTCGTGGGATCGGCGCCCATCCGATGCTCGCCGAGATCACCCCACCGAGGACGACCGCACCGAGCAGCAGCGCGAGTCCCCGATCGGGCAACCACAGCAGCAGCAGGGCCCCGGCCACCGTTCCCGGCACCCGGCCCACCAGCGCCCACCCGGTGCCGCGCAGGTCCAGACTGGCGCGCTCGCGGACGACCACGAGGAACGTCACCACGGTCGCCGACATGATCAGCGTGCCCGGGATCAACGACGGGTCGAACAGGGCGACCACCGGCGCCGCGAGCATCCCGATCCCGAACCCGATCGAGGCCTGCATGCAGGAGGCGGCGCAGACCACGACCGCGATGACGGCGAACGCGAGCGGGCTCACCGGTGATGCTCATCGCGCACCCTCACGCGCCGACGGCGGTCAACGCGAGGTCGACGGTGCCGCGGGGGTGGTAGCACTCGGCGACGTGCCCGGCGCTGGACTCGTCGACCGCCACGGGCGGCAACGCGGTCGCGCAGACGTCGGTCGCATGCATGCACCGGGTACGGAATCGACAGCCCGACGGCGGGTTCAGCGGTGAGGGCACCTCGCCCTCGAGGATGATCCGCTCCCGCTTGGTGGTCTGGTCCAGAGTCGGGGCGGCCGACAGCAGGGCTTCGGTGTACGGATGCGCAGGCCGGTCGAACACCGCCTCGGTGGCTCCGGTCTCGACGATCCGGCCGAGGTACATCACCGCGACCCGGTCGGCGACGTGACGCACCACCGACAGATCGTGGGAGATGAAGATGTAGGAGATGCCGAGTTCCTGCTGCAGCTCGTTGAGCAGGTTGAGCACCTGGGCCTGCACCGAGAGGTCCAGTGCGGACACGGGTTCGTCGCAGATGATGACCTCGGGGTTGAGCGCGAGGGCCCGCGCGATCCCGAGACGCTGCCGCTGTCCGCCGGAGAACTCCTGCGGGGTGCGGCTCTCATCACTCGGGCGCAGCCCGACCATGTGCAGCAGCTCGCGGACCCGGGCGGCACGGTCGCGTTTCGAGGCGTACAGCGTCTTGTGGGTTCGCCACGGTTCGCTGATGATGTCGCCTGCGGTCATCCGGGCGTTGAGAGAGGCGTAGGGGTCCTGGAAGACCATCTGCACCCGACGTCGCAACGCGAGCATGTCCTTGCCCTTCTGCACGAACGGATCGGCGCCGCCCCACGACACGGTGCCCGCGTCGGGACGCTCGAGCATCATCAGGGTGCGGGCGAGAGTGGACTTGCCGCAACCGGATTCGCCGACCAGGCCGAGGGTCTCGCCACGCGCCAGGTCCAGGGTGATCCCGTCGAGGGCCCGCAGTCGGTTGTGACCGGACTTGCCGGGCACCGCGAACGTCTTGCTGACCTCGCGGACCTGCAGCACCGACTCAGACATGGGAGACCTCCTGCGAGAAATGGCATGCGGCGCGACGTCCGTCGCCGACCGATTCGAGCGGTGGACGCTGGGTCCGGCAGATCTCCGAGGCCAGCGGGCAGCGGTCCTGGTAGACGCAGCCGGAGGGCACCGACCGCAGATCCGGTGGGGTACCACCGATGGACTTGAGGTCGGCTCCGCGTTCGGCGCCGACGGGCACCGAGTCCAGCAGCCCCTTGGTGTACGGATGCCGCGGATCGGTGAACACCTCTGCGACCGGCCCGGATTCGACGACGTTGCCCGCGTACATGATCACGACGCGGTCGGCCTGCTCGGCAACGAGGGCGAGGTCGTGGGTGATCAGGACGACGGCCATGTCGTGTTCGGCGCGCAGCTTCGCCAGCAGCGACATGATCTGCGCCTGCACGGTGACGTCGAGTGCGGTCGTCGGCTCGTCGGCGAGCAGCACGGTCGGGCTCAGGGCCACGGCCATCGCGATCAGCAGTCGCTGGCGCATCCCGCCGGAGAACTGGTGCGGGTAGGAGTCGAGGCGGGACTCCGGCTCCGGGATCCCGACGTGGCGCATGAGCTCGATGGCCTCGCGGCGCGCGGCCCGTGCCGACATCTTGCGATGGATGCGGAAGGGCTCGGCCAGTTGGGTTCCCACGGTGTACACCGGGTTCAGCGCGGTCAGCGCGTCCTGGAAGACGATGGCGAGTTCGGTGCCGGCCATGGCCCGTCGGGTGCGCTTGCTCGCGGTGACCAGGTCGACGTCACCGAGCCGCACCGACCCCTCGCAGATGTCGGCGATCGGGTCGAGCAGGCCGACGAGCGCCTGCGCGGTCATCGACTTCCCACACCCGGATTCACCGAGCAGGGCCAGGGTCTCACCGCGGCGCGCGACGAACGAGACGTGGTCGACGGCCCGCAGCGTGCCCGTCGGTGTGCGCAGGTCGACGGTCAGATCGCGGACGTTGAGGGCGACCCGATCGTCGTCGGCGTCGTGCTGGATCGGGAGGTCGACGGTGGTGGTGCTCATGCCTTGCCCTTTCGCGAGACGAGCTGGGTGACGAACTGCGAGGCCGAACGTCGCGGTCGGGGGGTGGTCAGTCGCCACCGCTGACCGGGGTCGGTCGCGATGCGCGCCCAGGCCGCGAGGATGGTGGCCGAGACGGTGGTGACGACGATCGCGACGCCGGGGAAGAACGAGAGCCACCACGCGGTCTGCAGGTACGTCCGGCCCTGCGAGACCATCAGGCCCCAGCTGATGTCGGGCGGCTGGATGCCGATGCCCAGGAAGCTCAGCGACGACTCGGCGAGCATGACGTAGCAGAAGTCGAGGGTGGCGACGGTGAGCAGTGTCGGGAGCAGGATCGGGAAGACGTGCCTGCGGATGATCGAGCCGCTGCCTGCTCCGAATGTCCTTGCCGCGTCGACGAACACCCGGCTCTGCAGCTCGGCGGACTCGGCGCGGGCGGTGCGCAGGTAGATCGGGATGCGGGTGATCGCGAGGACGGCGACGATGTTGGCCGCGCTCGGTGAGAAGACGTAGAGCACCACGACGGCGAGCAGCAACGACGGGAAGCTCATGATGACGTCGGCGATGCGCATGGCCGTCGTCTCCCGCCAACCCCGGTGGTAGCCGGCCCACATACCGATGATCGACCCGACGATGCAGGAGATGATCACCGCCGGCAGCGACACCATCATCGTCGTCTGGCACGCGACGATGAGACGGGCCAACATGCTGCGGCCCAACGGATCGGTGCCCAGGATGTTCATGAAGCCGGTGTCGAGGGAGAACGGCGCGAGGTTCGAGCGGTCGAGGTTCTGCTCGGTGGCCCGGCTGCCCACGATCATCGGACCGAAGGCGGCCACGAGCAGGACGAACCCGAGGACCGCCGCGGCCACGGTGGCCATCTTGTCGCGGAGCAGCAGTTTCCACAGCGGGAAATCGTTGGACGGGACCGCGCCGGTGGCGACGGTGTCGCCCGCGGGATCGGTGGGCAGGAGCGGGGATTGGCCCGCGAGGGGGTCGGTGACGATGGACATGAGTTCTCCTAGACCGTGACCTTCTCGCGGACACGCGCGTCGAGCAGCGCGTATCCGGCGTCGATGGCGATGTTGAGCACGAAGATGCTGACCGCGGTGAGAAGGACGGCCGCCTGCAGCACCGCGAAATCGCGTTGCAGGATGGAGTCGATCATCAGCTTGCCGATGCCGGGCCATCCGAAGATCGCCTCGACGATCACCGCGCCGTTCACCAGTCCGACGGTGAGGTCACCGGCGACGGTGAGGGCCGGCGCGGCGGCGTTGCGCAGTGCGTGGTGGGTGACGATGCGCAGGTCACCCGCACCTTTGCTGCGTGCGAGTTTCACGTACGGGGCGGACAGCGCGGACACCATCGCGCCGCGCACCACCTGGGTGAGCACACCGAGCGGTCGGATCATCAGGGTGGCGATGGGCAGGACCCAGGCCAGCGTGCTGCCGGTGCCCGAGGTGGGCAGCCATCCGAGGACGACGGAGAAGATCCAGATGCCGGTGATGGCGAACCAGAAGTCCGGGACGCTCGCGGCGGTCATCGACAGCAGGCTGGAGATGCGGTCGGCAAGCGAGTTGGGCCGGTAGGCGGCCCAGCATCCGAGGATCACCGATCCGAGTACGGCCAGCAGCATCGTGACGAAGGCCAACTGGAGTGTGGCCGGGAAGGCGTTGAGCGCCATGGACGCTGCGGACTGGCCGGTCTTGAGCGACTCGCCGAAGTCGAGATGGACGACGCCGGAGAGGTAGTCGAGCATCTGCTGCCAGACCGGCTTGTCCAGACCGTTCTCCGCCGCGAACTCGGCGCGCTGGTCGGGGGTCGCCGAGACCGGCAGGTAGAGGTTGGTCGGGTCGCCGGTCAGCCGTGCAAGGAGGAACACACCGAACAGGACGACGAGCAGAGGGATGAGGCTGGTGTACATGCGCCGGCGCAGGAAGGTGAACACCGGTCACCACCTCGTCGTGGTCGTGGAGCGTGTCATGGCGGTTTCCTCGGGTGGTGGGCTGGCTGTGTCGAAAGGGGCTGTTGCGCAGGTGTCTAGGCGTTGTTCTGCTGGGTGGCATGTGTCATCTCGGCCAGGCGCATCTCGTCGCCGGTCGCCGAGTTCGGCTGATAGGACACCGACGGGGACAGGGCGAGCACCGCCTGCATGTGTGCGATGTAGGCGTACTGACGGATCTCGGCCGGCTCGTAGGCGAGCACCTGCTCCATCGCGGCCTGACGGGCGTCCCCGGTTTTCGCCTCCGCGGCCTTGATCTCGTCGTCGTAGTCGGTTGTTCCGTAGCTGCTCTGGTACCCCTCGCTGAGCATGTACTGATCGACGGTGAACTGGGTGTCTCCGGCCTGGTTGCCGTGCTGGATCATCAGCAGCACCGGGCCCGCCTTCGGGAACGGACGGATCTGGTACTGCATCTGGCCGGAGGTGTCCATCATCTCGATCTTGACGTTGAGACCGATCTTGCTCAGCGAGTTCTGGATGACCTCCACGACCTCGTTGATCTTCGGGAACTGGCCGGTACGGGCGATGAGCCGGATCTGTTTGCCGACCGGGACGCCGTCGGCCTTGGCCTGTGCGACGAGCTCCGATGCCTTCGCGAGATCGTAGGAGGTCGGGCGGAGCGCATCGTTGTATCCGACGATGCCCTTGGCGACCAGCTCCGCGGCCGGCGTACCCAGTCCCTGGAACAGGGCCTTGACGATGCCGGTGCGGTTGATGGAGTGGTCGATGGCCTCGCGGACCCGGATGTCGTCGAGCGGGGGTTCGGTGGCCTGCATCCGCAGTGCCGTGGTCTCGTTGTTCGTGTAGGCCACCCCGAGATCGCCGGCTCCGTCCTCGGGTCCGAGGGAGGTGGCCAGGTCGGCCTCGTCGTTGGTGACCATCGCTGCGCGGACGCTGCCCTCGGTGCGCCACTGATAGATCGCCCGGGTGTATTCGGGTTTCGTACCACCGAAGTTGGGGTTGGCCTTGAGTGCGAGCTTCTGACCGGCGTCCCAGTAGTCGACCATGTACGGGCCGGTGCCGATCGGGATGCGGACCTTGTCGGTCGAGTCGGTGGTCCGCGGGACCATCTCGATGAACGAGACCCGGAGCGGCAGAATGGGGTCGGCGATCGGAGTCGTGATCTCGACGGTCGCGGGGTCGACGGCGGTGACCGTCAGCTTGCTGTCGTCGAAGACGTATCCGTTGACGTCGCAGGCGATGGACGCGTCGAGGGTGCGGTTGATGGAGAAGGCCGCATCGGTGGCGTCGAAGGTCGCGCCGTTGCTGAACTGGACCCCGGGCCGGATGGCGAAGCGCCACGTCGTCGGGGTCACCTGCTCCCACGAATCGGCCAGCTTCGGTTCGAGATCACCGGTTCCCGGGTTCCGCTCGACGAGCGGCTCGGTGATGTTGGAGCGGACCACGACACCGGTGGAGGTGAGTGAGGCGTCGCACGGCTCGAGGGTCGGCGGCTCCTGCGGGAGGACGATGCGCAGCGTGTTCGGGCTGGCCGCATCACTGCTCGTCGTGTTCGCGACCGAACATCCGGCGGAGACCACCGCGAGGGCCGCGGCCACGAGTCCTGCCGCCAGGGCGCGGCGTCGGCCGGCGGGCAGCAAACCTGCAGCGTGCATGGGTTCCTCCGAGAGAATGAAGTTCGCGGAGCTCCGCGAGAAGTCACCGCGTTGTGACGGTAGCCACACGCTAGGAGCGGCCTGAGGGGGCGTCAACCGGACGAAACGGCCATCAGCAGCGGTTTTAGGGCTGTGGCGCCCCTCACATCGGTTGCATCTGAGAGGCGTGGATCACCTCGAAAACCCTCTGACCATGCGGTTCGCCGCACCATCAGACGAACCGGCCGGGCACTGCGCAGTCATCCATGCGCTTTCGGTATCAGTTCATGCTATTTCAGAGTTGGACAGGTATTCCTGGTCGCATTTAGCGTGGTCCCATCGGTGGCGAGACCCCGCGTGGGTCGATGGTGCCATCACCACGAGGAGGAGCCCAGATGACCAACGCAACGGCACCCGGTCGCGATGACCTGAAATCGGTTACAGCACAGCGGGTCACCGCCGGGACCGTTCTCCAGGTCGGCCCCCTCAAACCATCCCTCTCGGCGACACTGGCCTCCGAGTGGTCCGCGGCGACCCTGCCGACCGGCCCCGAACGGGCCGGTTTCCTCGCCGAGCACGGCCCGGCGGTCACCGCCGTGGTGACGTCCGGTCGCACGGGCGTCGACGCCGACCTCATGGCAGCGCTGCCCCACCTGGGCGCGATCGTCCACTTCGGCGTCGGATACGACACCACCGACGTCGAGCGGGCCCGGGAACTGGGCATCGGCGTCAGCAACACCCCCGACGTCCTCACCGACTGCGTCGCCGACACCGCCGTCGGACTGCTCATCGACACCCTTCGAGGGTTCTCCGCCGCCGACCGGTACGTCCGGGCCGGCCGCTGGGTGTCCGAGGGCAACGTCCCGTTGACCCGCAAGGTCTCCGGGCGTCGTGTGGGGATCATCGGGCTGGGCCGGATCGGGTCGGCCATCGCGACCCGCCTCGAGGCCTTCCGCTGCGACATCGCCTATTTCAACCGCAATCAGGTCCCCGACTCCCCTTACCGCTATGTCCCCTCGGCTGTCGAACTCGCGGCGTCGGTGGACGTACTGATCGTCGCCGCGGCGGGCGGCGCGGGAACCCGCCACCTGGTCGGTCGTGACGTGCTCGAGGCCCTGGGCCCCGACGGATACCTGATCAACGTCGCCCGCGGCAGCGTCGTCGACGAACAGGCACTGGTGGAATTGCTGGGCAACGGGGGTCTGGCCGGCGCCGGGCTCGACGTGTTCACCGCCGAACCAGAGGTCCCCGCGGCCCTGCTCGCGGCCGACAACGTCGTCCTGCTGCCCCACGTCGGCAGCGGAACCGTCGAGACGCGTGCGGCGATGGAGGCCCTGACGCTGCGCAACCTCGCCGAGTACCTGGAGTCCGGCACGTTGACCACGGCCGTCGTCGAGCCCGGTCGGGCCGTTCGATGAGCGTCGTGTTGAGTTACGTACCCACACCCGAGGGGCGGGGTGCCCTCCCGTTCGGCTTCGCCGAGGCCAAGATGCGCTCGACGACGTTGCTGGTGATCGCCGACGGCGACTCCGCGACGGCGCCCGCGTTCGCCGCGGATCTTCAGTCGGCCCGCGAGGACGCCGATGCGCTCGGGGTCACCCATGAGGTGCTCGACAACGACCCGTCGCTGGCCCACGCCGACCGACTCATCGACGCGTCGTTCGACGACGACGTCGACCTGCTCGTGATCGGCATCCGCCGCCGATCGCCGGTCGGGAAGCTGTTCACCGGCAGTGGGATGCAGCGCGTTCTTCTCGACGCACAGTGTCCGGTGACGGCGGTCAAACCGCCTGTGCGCGCGGCCGTCTGACACCAGATCAGCGGCGGATCAGATCCACTCTCGCGCGGGCAGGACGTCGCTCATCAACCGCAGCAGCGCCGGATTCGTGTTGTCGGCGCGCCACGCCGCGTTCATCTGCACCGGCCGGTCGCGGACCGCGGTCACCTGCTTGAACACCACCCCGTCGGGGTGCATGGTCATGGCCGACTCCGGGACGAGCGCCATCCCGATGCCCGAGCGCACCAGCACCAGCATCGTGTGCACCTGGGTGACGTACTGGACGTAGCGTGGCGAGGCCCCGACCGCGGTGAACGTGCTGATCAGCAGCTCGTTGAAGTAGCGGGCGTCGACCGGGGAGTACATGATCACCGGCTGGTCGTCGAAGTCCTCGATCGCGAGGTGCTCTGCATCGGCGAGTGGATGGTCCTCCGGCAGAGCTGCGACGAGGCGTTCGTGGTGGATCGGCCGGGTCGCGATGCCCGGACGGGTCATGATGGGGCGCACCAGGCCGAGATCGAGCTCACCGCGGGACAGCGCCTCGATCTGCGCCGACGAGACCATTTCGCGCAGAAGTAATTTCACGTCCGGCAGCGTCGCGCGCGCCGCGTCGAGCAGGCGCGGCAGGATCGCGTGCGCCGATGCCCCGGTGAAACCGATGATGACGCTGCCCAGGTCGCCGGCGGGAACCCGACGGACGGTGAGCACGGCACTCTCGGAGAGTCGGACGATATGGCGCGCATCGGGCAGGAACGCGGCCCCGGCGGCGGTCAGCGTCACCGACCGGCTCGTACGGTCGATCAGCTGCACACCCAGCTCGTTCTCCAGTTGTTGGATCTGTCTGCTCAGCGGCGGCTGGGTCATGTGCAGACGTTCGGCGGCGCGACCGAAATGCAGTTCTTCGGCCACGGCGATGAAGCAGGTCAGGCGAGGTAGCGAGAACATCGATTCACTCCTGGTATGGCACACCCGATCGGATGGCCGTTGCCTGAATCAAGCTACTACGGCATGTCTGACCACTCACCACACCCCGACGATGGCCGGTAACATCTGTTACGGCATTTCGTAACGGATGTTACGAGGGATCGGAGGGGAGGTGACGTGAGATGACCGCAGACGCCGCTGACGCACGCCACCGTGTCTCTCGCGCGGTGTGGGACACCGTCGCGGAGCTCGGGATCGAGGCGACGACCGTCCGCGCGGTCGCGGCACGCGCGGACTGCACCACCGGCCTGATCATGCACCGCTTCGGGTCGAGGTCGGCGATGCTGGTCCATGCCCGAGAAACCCTCTTCGAGCGGACCGCGGCAAGAGCGGACGGTGTCGACGCGGCCCGCGACGCCACTCCGGCGCAGCATCTGCTCGCTGTCGTCTCCTCGGTGCTACCACTCGACGAGGAACGGACGGTGGAGACCCGCATCTTCATCGGCTTCGCCGCGGCATCGATTGCCGACGCCGAGTTGCGGGCGGTGCACGTGCGCAACACTCGGCAGTGGCTGACGCGCATCACGGGCCTGGTGGCTGATCTGCATCCACACATCACCGTCACGGACGCCGGCGACCACGCCCGGGAGATCGTCACGGCTGTCGAGGGGGTCGCGGTGCTCGCCGCACTCGACAGCACGATGTATCCGCCTGCGACGCAGGAGCAATTGGTGCGTCGGACGGTCGCTGACGTCGTCGACCGGATCTCGGCGTGATCGACCCCGGATTCGCGCTGCTCGGTGCCGCCCTGTCGATGCTGGGCAGTTCCTGGTACGCCGTGCTCACCCTGCGTGGCGTCGTGCGACCCAACCGGGTCACGTGGTTCCTGTGGGCGGCCGCGCCCGGCATCGCGTTCGGAGCGCAGATCGGTGACGGCGTCGGACTGCCCGCGGTCACCACACTCGCGGTCGGTCTGGGGCCGTTGCTGATCCTCTGCGCGTCGTTCGCGAATCGCTCGAGCTACTGGCGGGTGAGCGGTTTCGATCTGTCGTGCGGTGTGGTCGCCGCGGTGGCTCTGCTTGCGTGGCTGGCGCTCGACGATCCCGTCCTGGCCGTGCTCACCGCGCTCGCCGCCGACGCGATCGGGGGTGTTCCCACCGTGGTCAAGGCCTGGCGGCATCCGGACACCGAGCGCCCCATCGTCTACCTGCTCGCCGCTGCCAACGGCACGCTCGCTCTGCTGAGCCTGTCGGCGTACGACGTCACCACCGTCGCGTTCCCGGTCTATCTGATCCTTCTCGGGATCACCATGTGCGCCATCGTGTCGCGACGCGGACGCCGGTCGCGAGCACTCGACGACTCCACTCCTCCGACGGAACGGATCCCCGATGAACACCGTCCACCACGCTCCGCTCGCCCTGGTCGACCAGCACGCCCTCTACCGCATCATGGCGTTGCGGGTCGCGGTGTTCGTCCACGAGCAGCGGATCGTCGATGAGATCGAACTCGACGGCGCGGATCTCGCGCCGACGACCGAACTGTTCTGGATGCAGGACGAGGACGGCGAGGTGACCGCCACTCTCCGTGTCCTCGTCGAGGATGCGGTGCACATCGGACGAGTCGCGACGGCGGCAGACGCGCGGGGTCGCGGCCACGCCGGACGACTGCTCACCGCTGCGCTGCAGGCGTACCCGGGCGCTGTCGAGATCTCCGCGCAGGCGCATCTCGAGGCGTGGTACGGCCGCTACGGCTTCGTCCGGGCAGGTGAGAACTACCTCGACGCCGGAATCCCCCACGTCCGCATGCTCCGGACGCCGCGGTAGCGCGACCGTCGAGTTCGGACGCCCCTCACCATCGGGGGCTGGAGTTCACGAATCCCGGTTCCACGGACTGCATGTATCCGGTGTCGTCACGATCGCGGATCCCGCAGTCCAGATACTGCTGGTGCAGCGTCGCCAGCGCGTCCTCGTCGATCTCGACGCCGAGGCCTGCGGTGGTCGGGACGGCCACGGAGCCGTCGCGGATGCCCAGTACGCCCGGGCGGATCACGTCCTCGTCCTTCCAGGGCCAGTGGGTGTCGCACGCGTAGGTGAGATTCGGCGTGGCGGCCGCGAGGTGGACCATCGCCGCGAGGCTGATGCCCAGATGCGAGTTCGAGTGCATCGACAACCCCAGACCGAAGGTGTCGCAGATGCCTGCCAGCAGCCGTGATCGCTGCAGGCCGCCCCAGTAGTGGTGATCGGACAGCACGACGGCCACGGAGTTCTTGCGGACCGAGGGCTCGAGGTGGTCGAAGGCGACGACACACATGTTGGTGGCCAGCGGCATCTTCGCCTCGGCGGCGACCGCGGCCATGCCGTCGAGGCCCGGTGTCGGGTCCTCGAGGTATTCGACGATGCCGTCGAGTTCGGCGGCCACCCAGACCGAGGTGTCCACCGTCCAGGCAGCGTTGGGATCAAGGCGCAGTGGTAGTTCGGGGAACTCCGCTCGCAGGGCCTTGATCGCCGCGACCTCCTCGGCGGGCGGGAGGACGCCACCCTTGAGCTTGATCGCGGTGAAGCCGTAGGTGTCGATCATCGTGCGGGCCTGCCGGACCAGTCCGGCCGGATCGAGCGCCTCACCCCAGCGGTCGGGCTCGGCACCGGGGTGGCCGGCCCATTTGTAGAACAGATAGGCGCTGAACGGTACCGACGCCCGCACCGCCCCTCCGAGCAGATCGGAGACCGGGCGGTCGAGGACACGGCCGGCCGCGTCGAGGCACGCCACCTCGAACGGTGAGAACACGCGGTCGGTCGTGCTCGCCGTGGTGATCATGCCGGCCACGCCGTCCCCGCCGGTGACCGCGAGGGTGTCGAGCACGGTGTCGATGCGCGCCCGGATCTCGTTGAGGGCGAACACGTCCAGGCCCACGATGGCCTCGGCCGCGGCCTCGAGCCGGAGAAGGTGAGCGGTGTCGGCGTAGGTCTCGCCGAGGCCCACCACACCGGAGTCGGTCCTCAGCTGGATGATCGCGCGGAGTGCGAACGGCTGGTGGACACCGACGGTGTTGAGCAGCGGCGGATCGGCGAACGCGACCGGGGTGATGTCCACCCCGGTGATGATCGATGTGGCCACCATCAGACCGCGGCCCGATCGGCCAGGGAATCCGCCGCCATCGATCCGGCCAGCACCGATCGGCCTGCGGCGGTGATGTTCGCGAGTTCGCGCTGGTGCGCGGGTGCGAGCTCGACGAGCGGGGCGCGCACCGGTCCGGCGTCGAGGCCCTCCATCGTCACGCCGTACTTCACCAGCGAGACCGCGTATCCCGGGACGAGGTTGCGCAGGCGGACCAGCGGGTGGAAGAACTCCCGTAGGAGCGCGTCGGTGAGCTCGGTGTCCTCGCGCTCGAGCGAGGAGTAGAAGGCCAGCGCGATCTCCGGTGCGAACGCGAACGTCGCCGACGAGTACAGCGTGACCCCGATGGCCCGGTAGGCCTGCTGGGTGATCTCCGCGGTCGGCAGACCGTTGAAGAACAGGAAGTCCTTGCCGGTCGGTGCGAGCGCGGCCTTCACGGCCACGACGATGCGCGCCACGTTGTCGAGATCGCCGGTGCCGTCCTTGAACCCGATCACCGTGGGCAGTTGCGCCACCTCGACCGCCGAGGCCTCGTCGAAGATCGCGTTGCTGCGGTTGTAGACGATGAGCGGGAGGTCGGTGACGGACGCGACCGCGCGGGTGTACTCGACGAGCCCGGCCTGGGGCATCGTGACGAGGTAGGGCGGCAGCAACAGGATGCCGTCGGCTCCGTTGCTCTTCGCACTGGCGGCGAACTCCTTGGCCTGGACGAGCGATCCGCCGGCACCGGCGAACACCGGCACGCGACCGGCCACGACCTCGACGGCACGGGCGACGATCCGGCCGTACTCGCCCAGTCCCAGTGCGTGGAACTCACCGGTGCCGCAGGCGATGAAGACGCCTCCGGGGCCGGCGGCCACTCCGCGCTCGACATGCTGGGCGAGGCGGTCGTAGTCGACCTCGCCGGTGGCGGTGAATGGGGTCACCGGGAAGAACAGGACTCCGTCGAGCATGGGGGTCTCCTCGAATTCGTTGGGGTGGTCAGTCTCTGGTCAGTTCGCCGTCGACGCGGCGCCAGAGGTTGTCGGGGTTGCCGTCGGCGATCGCGGACGGCAGCAGGGATGGCGGCACGTCCTGGTACGCGACGGGCCGCAGGAAGCGCTCGATGGCACGTGATCCCACCGAGGTGCTCCGCGAGTCCGATGTCGCGGGTGCGGGGCCGCCGTGCACCATGGCGTGACCGACCTCGACGCCGGTGGGCCAGCCGCCGAACAGGATTCGACCGGCTTTCAGTTCGAGGGTCTCCAGAAGTCCGCCTGCGACGTCGAGATCGGTGTCGTCGGCGTGCACGGTCGCGGTCAGCTGGCCTTCCAGCGCGGCGGTGACCGCCAGCACCTGCTCGGCGTCACGGCACCGCACCACCAGACCGGACGCGCCGAACACCTCCTGCTGCAACACCGTCGAGTCGAGGAAGGTCTGCGCATCGGTGCGCAGCAGCGCTGCGCGACACCGGTTGGGCGCGTCCGATTCGGCCCCCCGCCCGACGATCGTCGCATCCTGGGCGGCCGCGGCGACACCGTCGGCGTAGCTCGTGGCGATGTTCGGCGTCAGCATGGGGGTCGGCTCGGTCGCGGCGAGCGCAGCGCTCGCCGCGGAGACGAAGTCGTCGAGTCCGGCGCCGTCGACGGCGATGACCAGGCCGGGGTTGGTGCAGAACTGACCCGAGCCCAACGTCAGGGATGCGGCGAACGCCGTCCCCAGATCGGCGCCCCGTGATGCGAGCGCACCGGGCAGCGGGAAGACGGGGTTGATCGAGCTCATCTCGGCGTAGACGGGGATCGGCTCGGGACGTGCGGCCGCGGCGGCCACGAGTGCCGTTCCACCCGACCGTGATCCGGTGAAGCCGACCGCCTTGATGTGCGGGTCGGTGACGAGTGCGGTTCCCAACGAGCGGCCCGAGCCGAACAGCAGCGAGAACGTCCCGGCGGGCATACCGGTCGTCTCGACGGCCGCGGCGATGGCTCTACCGACCAGTTCCGAGGTCCCCGGATGCGCGTCGTGCGCCTTGACGACCACCGGACATCCGGCGGCGAGGGCCGAGGCCGTGTCGCCGCCGGCCACCGAGAACGCCAGCGGGAAATTGCTGGCCCCGAACACCGCGACCGGCCCCAGGGGGATCTTGCGCTGGCGGATGTCGCTGCGCGGCAACGGGGTCCGCGACGGCATGGCGGGATCGATCCGCGCGCCGTTCCAGCTCCCCTCCCGCAGCACCGACGCGAACATCCGCAGCTGTCCTGCGGTCCGCCCGACCTCGCCGGTGATCCGGGCGACGGGCAGACCCGACTCCGCGCAGGCGCGGCTGATCAGGGTCTCGCCGAGGCCCTCGATGTTCGACGCGATCGTCTCGAGGAAATCCGCGCGCGCCGCCGAGGTGGTGGCGCGGTACGGACCGAACGCGGCCGCGGCGGCCGACGTGGACGCGCGGACGTCGTCGATGTCGCCGTGCGCGTATCCGGGTTCGAGCGTCTGGTCCGTGGCCGGGTCGATACCGCGGACGACGTCACCGGTACCGGTGACGAAGTCGCCCGCGATGATCATCTGACCGGTCAGTGCGCCGATCCTGTCGACCGTTGCTGTCATGAGTCGCGTCCTGCCGTCGGAGTGCTTGGTGGACGACCCCGGTCACTCCCCGAGTTCGGAAGAGTGACCTGGGTCATGCCGACGACGCTAGGGGCGCGACTTATTCATGTCCAAGTCAAATATTGCGTCCGGTGATGCACACATTGAATCGACGCTGCGTACCGCGCGATCCCCGGATCAGGGGATGATCTTGGCCTCGCGGTACTGCTCGACCGCGGACGCGAAGCTGTCGGGCGTCGAACGGAAACCGAGGAACCCGGCCTTGCGACTCTTGGTCATGTCGGTGAGGCATTCGATGTCGCGGCCGAGATCGCTGTCGGTGTGCCACCACGACGCCAGACGGTTCACGTCGGACTCGACGAGGTCGTACTTCTCCGCGATCGCCCGCCACTCCGACTCGGCCGAGTCCATCCGCCCGTCGAGCGGCCGGGCCTCGCCGTCGAACCCGACCGGCTCGATGTCGAAATGCGCGGCCACCTGCGGCCACAGCCAGCGCCACCGGAACACGTCACCGTTGGCGATGTTGAACGCCTCGTCGCGGCCCTCGGCCGCGGTGGACGCCCAGACCATCTGCTCGGCGAGCAGGTTGGCGTCGGTGACGTCGACCAGCCCGTTCCACTGGGTCTTCGAGCCGGGGAAGACGAACGGACGCCCACTCTCCTTGCACAGGGTGGCGTACACCGACAGCGTCAACGCCATGTTCATGGCGTTGCCGACGGCGAACCCGAAGATGGTGTGCGCCCGGTGGACACTCCAGGTGAAGCCCATCCGCTCGGCCGCGGCGAAGAGCTCGTCCTCCTGCGCGTAGTAGAAGTTCTTGTTGTCCAGGCGTGGCTCGGACTCGTGGAACGGGGTCTCGGCCATCACCGCGGTGCCGTAGTCCTCGAACGGTCCGAGGTAGTGCTTGAGCCCGGTCATCAGTGCGACGTGTCGGACCGAGCGCTGCGGCTCGAGCGCGGCGAAGACGTTGCGCAGGATCTCGCTGTTGACCCGGATGTTCTCGTCCTCGCTGTCCTGCTTCATCCACGCGGTGAGGAACACCGCCTCGGGTGCGATCCCACGCAACCGCTCGGTGAGCTGATCGGGATCGAGCAGGTCGGCCTGCACGGCGGTGACGCCGTCGACGGGCAGGGACTGCTGACGGGACAGTCCGTGGACGTCCCATCCGTCGGCGACGAGCTGACGACAGATGGTCTGTCCGGAGATTCCGGTGGCGCCGACGACCAGCGCGACGCCGGGGGTACTACGTGTCATGGGTGACCTCTCGAGTCGAGCAGCCCCTGGCTTGACTGCGATGTGTTCTCTCGGGGTGCAGCGCTCGGCGACCCGGATTCGTTCCGCCGATCGGTGGCGTCGGCGGCTCCGGTGCTGCGAAGCTCGAGTCGAACCCACCCCGTCCGCGATCGGAGAACGCCGTTGCATGCCTTCCGCCAGGCCGTCGAGGCCCGAGACCACGCCGCCATCGAAGAACTCCTCGCCGACGACGTCGTGTTCACCAGCCCGGTGGCGTTCAAGCCCTATCCGGGCAAGGCGATCACCGCCGCGATCCTGCGGGCAGTGATGCGGGTCTTCGACGACTTCACCTACGTCCGGGAGATCGACGACGAGGGGGGCACGGACCACGCGCTGCTGTTCACGGCCACCGTGGGCGGGAAATCGATCAACGGGTGCGACTTCCTCCACGTCGACGCCGACGGACTCATCGACGACTTCATGGTCATGGTCCGGCCGCTGTCGGCGGCCAACGC
>NZ_JAEMTF010000031.1:0-16689 GCF_016462415.1 Williamsia sp. | reverse complement strand
ACGGACTCATCGACGACTTCATGGTCATGGTCCGGCCGCTGTCGGCGGCCAACGCACTCTCCGAGGCCATGGGTGCGCAGTTCGATCAGATCCGGCTTGAGGCCGCCGGCCCGACCGTGTAAGAATTTTGAGTGGACAGATGTTCACTGATTTCCCGTAAATGGTCCATCAACCAACGTTCAACGGTATGGTGTGTGTCACAGCTCTGTGCCGGTGAAGCCCACTCGTCGACGGCAGAGCTCATGAGCACTGCCCGTCCCTGACCACTGTCAGCTCTTCTCAATGCGAGGTCACGTGTCTTCTCCTTCCACCCTTCCGACCGCTCGTGGCTGAACGCGGCGCCACTCCACAGGTGTCCCCGCTGCGGCGGGGCTTCCTCAAGGGGATCAAAGCGCTCTTCAGCCCACTCGAGCCCGATGACTACATCGAGCTCATCAACCCGCTGTGGACGACGAAGGAGCTTCGCGGTCGGGTCGAGGAGGTCACCCCCGAGGGGACCGACGCCTCGACCGTGTGGATCAAGCCCGGTTACGAGTGGCCCGGCCACGAGCCCGGCCAGTACGTGCGCCTGGGCCTGGTCATCGACGGCAAGTTCCACTGGCGCGCGTACTCGCTGACCTCGGATCCCGAGCCCCGCGACGGCCTGATCAGCGTCTCACCGAAGTACGTCGACAACGGCACGGTGTCGCCCTACCTGGTCCGCGCGATCCGACCGGGTGAGATCGTTCGCCTCAGCGACGTCGAGGGCACGTTCCTGCTGCCCGATCCGCTGCCGAAGAAGATGTTGTTCATCAGCGCAGGCAGCGGCATCACGCCGATCATGAGCATGATGCGCGCCCTCGATCACCGCGACGAGATGAACGACATCGTGTCCATCCACTCGATCCACAAGCGCGAACAGACGATGTTCCTGCGCGAGCTCGAGCGGTTCGACAAAGCCCACGACGGTTTCACGTTGAACCTGCGGGTCACCGGCGACGAAGGCCGGATGAAGCCCGAGGATCTGGACCAGCTGTGTCCGGATTGGCGTGAACGCACCACCATGGCGTCCGGCCCTGCTGAGTTGCTCGACGATCTCGTCGAGCACTTCAAGGCCAACGACATCGGTGATCAGATCTTGCTCGAACGCTTCCAACCCACCTTCGGCGCAGACCCCGGCGACGGTGATGGCGGCACGGTCACGATGACCAAGAGCGAGGCCGAGTTCGAGTGTGAGCCGGGAGTTCCCATCCTGAAGGCAGGCGAAGAAGCGGGCCTGGACCTCAAGTACGGCTGCAGGATCGGGATCTGTCACACCTGTACCGGTGTATTGAGGAAGGGACAGGTCCGCGATCTGCGCACCGGAGACGTGTCCTCTCCGGAGGGCCAGTCCATCCGGATCTGCGTCAACAGCGCCGAAGGCGCCGTGGAAGTTGAGCTCTAGCTCCACGCATCGCCCCACCGAACGATCAGCAACACAGCTCCACGATGATCCACCAGGGAGGAACGATCATGACGACCACAGAACAGCGCCCCACCACCCAGAACCCCATCGCGCACCTCGACAAAGAGACGATCGAGCGTTTGGGCAAGGAGTTCGACGCGATCCACGACGAGGTCTACAGCGACCTCGGCGACAAGGACCGCAACTACATCAAGTCCGTGATCGCTGCGCAGCGACAGCTCGCCGCGCTCGGTCGCGTGGTCCTGCTCAACTCGCGGTCGAAGCCGGCGTGGTTCGCCGGTACCGCAGCGCTCGGCGCGGCCAAGATCCTCGAGAACATGGAGATCGGCCACAACGTCATGCACGGCCAGTGGGACTGGATGAACGATCCGACCATCCACTCGTCGGTGTGGGACTGGGACACCGCCTCGACCGCCGAGTCGTGGAAGCACTCGCACAACTACGTGCACCACACGTACACGAACATCCGCGGCAAGGACAAAGACCTCGGTTACGAGATCATGCGGATCGACCCGCATCAGAAGTGGAACCCGGTCTACCTGGCGCAGCCGTTCTACAACCTGCTCCTGATCGCCTTCTTCGAGTGGGGCGTCGCCCTGCACGACCTCGACCTCGAGGCGTTGCGTCGCGGGGAGAAGCCGGTCTCGGAGGTCCTCAAGGACCTGCGCGGCATCGGCGGCAAGATGCGCGCCCAGATCATCAAGGACTACATCGGCTGGCCCGGTATCAGCGCGGGCGCCTTCGCGTTGACCGCGCTCGCCACCGGCGGCCGGGTGCGTCAGCGCCCGACCTCTCGGCTCGGCAAGCAGCTGCGCAAGCTGAACAGCAAGCCGGCCAACCGCGTCGCGAAGTTCGCCGACAAGACGTTGCCGGGTGTCGAGGACACGTTCGTCGCCACCTTCTGGGCGAACTTCACCGCCAACATCATCCGTAACGTCTGGTCGAACGCGATCATCTTCTGCGGACACTTCCCGGATCAGGCGTACACGTTCAGCCAAGAGGAGGCGGCCGACGAGAGTCGTGGCGCCTGGTACGCCCGCCAGCTGGTCGGTGCGGCCAACATCGACGGCAGCCCGCTGTTCCACATCGCCAGCGGCAACCTGAGCTACCAGGTCGAGCACCACCTCTACCCGGACATGCCCAGCTCGCGGTACTCGCAGATCGCCCCGAAGGTGAAGGACATCTGCGAGCGCTACGACCTGCCGTACAACACCGGCCCGTTCTTCCAGCAGTGGGGACAGGTGCAGCGCACCATCCTGCGGCTGGCGTTCCCCGGTGGACGCGTGCGGCCGAAGGCGGGCCCGTACCACCGCCCGCAGCACTCGGGCAGCGGCCTGCAGGACAGCGAGGCCGCACGGTTCCGCGGTCGCCTGCCGCAGAACCACCCCGACGCCGGCCCGGAACAGCCCGGCGACGGTGTCCGGGTGGACATGCCCGAACGCGACTGATCGCGTGACCGGCACGCCCGGTCTGCGCTGACGTATCGCACGAACGCCGGCGATGTGGACATCCACATCGCCGGCGTTCGGCGTTTCACCCCGCTCGTGTGACGGCGCGGTCAGGCCGAGCGGGCGATGGTCCCCGCACGGTCCCACCGCAGCAGGCCCTGCTGCTCGAATCCGTCGAGCCATCCGGTCATCGGCCACCGACCCCAGCGGTCGAAGAACACCCGGGCGTTGTCGATGATGTCGTCGATGTGCTCGACCGGGGGGTCGGACACCGGGTGATGTTGGTGGTACGCGTGTGCGCCGCCGATCCACCGCAACCCGACGCCGCGCAGCTCGGCGGTGGCGGCGAAGTCGGTGTCCTCGCCGCCGTAACCGTGGTAGTCCTCGCAGAACCCGCCGATCGCCGACCATGTGCTCGGCTCCACCGCGAACGACAGGGACCAGAACAGGTCGAAGTCCTCGCCGGTCTCCACCCGCCCGTTCGGCGGATCGGGTCGCGCCGGGTGCGGCGCGGTCAGGTCGTCGAGCGATCGGCTGTCGCCGACGCGGGTGTGCTCGGGCAGGTAGGTGACCGGGCCGCACAGCAGACAGTCCCGGTTGTCGGATTCCCAGGCCGCGGCCGCGTAGCGGGCGATCAGGTTGCGACCGGGGATGCAGTCGACGTCGAGGAACACCAGCAGGTCGGCACCGCCCTCGATCGCTCGACGGGCACCGAGGTTGCGGGCCTGCGCCAGCGGGAGTCGGCTGTCGGCGGGGATGTCGATGCAGGTCGCGGTGGACCCGATCTCGGCGAGCAACGGCGCGATCCGATCGTCGCCCATGGCGACGATCACGTGCTCACAGGGCGCGACCGTCGACGCCGTGAGTCCGCGTATCTGGGCGGTCAGATGCTCGTGGCGCCCGGCGACGACGGTGACGACGGCGATCCTCATCGCGCGGCGCCCCTCGGTGCGTCCGCGGCGCCTGCGACGGCTCGGGCCGCCCGCGTCGCGGCGCCGTCGGTCTGCAGCGCGGCCCATCCACTGCGCCCGATAGCCCGCGCGCGGTCGAGCAGTGGAGTCCACTCGTCGGCCGTCGGCCAGGTGGTGGTGACGGCGGCGATCTGCGCGGTGGCCAGCGCATGGCCGGTGGCCACCTGTTCATCGAAGGGACGCTGCTGCGGCACGATCACCGCGGGCACCCCCGCCGCGGCGACATCGGCGACGGCGTTCTGCCCGGCGTGGGTCAGGACGACCTCGGCGCTGCACAGCAGCGGCCAGACGTCGTCGACCCAGTCGGCACCACCGAACCCCACGGCCCGGGTCCGGTACCGCGGATCGGACCATCCGGCCAGGATCTCCTCGGTCAGCGAGGTGCCGCCCGCCGCACCGAGCACCAGCACGGTCGGCGGCTCGTCGCACTCGTCACGATCGCGGCCGTCGAAACGGCTGATCGAGCCGGCGTAGGTGGTCTTGTCGGTAAACGGGCGCAACCATTCGGGGTCGTAGACATCCCGTGACCACGGCGCGACGATGTGCGACGCCATCCGGTAGGCCAGCGAGTGGACGTCGTCGCCCCGGAGGCCGGGCATCGCCATCACCACGACCGGCACGCCCATCAGCCGGATGAACACGGTGACCTCGACGGAGACGTCGACCACGACCAGACGGGGTGATGTCTCGCCGATCCAGGCCGCGATGGCCGCCATCCGTTCGGTGAGTCCGGCGACCCCGAGCGGCGCCCAGTGGACCACCGATCCGGCGGTGGGATCGGCAGGTGGCGCCGGGTCGGTGTCCATCGGCAGATCGATCCAGTCGGTGCTGCCGTGGTGGGCGGTGCGGGGGCGCGACGAGAGCACCGTGACCGGCTCGTCCAGCGCACGCGAGATCGAGTCGGCGCGGGTCATGTGTCCGACGCCGTGGTGGTGGACGTAGTACCCGATCACGCGATCGACCGCTCGAGGCCGACCTCTCGACCTCGGATCACGGAGCCGTACAGGTCGACGTAGCTGTCGATCATCGCCTCGATGGAGCAGAAACTCTCCGCGCGGGCGCGTGCCGCCGATCGTGACAGTGCAGCCGCCTGCGGTATCGCGGTCGCCAGGGCGGCACTGTCACCAGGGTCGACCAGGACGCCGCACGCCGGGCTGAGGATCTCGGGGATCCCGCCCTGCCGGAACGAGGCCACCGGGGTGCCGCAGGCGAGTGCCTCGGCGACGACGAGCCCGTACGGCTCGGTCCACACCGGTGTCACCAGCGCGACCGCGGCGCCGCCGACGAGTTCGGCCAGCGCCTTCTGCCGTAGGTGCCCGACGTAGGTGATCGAGTCGCTGAGCAGGGGCTCGACCTCGGCATGGAAATAGTCGGGATTGCTGATCGGCCCCGCGATGCGCAGCGGTACACCCGCGGTCACCGCGGCCTCGATCGCATGGTGGGTGCCCTTCTCGGGCACGATCCGGCCCGACCACACGGCGTAGTCGCCGCCGGGCCCGGCCGGCCAGTCGCCGACCGGGATGCCGTTGCGGACGACCGACACCTCGGGTGCCACCGGCCGCCACTGATCGGCGACGAACTCGCTGACCGCGGCGAAGGTGTTGGCCCGTTCCGGGGCGATGGCGACCGCGGATTCCAGCCACGCGAACGGCGGGGTGTGCAGGGTCGTCACCATGGGCACCGGCAGCGTCGCCGACATCGCGATGGGCAGGTAATGGAGGCTGTGGTTGTGCACGATGTCGAACGAGTTCGACCGGATCCCGGCGAGTTCGAGCATCACCGAGAGATAGGCGTGGTGTTCGCGAACCGCGTTCGGCATGGTCGACGGATCCGCGGCCGAGACCGGCGACAGTTCCAGCGTTCGAACCGGGAGCAACTCTGCCACGAGGTCGACCGACGACCCCTGCGCGGCGAACAGGCTGACATGGTGTCCGCGCTGCTGCAGTGCGCGCGCGAGGTAGTAGACATGCGCCTCGAGTCCACCGGCGAACGGCTGCTGGATCGGGTAGTTCGACGACCCGAGGATCGCGATGCGCAAGGGGCGATCGCTCATCGGGCATCACCCACGGCTCGCTCGTAGACCGCGAGATGCGCGGCGGCGATGGAGTCACGCTCGGCGGTCCGCTGCGCTCGTGACGACGCCACGGTCGGCCTGCCATGGGTGGCGACGACCGCGTCGATCAACGATGCCGGATCGAAGGTGTCGGTTCCGAAATCAAATGTCGCACAGGGATGTTGCTGATCGTAGAACCCGCAGGTCGGGGCGATGACGGCGGTGCCGAGATCGTGGCACGCCTCGAGCCACCCCGAGTGGGTGCCGAATCGGTACGGCAGGACCGACACGTCGATCGAGGACAGATACGTCCACAGCTGCGCGTCGTCGAAACGCGGGTGCACCCGGATGTCGACCTCGTCGTAGGTCGCGTAGTCGCACAGCTTCGCGCCGATCGTCGGCGAATACCAATGGCTGAAGTGGTCGAAGACGTCGTCGTCGATGTCGAGCCGCAGGGTTGCGTCGGGGATCTGACGCACCGCCTCGACGAGGGTGTCCATCAGGGTCAGCGGGTCGAGGTTCGAACGCAGATTCTTCGCGTGCACCCCCACGACGTAGCCGTCGGTGTGAGGACGAGGGCGCTCCATCTGCGTCAACGGCGCCACGTGCGGATGGGCGATGACCTGCGCACGAACGCCCCACCGCTGCGCGATGGCGTCGGCGGCACCCTGGGTCAGGGTGATCACGGTGTGCGCTGCGGGCACCAGCACGTCGAGCTGCGCGAGGTGGGTGCGGTTGTCCGGGAAATGGGGGTTGTGCAGGTCGTGCACCGTCAGCACCAACGGTTTGTCGAACGCGGCGAGGGTGCGCACGACCGCAGCGAGGTCCTCGGGGGCGAAGGTGTCGAAACCGAAGTGGACGTGCAGAACGTCGAACCCGTCGACGTGGGCGAGCAGCCAGTCGTTCTCGAGCAGCCGCGGCGGCCACCACTGTCCGTCGATCGTCGCGTTCGCGGGCGTCGGGTCGGGCAGACGGACCACCCGTTCGTGCTGGTCCACCGGGGTGGTCGTCGGTGCGAGATGGTCGACGTAGACGTGTGCGGACGGAACGGAGGCGACTGTGATCATGTTGCCCTTCTTCACGAGACGAACACGGACTCACCCGCCGCGAGATCGGACCTGGGCTCGGTTACCGATGCGGCGGGTGAATCGACGTGTGATGTGGCGCGTGCGGGGCGAGCCCGGCTACGTTGCGCTGGTGAGCATGGTGGACGGACGGACCCGGCATTACGGAGATTTCTACGGACTACCCGGCACGGATTCGGCCACTGCGCCGCTGATGCTCGTCTGGGGTAATTGCCAGGCTGAGGCGGTGCGGACGCTGGTGAGTTCACCTCAGGATACCCCCTACTCGACCGTCCGTGTGCCCCCGGTTCACGAGCTCGAGTCGACCGACCTGCCGCACGTCGAACGGCTGCTGCGCCGCACGGCCGTCCTGGTGTCGCAACCGGTGCGTGCGGGCTACCGATCCCTGCCCATCGGGACCGACGATCTGCGGGCGCTGCTCCCCGCCGACGCCCGGGTGATCCGTTGGCCCGTGATCCGTTACGCCGGTCTGCATCCGTTCCAGATCATCGTCCGCCACCCGTCGGCGCCCAGCGCCGTGCCCGCCGGGGTCCCGTATCACGACCTGCGCACGGTTCTCGCAGTTGCGCAGGGACGCAAGGAATCCGACGCGTGGGACGTCGAGGTGACCGACGAGAACCTCCGCCTCGCAGCCGATCTGAGCGCGTCCGAGCTGATCCGACGCGAGCAGCGGGACACCGATGTCGCCGTCTCCGACGTCCTCGCCGCCGCCGGGCGTGATGCGGCGCACACCATCAACCACCCGGGCAACGTCGTGCTCTCCGCGCTCGCCCGCCGCATCCTCGACGCGGTCGGTGTCGACGGCACGGTGCGTGAGCCCGGTCGGGATCTGCTCGGCGGGGTACGCGCACCGTTGGACGCCCGGGTGCTGCGCGCACTCGACCTCGACGGACCCCCGGTCCGACACTGGGTCGTCGACGGTGTCGAGCACGATCCCGACGAGGTCCATCGCGTCCACATGCGCTGGTACGCCGAGCATCCGGAGTTCATCGACGCGGCCCTGACACGGCACGCCGAGCGGATTCGCGTCCTGGGTCTGACCTCGTGACGCCGACGGTGTGCCACGTGATCGTGGGTCCGCAGCGGCACGGCGTGGTCCGCCACGCGGTCGCGTCGGCCGCGGCCATCGGCGGTCCGGTGGTGACCGCCGATGCGGTCGGCGACCTGCACGCGCAGGCCGTCCCCGACGCCGAGCGGATCCACATCCATTTCACCGACCGCCTCTTCGGCTCCACCGCGGCGCGGGGAGCCGACGAGTTCGTCTCGCTCACAACCTCGTTGAACCGACCCGTGTCCACCACGCTGCACGATGTCCCGCAGCCGTCCGACGGGCGAGCGTTCGCCATGCGCGTCGAGGCGTATCGGCGGGTGATCGACGCAGTCGACGGGGTCGTCGTCTCCAGCGACCACGAACGCGTCCTGCTCGCCGACCACACCGATCGAGAAGACGTCGACGTCATCCCCCTCGCCCTCGACCGCTCCCCGACACCGACCGGTGGTCGACCCCCGGTCCGCGACGTGGTCGGTGTGCTCGGGTTCATCTACCCCGGCAAAGGGCATGCGGAGATCATCGACGCCCTGGGAGCGCTCGAGGCGGACCTCGACCTGCTCGCCCTGGGTGCGGTGGCCGACGGGCACGAGGACCTGATCACCGATCTGACCACCCGCGCGGCCGGTGTGAACGTACGGTTCGAGACCACCGGGTTCGTCCCCGACACCGCGCTGCAGGCCACCCTGAGGTCGGTGGCCGTGCCCGTGGCCTTCCACCGACACCTGTCCGCATCCGCGTCGATCAACACGTGGATCGAGGCCGGCCGCCGGCCACTGGTCCCCCACAACCGCTACACCGCCGAGATCGAGGCGAACTCGCCCGGCGCCCTGTGGCTGCACGGCGACTCCGTCGACGATCTGCGCGACGCCATCGCCCGGGCCGCGGCCGAGCCGGAGCTGACCTGGGTTGCCGACGACGTCGTCGTCTTCCCCACGTCGGAGCAGGTCGGCGCGATGTATCGCGCCCGGTTCGACGCCTGGTCCCGCCGATGAGCCGCCCACTGTCGCTGCCGGACGGCCGGTTCGTCGTCCCGGGCAACCGATGGGATCTCGCGGGCGACGCGCAGCGTCCGCCCGCCACGGTCACCGTCGTCATCCCGCACTACCGGCAGCAGGCGCAGTTGGACCGGTTGCTCGAAGCGCTCACGCTGCAGACCCACGCCGCATCGCTGATGCAGGTGGTCGTCGCCGACGACGGGTCGCCCACCCCGCCGGATGTCGAGGCGTACCGGGGTCGGTTGGACCTGACGGTGGTGCGTCAGCCCGACCGCGGTTTCCGCGCCGCCGCCGCCCGCAACCTCGGGGCCTCGGCGGCGGACGGATCGATCCTGTGTTTCCTCGACGCGGACACCGTCCCCGAACCCGCCTACGTCGAGAACGCCACCCGTCTGGCCTCGGCGGTGCCGGATGCGGTGACCGTGGGCCGGCGTCGACACGCCGATCTGACCGGGTGGGGCCCGTCGGATCTGCGCGCGTGGTTCACCGCGGGCGCCGCCGGGCCGCCGGAGCTGACCGAGCCCCGGTGGCTGCGCGACGCCTACCTCGGCTCGCGCGACCTGCTCGACGCCGACCGACGGTCGTATCGCTTCATCATCAGCGCGGTGATGAGTTGTGGGCGTTCGCTGTTCGACGAGGTCGGCCGGTTCGACGAGTCGTTCACCTCCTACGGCGGTGAGGACTGGGAGTTCGCGCATCGCGCGTACGACGCGGGCGCGGTGTTCGCCCACGTCCCCGACGCCGTCGCCTGGCACGACGGGGCCGACTGGGCCGAGCGCACCGGCGAGGACCGCGAGGACAAGAACCGCGAGGCGATGGCGCTGGCGCCGCTGGTGACCGACCCGGCCGCCCGCACCCACGGCGTCGTCTACGCCGTGCCACAGACCGTCGCGGTGGTGCGCACCGAGGGCCACTCGGCCGCGTCGCTGCTGGTCACGGTGGGATCGCTGGTGTCGAGCGGGGATTGTCAGGTGTGGATCAGCGGACCCGACGCGACCGAGATGCGCGCACGCTGGGGCGATGTCGACACACGCGTCCACATCGGGGTCCCCCACGACACCCGACGCAGCCGGTTCGTCGCCGAACTCCACGGACCGATCCGCCTCGCTCCGGGATCGCTCGACCGACTCATCGCCGTCGTCGACGACACCGACGTCGGACGGGTGGTGGTCGGATCCCCGGACGCACCGCTGCTCATCCTGCGGACCTCACGGTCGGTGGCCCGGGCCCGTCGATGGTCCGGCGCGCTCGGCGTGGACACCGACGAACTGGCCGACGACCTGTTCGGCACCGCCGTGGTCGACCCGGCGGACCTCGACATCACCGACGTGGAGGTGCATCCGCGACTGGCGTGGTGAGTCGCGACGTCAGGACTTCTCGGCGACCTTCTTGAGAGCGGCCAACGTGGTGGCGATGTTGCGGCGTTGGAACTCGGGGAACGTCGTCCCGCGCGTCACGATACGGTCGAACACCTCGACGGCCGGTCGGGGCCAGCGAGTCCGGTCGTCGGTCCACTGCTCGGTGACCCGGGTCCCACCGTCGGGCAGCGGTTCGAAGCGGTACTCCCACGATGCGTTCGGTGCCTGCAGCCGCGGCTTCTTCACCCCGATGGCATGGACGCGGAACGCGAACCGCTCTGCCGGATCGGCCGCGGTCACCGTGCACAGCGTCACCCAGCGGGCCCCGTTGCGGAGGTTGCGGCCCTGGAAGCGCATGCCGACGAAGGCCGTGCCGTCGTCGGCGGGGTCGAGGATGCGCGCGCCCCGGTTCTCCGGGCTCCACTCGCCCATCCGGGTCGGGTCGCTGACCATCGCATACAGGTCGCCGGGTGATCGGCGGACGTCGATCGAGTCCGACACCTGCATCACGCGTCGCCGCGCGAGATCCCCCGAGGGTGGGTCGGGCACGGTGGCGTCGTGGTCGTCCCGCAGGACCGCGAACACGAAGGTCTTGAGGCAGCGCAGGAGCCACACCCCGAAGACCGTGGCCAGGGTCATGGTCGCCATCGAGCGGCGCAGCCGATAGTGCATGAGACCGACGGTAACGCACAAACGCCTCGGCGCGCCGTCGACTACGGTGGCGGCAGACGTCGTCGGCGGCACCTTCTCTCCGCCCCGACACACACGCACAACCGCGCGTCCGCCGCGCCCGGAGAAGAGAAGGTACGACGCCGATGGCCAGGAGCGTTGCCCCACCATCCGCCCGCCTGCGGACGTGGTTCAGTGCCACCGATCACGCCCTGTTCGACGCGGTCGCCCACTCCGACAACCCCGTTCTCGACGAACCGATGCGCCGTCTCACCCGATCGGCCGACCACTCGAAGCTGTGGATGGGTGTCGCGGCGGCGCTGTGGGTGTTCGGCAGCCGGTCCGCCCGTCGCGGCGCGGTCCGGGGGATGGCGAGCCTCGCCGCGACCTCGTTGGTCACCAACCAGGGGGCGAAACGACTGCGATGGCGGTCGCGTCCGATCGCCGGGTCGGTCCCGCGGGCGCGCATCGTGCGCACCCCGACGTCGAGTTCGATGCCGTCGGGGCACTCGGCGAGCGCCGCCGCGTTCGCCGTCGGCGTGGCCGCGGAGAACCGGGCGCTCGGACTCGCGCTCGCCCCGCTGGCGGGCCTGGTCGGGATGTCCCGCGTGGCCACCGGCGCGCACTACCCCGGCGATGTCGCGGTGGGTTTCGGCATCGGTGCGGCGGTCGCGCTGGGCCTGGCCCGGATGCACCCCACCGACGAGGAGGACCGACGACCGCCCACCCCGGAGTCGACGCGGGTGCCCGTGCCGCCCCGCCCCGACGGCGAGGGAGTGGTCCTGGTGGTCAACCCCGCGTCCGGCGGGGGTACCGGTGAACGCATCATCGACAAGGTGCGCCGGTCTCTGCCCGCGGCCGAGATCGTGACCATCGGATCCGACGACGACGTCGAGGCGATCCTGCGATCGGCGGCCGATCGGGCCGATGTGATCGCGATCGGTGGCGGCGACGGGTCGGTGGCCACGGCCGCCGCGATCGCCCTCGCCACCGACACCCCGCTCGCCGTCTTCCCGGGCGGGACGTTCAACCACTTCGCCCGCGACATCGGGTGCCCGACCATCGCCGAGACGATCTCAGCGATCGAACGCGGCACCGCCGCCTATGTCGATGTCATCCGCCTCAACGGGTCCACCGTCATCATCAACACCGCGAGCATCGGCGCGTACCCGCGGTTCGTGCGCACCCGCGAGCGCCTCGAACACACGATCGGCAAGCCGTTGGCGAGCGTCTACGCGACGCTGTCCACGGTGCGGCGTGAGCGACCGGTGCGGATCTCGTTCAACGGGACGACCGCGCGGACATCGTTGCTGTTCGTGGGCAACTCGCAGTACCGATCCGGGGGGTTCGCGCCCACCCAACGGTTCACCCTCGACGACGGCCTGCTCGATGTCCGGGTGATCGACGTGAACCACCGGTTCGCGACCACCCGCATCCTGGCCGCGCTGGCGGTCGGGCGGATCGAACGCAGCGCGCTCTACCACCGGTTCGAGGTACCGGAGTTCACGGTCACCTCCCTCGACGGCCAAACCCTGGTGGCCCATGACGGCGAGGTGGGCGACTACCTGCGCACGGCACATTTCGAGATCGTGTCCCGCTCGCTCGCCGTGTACCGCCCGCTCCCGGACTCGCCGACTCCGGATTAGTCGCAGCGCCGTGTCCGTGTCGTCGATGATGAACCCATGAGATCGCGGCAGAAGGTCCTGGACGCGACAGTCGAGATCATCGAGTCCGAGGGTTTCGACGCCGTCTCCATCGCCGCGGTCGCCAACCGGGCGAGCGTCTCCCGGCAGACGATCTACTCGATCTTCGGGACCCGTGAGGACCTGGTCTCACAGGCGGTCGTCGGCCTTTCACTGACCGCACTCGGCGACATCACGCTGCGACTCGAGGCGACGACGACGCCCTTCGACTTCGTCGTGGAACTGCTCGTGTCCGGGCGGGGGGCCGTGCGCGCGCACCCCGTCCTGGCCACCCTGCTCGATCCGGGTCGATCCAACCCCTTCTTCGACGACGGCATGATGGACCGCGCGAAACCCGTTGCGCGCCAGATACTCGAGCCCATGGCCACTCGACACCCGGAGGTCGCGCCGGATCTCGACGATCTGGTCGACATCGTCCTGCGACTCGGGGTGTCGGTCATCCTGTTCGACGACGAGACCGTGCACACCGACGACGCGCTGCGCCGTTTCCTGACCCGGTGGTTGCTGCCGGCGATGACCGCGACCGGCTGACGACCGGCTGACCGCCTCCACCGCAACACGCACGGCGTGGCCGTCCTCGACGAACCGATGCGCAGCGTCACGTACCGAAACGTCAGGACAGCTGCGACGGGTTCGCTCGCCGACGAGCCGGGACGAAATCGCGCAGCGCCGCGGCGAACCTCTCGGGTTGGTCTTCGGGGATCAGTGTCCAGGAGTCGTCGATGAGCACCTGACGCGCATCGGCGAACAGGTCCAGCAGCCGATGCGCGTGGGCCGGCGGCATCATCCGATCTTCGGTCGCCCAGACGATCAGTACCGGTCGGTCGAACGAGGAGAGTCGAGATGCCCACGTGAGCAGTGTCTTTCGTCTCGGAGTCCCGGTGCTGAACTTGCGAAGGTCACGGCGGATCTCTGCGCTGCGCGTCGCCGGCGCGAAACACTCGTCGAGCACCTCGTCGGGTATGCCGTACTTGCTCAGCCCGCCCCACGCGAGCTTGTTGTGTCGGACGAACTTCGTGGACAGCAACCGCAGGAACAGCGAGGTGCCGCCGGGAAACCGGCAGAGCACGGCTGCGGGCCGGGCGGGCCGTGGTGGGAAGTTGTCGAACGCTTCGCAGGACGCGAGCACCAATCGTCCGACCCGATCCGCGCGACCCTCGGACACCACGAACTGTCCGCCGCCGCTGTCGTTGAGGACCAAGGTGACGTCGACGAGGTCGAGCGCGTCGAGGAAGTCGGCGATGATCCTGGCGATGCCACTCTGTGTCAGGTCGGCGTCTGCCCTCATCGGGCTGCGGTGCGCGCCCAACGGCAGCGTCGGCGTGATGCAGCGATACCCGTCGAGCAGCGGAATGACTTTGCGCCAGTGTGTTTCGTTCATGAGCAGACCGTGTCCGAGCACGATCACCGGGCCGTCGCCGCCGGTGTCGGTGTAGTCGAGCGGTCCGGCGGGAACGTCGACACGCATCATCACGGGCCCTTCGCTAGATAGATCGTTCTAGTGATTCGAAAGCTACACTCGGGGGTCTTGATTCGCAAGGGAAGGATCCATGGCCACCGACACACGAACGCGCATCCTCCAGGCGACCGCGGAGTTGTATCGACGCCAGGGCATGGCCGCGACCGGGCTCAAGCAGATCGCAGCGGCGTCCAACGCCCCGTTCGGCTCGATCTACCACCACTTTCCCGGCGGCAAAGAACAGATCAGCGAAGAAGTCATACATGCCGAGGGGGTGCGTTACGGCCTGCTCGTCGCAGACCAGCTCGGCACGGTCACCGACATCGTCGACGGGTTACCGGACATCTTCGCCTCGGCCGCCGCCCTGTTGGTCGATCTCGACTACACCGAAGCGTGCTCCATCGAGACCATCGCTCTCGAGGTGGCCAGCACCAACGAACGCTTGCGTCTGGCAACGGAGACCGTGTTCACCGGCTGGATCGACGGCCTCACACAGTGGTTCGCCGGCACCGGCCTGCCCGACGACGAGTGCCGGAGTCTGGCCATGAGTTGCCTGACCAGTCTCGAAGGCGCTTTCGTGTTGTGCCGCAGTCTGCGGTCCACGGAACCGATGATCGCTGCCGGCCTGGCCGTCCAGGCCCGCGCGCGAGCGGCTGTTGGCCGCTGAATATTGACACTTGACCCCGTCAGTGTCTAGTTTTAGTTCCGTCCGTGACGTGCCTCACCCTCTGGTGCGCAGCCCTCTCGTCGTGAGATCGGGGAATCCCTTGTCAGTGACCACACGCCGCTCGTTCCTGATGGGCGCGGCTGCAACGGGTCTGGCCGCCACGACCCCGTCGCTCGCACACGCCGCCACTACCGGCATCGCCGCGCAGGTCGATCGCGTCCGCACCACCCGTGAGGAGCATCGGGTGGTCGTCGTGGGATCAGGGTTCGGCGGCGGTGTGACGGCGCTGCGACTGGCCCAGGCCGGCGTCGACGTCCTGGTCCTGGAACGCGGGAACCGTTGGCGCACAGGGCCGAACGCCAACACCTTCGCCACGCCCCTGAACCCGGACAAGCGCATCCTCTGGTACAGATCGGCCCCGACGCTGTTCGGTCGGCCGGTCGCACTCGAGCCGTACACCGGACTGATCGAGGCGGTGCCGGGCGAGAACATGACCGCACTGTGTGCGGCCGGGGTGGGTGGCGGATCGCTCGTCTACCAGGGTATGACGCTGCAGCCCTCGGAGGCGGTGTTCAACTCACACTTCCCGCAGGCCCTCGACTACGAGCGGATGGCACGCGTGCACTACCCGCGGGTGGCGCGGATGCTGCAGCTCGAGGTCGCCCCGGACGAACTCATCCGGACGCCGAACTACAAGGCGCCCAGGGTCTTCGCGCAACGCGCCCGACGCGCGGGTCTCCCGGTCTCGAAGATCCCGATGCCGATCGACTGGAACTTCGCGCTCGACGAGATCCGCGGGAAGATGAAGCCGTCCTACACCGATGGATCCGGGGCTCTCGGCGTCAACAACGGCGGCAAGCACAGCGTCGACGTCACCTACATCGCCCAGGCCGAGGCAACCGGTCGGGTCACGGTCGCCACCCGCCACCACGTCACCGACGTCGAGCGCGCGAAGGACGGCCGATGGATCGTGCATGTCGACCGCATCGACACCACCGGCCGGGTCCTGGAGAACAAGATCCTGACCACCCCCACCCTGGTGATGGCGGCCGGCACCATGAACACCACCAAGCTGCTGATGCGGGCGTCGGCCAAGGGGCAGATACCGGACATGCCAGACGATCTCGGTCGCGGTTGGGGCAGCAACGCCGACCGCATCTACCTGTGGACCGACTTCGCCAACGACTTCGGCGCGGTGCAGGGCGGGCCCGTGGTCTTCGGCAGCCTCGACTGGAAGGACCCGTCGTCGGCGATCACCGTCATCCAGGCCTCGATTCCCTCGTTCGGCGTCGACGCCCACAGCACGATGATGGTCGGGTACGGGGTGAGCGACGCACGTGGGCGGTTCGTCTACGACTCAGCGGCCGACGACGCGATCCTGCGGTGGCCCAGGGAGGGCGACCACGTCATCCAGAACCGGCGCATCGGACCCACGGTCCGCTCCATCGCCGGGCCGGCGAGCAACCTCGTCGACACCAACCTGCTGTTCCCGTCGACCTGGCATCCCCTGGGTGGCGCCAACATGGGCGCAGTATGCGACCTCGAGGGGCGCGTCAAGGGACAGAAGGGGCTCTACGTGCTCGACGGCGCGCTGATGCCGGGCAACTCCGGTGCCTGTAACCCGTCGATGACCATCGCGGCGGTCGCCGAGCGGGCGCTCGACGAGATCGTCACCACCGACGTCGGGACCGTCATCTGAGGTCTCAGCGACCGATCGCCGCCAACACCTGCGTCGCGATCGCGCGCTCACCGCGTGCGTTCGGATGGGCCGGGATGAGCTGCGTCG
>NZ_JAEMTF010000030.1 GCF_016462415.1 Williamsia sp. | reverse complement strand
GAGTGGCACTCTTCCCACTTCTTGGCGATGGTGTGGACCCGGCCCTTGTCGATGTGCATCGGTCACTCCTTCGGGCGGTCGGGTGTTGTCGATATTTCGGTGGGCAGTGCGGCGAGGGCGTTGAGGGTGAGCTCGGCGTCGTTGTCGAGGATCGTCGACAGGGTTACCGACACCTCGCCGCCCGCAACGGCGACGACAATCCTGTGGCGCCCACCAGTCGCGGCGAATCCTTCTCCCGGTAACGCGTCGTCCGGGATGAACCCCCGAACCAGGAGTCGGTCACCCACGGTCTCGACCCTTGGTTGCTCGACGGACGTGGCAGACGCGACGACTTTTACACGGATACCCGATCCATCGTCGACGTATCGAACACCGACGGTGGCCGGTGGGTGGGGGAGCCATGCGTGCTCCCAGAGATCGCGGAGAAGCTCTGCCAGCGAACGCGTTTGCGACCACGCCGAGCGGACAGCGCGTCCCTGGGGTCGCGGCGCAGGGGCGAATAGTTCGGCCGGCGGGGGACCGCTGTGACGGACGTGAGCGAAGCGGATCCGCGGGTCGTCGCCGAGCGCGTTCTGTGCCTGCCGCAGCAACTTGTCGACGAACGTGGCGTCGGCGTTGGGGTCGGAGTTCATTGTCCCGCAATCCGTGACGCAACCGAGTTGTCCGTCCGGGAGGCGGCTCCCGCGATGACATCCCACAGGCTGCGGCGGTCCTCGTGGGAGATGTCGTCCCCGTTTCCGGAGACGATCCTGCCGAGGTTCTTCAGTGACTCTGTCCCATCTTGGTAGTAGCTGTTGTGGTTTCCGATGACGAGTGTGGAGTCGCCACCCTCGGCCTGGAATCGCTCGGCGCCGTATCGGGTGGTGGCCGGGTCGGAACCGAGGCCACCCAGGCCGAACGAGGCCTCCGAGCTCGGACTACCGAGGTGTCCGACCAGATCGTTGGCGGCGGCGCCGACGTAGACGTTCTTCTCCCCGATGCCGAATTCGCCGGCCGAGGTGACTCCGCCGGTGCCGGGGGAACCGAGGAGGGTCACGGTGTCGACCTGTCCGGCGAGGCGACCGTCGTCACCGGCCCACCCGACGGTGGTCGTCCCGTAGCTGTGACCGATGACGTTGAGGTTCAAATGATCTGAGGCGCCGGCTCCCTGACCCAGGTCCGCCTGGTCGCGTGCGGCGGTGAAGCCGGCGATGTCGGCGGCGAGGAGATTGCCGCCGTCTTTCGCCGCGCCGGCCGCCGACACCGCACCCATGTCGGAGTCACTGGGTGCGTCGTAACCGATCCATGCGACCGAGGCAGCGGAGTTCGATCCGGATACCCGCGCCTGCTCGTAGAGCCGACCTGCTGATTCCACGTTGCCGCCGATGCTCGAGATGTTGGTCGTCATGCCGGGCACGTTCCACGCCACGTCATGCGCGGTGTCGAGGTCACCGACGGAGACGATGGCCTTCCCGTCGCCGCCGAACGCGTCGGAGTCGTAGCCGTACAACTGGATCGGCACCCCGGGATGATCACCCTCGGCCTTGAGCAGGGCGGAGCGGACCTGCTCCGCTTTCTCCAACCGGCGCGTGGCGTCACCGTAGACGTCGGGCTTGTTGGGGATGGACGTCGCCGCAGTCGACTGGGCGATGTCGCGATCGAGGTTCTGCAGGTTCGCCTCGTTGCGCACCGTGGCGGGCAGCCCGTCGCCGTTGCCGAGGTACTCGGGGAACTCCTGCAGCGCAGCCTCTTTCTCGGCGGGATCGAGGGCGTCCCACCACTGCGCACGCTGCGACGGGTTCATCCGCTCGAGGTCCTCGGTGTGGGCGCCGCGGTGGATCTTGTCCAGCCCCGATCGCACGAGGTCGGAGGGGTTGTACCCGCTCGCGGTCAGCGATCGGCCCGACGCCGCAGTTCCCGCCACCGCCCCCAGCGCGGTGACGAAAGAACGTTCGTTGGCCTCGGTCTTGGTCTTCAGGGCGTCGTTGTCGGAGCTGAAGGTCTGCACCTGTCGCTCGAGATCGGCCGAGCGCGACTGGAGGTCGGCCAGGGTGGATTCCGGGATCTCTTTGCCCTCCCACGATCGGACCTCGCCGTCGAACAGCGAGATGGAGCGCGCGAGTTCGTCACGTCGGGAGTCGAGCTGACGGCGAGTCGACTTCAGGGTTTCCAGCTCGTCTGCGTAGGCGCGCATCGCTTTCGCGCCGCGCGAGAGGCCGGTGTACGCCGTCGAGGTCTCCGACGCGAAGGGTGCGATCGCGCCGCGATAGGCGGTCGCACCCTTGCCCGACCAGGTGTTGCCGCCGTCGCCGACACCGGACACCGCGCTACCGGTGGCAAAGTCCTGCTGTCCCTCGACGGCATTAGCCGCGCGCGATGCCCGGGTCGCCATGGCCTCGGCGTCGGCGGGGGATCCCTCCACCCGAGTGGTGGGGGACGGCAGCGCGGGGATGTTTATGGTCGGCATGAGTTGCGAACTCCCCAAATCCGGCACATGAGCATGCCGCGATTCTCGCACGTTCGTTCGGGAGGAGTCGGTGCCGTCGACCGCCGCAGTCTGCGGTGCTCCACAGATCCCGAGGCCTCAACCGGCGTCGACGCCCGTCACTCGAACCATCTGCGAGCACTGAACCCCGTGACCGCTTGTTTGGCGCCCGGGTCGATCCCGTCGACGTCGGCGAAGAAGTAACACGGCGAGGACACTTTGATCGCGATGGGTTGCCGTGTCCCGTTGACGGTCACCGAGAAGACGCCGCTGGTCCCCTCCTGGCCGTCGTCGGCATCCCACTGGATCGGTGTCCCGCGGAAGCGCGCCTGCACCTGTTCGACGGACAGGGGAGGGCTGTTCACGTACACCGTTGCCGAGTACTGCACCCCGTTCAGAGTGGGATGGAACCCGAATTTCTGCTTCGCGGTGCAGTCGGCCCATCGTTCCGTGGACATCTCCCCGTCGATGTCGCTGTCGTTCGCGGGCAGTCGGTCTACATAGTCCAGCGCCATTGCGCGGCCCTTGTCGCGGACTGACGTTGCCTGCTCGGCGGTGATCGGCTCATTCGACGACACCTCGTCGTCGGTGTTGGGCAGCGGTCGAGGCTTATCGGAGCTGCAGGCCGCGGCCATCGTCAGCGACGTCAACACCACCGCCATCATCGCGCCCGTGCGAACGCGACTGATCGCGCGCCGCGCGACTGTGTGTCTGGCATCGGCGACGTCGTCGAGCGAGTCGATCGTCGGTTCGACGTCGATGACGCGACCCCGGCAGGTGAGCATGCCGCGATTCTCGCACGGCCGTTCTCCGACGAGGGCAGCGTCAACCCGCTGAGTCGGTAACGTCGATTGCGAAGCTGTCGACGGACGTCGGCATGTCGCGGCCCACGTGGCCGTCGGTGTCTACAGAGGAGAACGCGATGACGCGGCGTCGGGCAAAGTTCGCGTTGATCGCTGTGGCAGTTGTCGCTATCGCCATTGCCGCCGCCGTGGTCTGGGTGCGCAGCGACGAGCGCACTTCCGGCGCTCAAGGCCCGTTCCTCACCGCCGAGGACTTCCCGGCTGGGTATAAAGTGACGCGGTTACCGAACACTGCGCCGTCGGGCATCGGGGGAACGACGACACCCACCGAATGCGGGGCGATCGTCGCCGAGCAGGCGGGACGGCAGCTGCGCTCGGCCACCGTGGGTGTCCTCGCCACGAAGGATGGCGCGCCCACGTTCGCCCAGTCGGTCATCACCGGTGGCGAATCAGTCTCCGACACAGACGCCGTCGTGCGCCGCTGTTCGTCGTACCGACAGCAGACGGATACCGAGTCTCTTGAATCGATCTCGTCGATCGTGAGCACGCCGGCCGGATGTCCGGGCGATGTGGTGGTGGTTCGCGCAACGACCCGGCTGAGTGCCGCAGCAGAGCAATCGGATTCAACGTCGGTGAGCGCTTATGTGCAGGGCAGCAATGCGGTTGGCGTGCTCACAGTCTCACTCGATCGGCCTGAGGAGCCGATACCTGACGAATTCTGCCGATTGGCGTCAGTTGTCGCAGACGGTCTCGAGTAGCGGATCGAATCGATGTCGATGAGCAACGAAGGGGTTGACGCAATGGAAAGCGCCATCAAGCGTGTGAGCAGGGGTTCACTCACCGGACTCGCGGTAGTTCTGTGTCTCGGGCTGACAGCATGCGGGAGCGACGACAAGGGTTCGCCGACGCCGTCGAGCGCCACCACCACGGCGACGCGGCCTGCGACCCCGGTGTCTCCGACCACGCTGACCGGCGAAGAGATGTGCGGGTTGTTGAGCACGGCTGATGTCGCACCGCTGGTCTATTCAAGGACCAGCGGAAAGCCGGAGGCGGCGAATACGAATGGTCTTGCGGGGTGCCGGTGGCCTGTTTCGGGCGCTCGAAATGACTTCAGCGTTTTCTTGGACAAGGAGTCCGGCGGGAGCAAACGCGAGGACAATGCCGAGTTCGCCGACGTGTCTTTCGATGTGAACGGGTCGAAGATGTATCGGACGACGAGTGGCGCGTCAGTGTGCGACGCGGTGGTCTTCGGCCCCAAGGTGCCCGCGACCTACTTCCTCGACATCAGCTACGAGGCCGACAAGTCGAAACTCGGTGGGCAAGATCCTTGCAAGCCGACGCTTCCGGTCGTCTCGAAGGTTCTCACCAAACTCGGCTGGTGACGATTCGGGTCTGTTGCTGACAAATCTGATTACTCCGCGCAGGGCGTGTCTCATGACCGTGCGAGCCAGGTGATGATGGCGCGCAGGACGACGCCGCCATGGAGTTGAGGTTTTGTTCGTGTATCGGGTGCCATTGTTCTATCGGTGGAAGCTGTGTTCAACGGCGTTGCGGCCCTTGTAGTCCTACGCATCGAACCGTGCCGGGCACCCGCCGGCGCTGCCGACCGAGTCGACTGCCGTGGTTTAGGTTTCGGTGCTGGATGACGATGTGCAGATCGTGACCACTTTTGCGGTCGAACTTTCGACGGTGCAGTGGGTCCGGGATCGTCCTAAAGAACCGACGAAATATCGCTACAACTACAGTCCGGACTCCACACAGCCCGGTAGCTGTTTCGGCGGAACTACCAAGGAAACTAAAGCCAGCACCGTAAAAGTATGCCCTGCTGCATCATTCGGTGACCGGCGCGAGCGTCAGGGACTCGGTGATTGGTGTCAACGTGTCCAGGTACACCGCGGCGAGCATCTCCGACATCGTGCCGGCTTCGCGGACGCTGTCACTCTGTCGGCGGTCGAGGTCGTCATCGATGAGCAGCTCGAGATCGTCGATGCTGTTCGCGCGCTCCATCCAGTCGTACTTGTTCTTGCGACGCTGGATGCCCGCGACGATGTCGCAATAGCGGTCGAGCGACTGCAGACGTTCCAGTGCTGCGTCCATGCCACGGTCGAGTACGCGTGCCTTCTCGATGTAGGCGGCGACCACCTCATCATCGGAACGCAGATGCCCCTTCGGTGCTGGTCCGAGCACGTCGGTCTTGTCGCGCAGATTCAGCGCTCGTTGTGTCAGCGAAGTGACCTCGGAGATTAGATCGACGCGGACGCCGTGGTCGTCGAAGAAACGGTCCTGCCACACGGGGTAGGTGTGGATCCGCGCTGCGAGTACGCCGGACAGCCAGGAAATCTGACCCGCGGGGTCCGCTTTCATGGCGTCGCGGTCTGACTGCTCATCTCCTGACAGCGTGTAGGTGCGGTTCATCCGAGCGGCTATCGATTCCGCTGTGTCCGGGGTGTCATCGAGTTCGCCGTCGTAGAACGGCACCCAACTCCACGCGCGACCGCGATTGCGGTCCGTGAAGTCCTGACCCCGCCACAGGTCCAGGGCCAGCGCCTGATGTGAGTGCACGACATCATCGGCCAGGCGGTCGTCGGTTTTGATCGAGACACGCACCGATTCGCGTATCGCTACGCATGCCAGGGCTCGAGCGGCTCGCCGCTCGGTCAGCTCTTCGGAGGCCTGCTGAAGCGGGGAGGGAGGCTGCGCTGTGAACGGCGATTCCTTGACTCTCCGGCGTCGACCACGCCCGATCACCACACCTGACCCCCGGACTGCACTAGTTTGACGATGAATTGCCGGCGTCGGAGCGCGGAATCTCGGCGGACTGTTTCTCCGGCTTCTCGGAACCGGAGCGACTGATCATGTTGGCAAGGGATCGCAGACCGCCCGCCGCGACGGTTGCGCCGGCACCAACTGCTCGTCCCGCTATCTCGCCGAGCTCGTCAAGCGCCTCACCGACCCCGGGTGTGCGATTCTGCTCCCACTCGAGCATCTGGCTACCGCGGGTCTTTCGAAAATCTTCGAGCTCGGCTTGTAGTGTCTTTGTGCCGGTAGTCAGCGGGTCGACATCCCAGAAGCGGGCAATCTCAAGCGGCTTGACCTTGTCAAACCCATTGAGTCGCGAGTGCAGCTGCGACCACAGTTCGGCGTCGAGCCGCGCCTGCCTCGTCAATATCGCGCGCACCGAATGGTGGACCACCTCGCGGTTTTTCGGTTCGCTGTCCATTACGCGGCGTAGCCGTAGATGCTGCCAGTAGTAGTAGGTCTGTTGGGCGACGACTAGCAGTTGAAGAGATTCGCCGAGCCTGTTGGTCGTGACCACCGCGTCCACTTGAGCTGCGCGATCCTTGAGCGGCGCGTTCGGGTCCAGCTTGGAGACGGTGGCGGTCAGGTACGAACGAAGCTTCTCAAGTCCCCGCTCCAGTTCTGGCCCCAGGGACGCAACAGATTCCCAGTCCGATGTCGGCAAGGTGTTGTTGTTACGTACCTCAGAGGCCAGACGCTTGAGATAACTGTGGTTACCGACCACGTCGCCGATCACCTGGGCTTTCGCCAACGCAAGCAGGTCGTCGACCTTACCGTCGACTTTCGCGATCGCCTTCTGGACATCAGCAAGCGCGGTGGTGAGAGCCATCTGAATGGCGATCATTTGAATGGATGCGAGACGGGCGGGGCTACCCACCACGGGTTTCCAGACCATCTGGCCGCTAAATTTGTTCCCCGCTCCAACGGTAGTCATGCGGAAGTAACCCCCGCCGGCAGGAACCAACTTTCCGGCGCGCGCCAGGTCCATGCTTTGCTTCGAAACCTTCACGTACCGCCCATGTTGGGCGGCTGCGTTGGCTACTCCCGCCGCTACGCCAGCCACCATTCCCATGTCGCTCCTCGAAACCGCGGAGTTCGACACCTCGTTTTTGGTCACTTGCCGGAGCCGAGCGATGTAGCCATCAATCATCTCCGGAGTCCCGACGACCAGGAGCCCATCGTCTTCAACATCGATCGACAGCTCGGTGGAAGCGTCTGACTGCTCTGGCAAATTGTCCATGTTGCGATGATTGCAGATAGCTCGGACATGCGTGCAGCAGCTCGCAAAGACGAGCGGCCGCAGTGCCCGTGAGCTACGCACAGCGAGACAAGTGGTCGGACGATGGGCCAGGACGCTCAGGAAACTTGAACGGGCCGTCTGTCCTGTACTAGCTCGTTCCTCGTCCCTGCGCTCGCAGTCTGATGTCGGCATCCACACTCAACTACCTGGCCTAGGCATACTTGTCTGATGTCAGCAGACGATCAGACCATCTGGCCGACCAGGATCACGAAGGATCAACGGCTTTACGTGTGTCGGCCACACGGCCGTGACTGGCGGGAAGCCCTGATGAACTACCACCAAGTAGAACAGGGCGGCGCTCCGGCGAAGCTCTGGGAGGTCATTGGCGGCGAACCGTGGCGCGCCAATGACATGCTCATCACGTACATGCAGACCAGCCCGATGATGATCGTCCACCTAGACGTTTTGTCGACGGCGTCCACGGCGAAGGGCGGAATCGACTACGACGGGCTGTGTCACTTCGTCCATGGTGTGTCGCTTGACCTGGTCAATCAGCGATTGGGCTTCGAGCTTCAGACGGTTGACCTGTACTGGGAAGCTCCCGAAGCTAGAAGGATCGTGAAGGCTCTGAAACAAGAGTACGAGTTGGGCAGCACTTTGTTCGGCGACAATCGCGTCGCCGAAGCGCTGAAGATCCACTCAGCGCAGCAATCCGACTCGTAACATGACGCCATCTCCGCAAGACGTAGACAAGCTGATCGCCCATGTTGGAGTGCTCGGCGTAATACCGAACGAAGCCGAGCGCAAATCGGACCATGTGGGCGCGTTCATCACCGACGCTTCGCTGCAGCCTCGGACTGTCTACAGGACGACGGTATGGCCACGAGCCAATCTGGTGCAGAGGGAATGGCCTGGCGCTGCGACTCAGAGCGGCTTTATAAATCGGTTGGAGACGGAGCTCGACGAGCATCTCGACCTTGCCTAGTCCCGCATCGCAGAGGTCGGCAGCGTACACCGGGAGGGGCCGGCGCCACGATTGCTGCTCGGCCTCCGCCGGCATGCACCCCCGCTGGTGGAGCATCTGTTCTAGGAGCTGTTCGACGAGTGAGTCGGGATCAGCAATCGCCACACGGTCGGCGGTGGTCCGCAGCAAAGTCACGTAGATGTCCCCAAGGCAGCACGAAAGGATTCGTGCGGTGGGGGACATGTCCGTAGGGAAGTCCGTCAAGCCGCGAGTCGAGGCTAGCTCAACTGGGCGAGATTTCGAATCGCATACGTGTGTGTCGCTCGCGAACAGTAGCGTGGCGAAGAAGACACGTCGGTTCAACGAAAGAGGCGAGGACAATCGCTCGATATCCGCTCACCCGTGGCCAGATCGACTCAACGATGCAGCGGGTTTGCGCCGAGTGTCTGGTCGATGACGGCTCACTGTTGCACCCTGGGCAACAGGTCTGGACTGAGGGCAACGTCGCCGATCTCTACGACAAGTTCATCAAAAACGCATTTGTCGGAAGTGAGGGCGGGGGTACCTTCGACAGCAAATGGCGCCGACAACTTGATGGCACGTCAGACGGTGTGCGCAGACTTGCAGCCGAGATCATGTTGGTGCACTTCCTGTTCCCATCATCTGTCTCGTTTGGCCACAAGAAGAGGCTCATCGCCGAGACGTTGCAACTTGATTCGCTCGATGACCTCGAGAAGTCAGAGTCTATTGCGGCTCTGAAGACGGCCATCGGAAACCCTGGCATCGGATTCAATACGCGTCGCGACCTTCAAATCGGATTCGTCATCGAGTTTGTTCGGCTAGTGAAGGCGCTCGACCCGTTAGAGCGCGCGAAGGTCCTCGCCGATCCGTGGCTAACTCGTGATCTTGCCGAACAGGTTCCGCAGGAGAACCAGCGAGAGATGATGCACATCCTCTTGCACCTGCTGCACCCGGACAGTTTCGAGCGGATAGCGTCACTCTCCCATAAGCGCCAGATAGCCAAGGCTTTCGCGAATGTTGATGAATCGCCCGTAGGGACCGACGCGGATTCGCCGGTCGATCAAGAGCTCTGGCGAATTAGGTCCAGCCTCGAGGGCCTGATGCCGGACGGCAACGCGCCGGACGGCAAGGTTGATTTTTACTACCCGCCGCTCAGTTCGGTGTGGAGCAGCCGGGCCGCCGACTCGGTCGACGGTGTAACGGATTTGGAATCTCTGGCCTGGAAGAAGCAGATCATCCTTTACGGGCCGCCTGGGACCGGCAAGACCTACTCCGCGCGTCAGCTCGCGACAGAGCTGATTTCGAACGCAGCCTTGACTTCGTGGGGTATCGGCCGCTTCTTACAGAACGAAAAGGTCTTGAAGGCGGCGCTGAAGAAGAACTTTCGCACGCTGCAGCTTCACCCCGGTTACGGTTACGCGGACTTCATTCGCGGGGCTCAGCTGATCAACAACGAAACTCGATTTGAGCCCGGCTTCCTGATCGAGGTACTCAAGGACCATAACTCGCAGCAACTCCACGCCGCTGATGGAAGCGAACTCCCCTCGCTACCAACCGTTCTGCTGCTGGACGAGATCAATCGTACGGATCTGTCTGCCATGCTCGGCGAAGCCTTCTCTCTCTTCGAACGCGACAAACGGGGACACGCGATAGTGCTACCTGGCGTGAACCACGGCGAGAAGGCCGCGGAGCTGACTCTCCCGAAAGATCTGTACATCGTCGGCACTATGAATGAGATAGATCAGTCCGTGGAGACGCTCGACTTCGCACTACGCCGACGATTCCTGTGGAAGCGGTGTCCTTTCGATCGAAATGCGCTGATTGAGATCGTTGAATCCAGATGGACGCACGAGATCCCATCGAGATTCGCGATTGAGTTGGCGTTGCCGCAGATCGAGCGGTTCGCGGATGCGGCCGCAGCCCTGAACTCCGAGATCTCGCGGATCGACGACCTCGGCGACATGTACGAGGTGGGGCACAGCTACTTTGCGGACATCGTCTTCTTCATCGCGCAGTGGTTGGAGGGACGGTCCAAAAGCATGGTCGCTAGCGCAATTTGGATGAAGAACGGTCTACCGCGCGCGCCGTTGCAGGACCTCTGGTCGCGGTCGCTCGAGCCGCTCTTGGCGCAGTACCTAGCGTCTGTCGACAACCGACAGCAGCTGCTCGCTTCCCTGTGGAAGGCATTCTCGTCCTCATGACGTCCGAGATCGTCTTTCGTGACTTGTCGAGGCTCGTCGAGCCAGCCGCTTTGACGATCGACGACGATCGGTGGTTGGCCAGCCTGGCGGCGGAGGCGGACACCGCCGCGCTTTCCGTGCCGCTCCACGGGGCCGCGCCGCGCGCCTCGCAATGGAATGAACCGCCCGAGCCCCTGCTTACTCGCCAACTCGACGGGAGTTGGCGTGCGGGCCGCTTCATCGGCGAGATCCGCCGCGGTGACAGGGTTCTCCGGATCGAACCGCGGCTGGGTCTCGCGACCATCGCTAAATGGGCCAACGCGGCTCTGAACGTTCGCATATTTGAAACTTCCGCATCAAAGTCAGGAATGGGATTCGTCCTTGCGGAACTGCAAGGGGCGATGTGGAAGCGATCATTGCTACGTGCTTCTCGCCACGGACCCCTCGGGGTCCGGCGCCCAACGTTGCACGTAGGCACGACGGTTCGCGGCCGACTCGATATTGGCCGCAGCGTCCAGCAGCTTGCACGAGGCAACCGGCAACTCGTGTCTGTCTCGGCGCCGAAGTCCTACGACAACCCAGCCACTGCAGCCATCTACCTTGCGTCGCGTGTCTTGGACCGTGACATCTCGCGGCCAGACTGGAAGGGAAGCGAGGTGGAGACGGTGCTCGCGCACATTCGTATGAGTATTGGGCCACATCCTCGACTCCCTCGAAGGCGGGAGCTCGATCGCGTCCGATACTCCCCAATCACGCAGTCCTACAAGGGTGTGGCAGAGCTATCGTGGCGAATTGCAAAGAACCGAACGCTCGGTTCATCGGCCAGGTCAGACGATGTCGACGGAGTCTTGCTCGACGTAGCTGAGCTCTGGGAACTGTTCCTCGTCCGCTGCATGCAGAAAGCAGCAGGCTCACGATTCGAGGTCGTTCACGGCACTCTCGCAGGGGCGACGCCGCTACTCCGCTCGACTGTTGACCCGGCGCGTCAGATGGGGAGTCTCTACCCGGACATCGTCGTGTCGGATGAGCTAGGGCCGCGGCTTATTGTGGATGCCAAGTACAAACGTCTAGATGCCTCATCTTGGGTTGTGCGCGAGGACCTCTATCAGCTGACGAGCTATCTTTTGGCCCACGCGGGCGGGCGAGACCTCCGCGGCGCGCTCGCCTACCCGGAGGGTGAATCAGCAGAGTCAGTGGCAGAACAGTATGGGCCGTGGTCGTATTCAGCTACCGGGACGCCGAGCCTCGAGTCAGAGTTTCTGCGACTCCCAACTGATGCAGATGGCTGCGTCGAAGCAATGGCGGCGTTGCTCAAGAAGTGACGGCCGAGTCGCCAAAGCGTGCCGCCCAGAATCGCTGGTTCCGCCAGAAGTCGAGATCCTGAACTGCGTTGTCATCGAGAACGAAGTCGAACAGTAGGTCATGCCAGGGGTGTAGCCCGCGTGGGACAGCCCAGACGGTGTCCTGGCTCGTGAACAGGTACCACCTCCGAGTGGGACGAGCGATAGGCTCCCAGTCAACGGACACGGATACGCCGTTGCCGGGGTTGTCGGTGATCGTCCCGCGCAACAAGAACTCCATCGTCGACACGTTGTATCCGCGATGGCCGAACGGTGCATCGCCCTTGACGTTGTATCGCCTCCTTACCGCGATGCGCTCACCCACGCGCATGTCCTGAACCTTCATCTCCCACTTGGGGTTGCGTGTGGTACGCCATTCGCTTCTGGCGATGAAATCGTCAACTTGATCGAGACCACTCCTCTTGGTCCCGGTGTTGACCAGCCAGAGAATCGGAACATCGTCGGGGACGTTCTCGTTGAAAGTGGTGAACGTCGCGGCCCCCGCGGGAAGTTCCTCAGTGACCTCGGTCTCGATGGCGTTATCGACGACCTCCGGCTCGGCGGAAACGGCAACGTCAAGCGCCTCTCGGCTCGATTCGGGGTACACGCGCTCGACCAGTTGAGGGCAGTGATACCGCGTATAGGTGCACGGATGTTTCCGCATCACCTCCTGAACGAGCTGCGCGCCGGCGGAAAGTACCTGGGCGTCTGCCAGCAGAGCGGACAGCGACTCCGGGTCGTTGGCTAAGAGATTTAGAGTATCTGCGCCCGCATCCTGATATCTCGACTGCTTGACCACCACTCGTGGATGCGCGCGACGGAAGTTCTGCAGAGATCCATACGATTTCACGAGGAGTGACTTCCGGACGACCACGAAACCACCGAATGAATCGCCGAAGCGTTGGACGGCGAACGTCTCCATCATTCCGACGCAGACACAGAAAGCTCGCTTACCGCTGTAGCTCCCCGTGCTCACGCTCCACCCATGAAACTCCGTCTGTCTGGGAACCGGGACGCACGATTCGAGGTAACCCCGAAGCAGTGCAGTCAGCTGCGGTTCGTTGGCCGCAGCGAGGTAGTTGCTCGCAGCGGTTGAGTACTTCACCGCTTGCCCGTTCTCCATCGGCTTAAGGCCACTCTGGTCGTCCGCGTTGAACTTCGCAGGATCGGCCAGCCAACGGTCTTGGTCCTCGACGGAGAGAAGTTCCTCGAGCTCGTTCAGACCCCAGGCGATGCCGGCGTGAGCAATATTCCTGCACCGGTCAGGGGTGAGCTTGTTGATTCCGTGAATCAGCGACCTCTCGTACGCTCGAAGCTGTTGCTTCGAGAGTGTTCGACGCAGGAATCGCACGTCGCTAATCTCCCTGCCCCACTTGAGGTTGTGGCCACCCATCCGCGACCTCAGGTTGACCGATTCACCCACGTAGTAGGTGTCGTCCCCGAACGTCAACAAGTAGAACCCTGCTTGCTTCGCGGCTGGATCCCCACCGACAGGTGTCTTAATGCCGGCAAATGACTTTGCTGGCGAAAACCCTTCCCGGTCGGCCCAGCGATCAACGTCGTTCCGTAGTTTGCTCACGATGACGATGTTAGAGAAGTGGTCGGACAGCCGTGCAGCTATCCGTGCGGCACTAGGACCAAGACCAGCAAAGCGCCACGCCCGCCGCAGTGCTCCTGGGTAGATTTGGTGACGTACGAATATGCCGCATCGGAGGTTAGAGTGCCCCTGACAGTCAAAACGTGGACCAGGCTCGATGCGATGGAGCGTAACCCTCCCAGGAACGAGGGTCCGCTTCGATCGAACTTTGGTTCGCGAAGTTTCGACGAGCTGGTCAAGCTGGGGCACTTCAAGCAGTCCGGCGGACGTTACGAGCGCACGCTCGCATCCGTAAACGCGTTCAAGTTGTTTGCGCTGCTTCCACCGGATGGGCGAGCACTGAGCAACTCTGCGGCCGAGAAAGCTTCTGGGCTGTCGCCAACCGGGTACTCCCGAGCAAAAGCGCTGCTACTCAAGAGCGGCGAGATTGTGCGTGCGCCAGGGCGCGGAGGATCGATCAAAAGAGCCGCCGCGGTCGATATCGGGCAACGCCATGGGATCGTCGACAAGGAGTCGGACCTCTATGAGCCCTTTCGGCTCTTGCTCGAGGACAACGAGCAGCAGCCGGGGGAACAGTTCAGCTACAACCGTGTCGTCGCTCACGGCAAGGGGCAAATACGCGCGACAGGTCAGTGGTCGAAGCCGGACGTGGCGTCCGTCGTGGTGACCGATCTCGAATTCATGCCGGGTGTCGACATCACCGTCCGAAGCTATGAACTCAAACGATTTCGAGACGCGCAGAACCTGGCGGGCGTGTACGAAGCGTCTGCCCACCAGCGTGCCGCGCATTACTCTTTTCTCGTCATTGAGTACCCGATCGATGAGGACGAGACGCCGCCGAAGGCGGTGTTCGGAGAGTGTCAAAGGCTCGGAGTTGGTCTGATTTGCATGTGGGCCGGTGAGATCACGGAATGGCTCCCACCCGAACGCAACTCGCCTGACCCTCAGGCGCTCAACCACTTTGTGGGTGAGCTACTTGAACAGTCGCTGGTCGACGAGTACAGAAGGGCCATCGGAAAGGCGAAATCGGTCCTGACGGTCGACGACGTGCTCCCCGAGGAAACTTGAGGTTCTTAGACAGAAGTCGCAGTGACCAGCACTGCGAACATGGAAGAGGAAGAGGCAATCAAGGTGGCCCAGTTGGGACGCAATCACGATCTCGGGTTCGTCGCCGACAAAATGCGCCGTATCCGCGAGCCGCACGTCGCGCCGATCAATGCTCTGGCAGATGAGATCGCAGACACCTACGGACTACCCCGTGGGCACGTGCCCTACGTCGATCCAGCCCAGGGTGGAACCAACGCGCGAGTCCTGGTGCTTCTCGACAACCCGAGCACGAAGGCCGAGGCGGGCACAGGAAGCGGGCTACTCAGTCTCGACAACAACGATGCAACAGCTAAGAACTGCCGGTTGGCTTACAAGCAGTTCGGGGTTGATTGGAAACATGTCGTGCACTGGAACGTCTGTCCCTTCCCGACTGCCAATCAGAGCAACGGGTCGTCAATGGCCTCAGAGCGGCAGCGCGGTGCGGAATGGACAAGAGCGATCTTCGCGTTGTGTCCACGCGTCGACTATGTGTTGCTTCTCGGTCGGGCGGCCGAGGATGGCTGGCGCAGGGCAGCTATCGACTCGAACAATCTGAAGGTGACCGAGGATGTTCCACATTGCAGTCGACGTGGACTTAGTACATCAGACAGCAGGTCCCGTTTCGAGAATGCGATTCGTGATTTGGCCGCTCATCTGAAGGCGTAGACATGGACAGGGGAGCGCTACGGCTTCGGTCGACATAGTTCGACAACATCCCTGGTGGCGCCTCTTGTTCCGAACACATTGTTAGACGTGGAGGGTTGTGCGGCTTCACTTTGGCCCGCCACGTGGCCGCTTAATCACCACGCGCGCCTCAGGCTTGGCAATCTCGACCTGTCTGGGCGCCATGAGGGGCCACCCCAGAAGCCGCGGGAGACAAGCCGGGGCCGTATTTCGTGGGGTCTCCCGGGTCCGGCCTTCGGTTAGATGGTGTCGAAGTAGTCGTTGTCGACGCGATAAAGAGTGGCAGTCTGTTCAATCTGGACGCCCACGCCGTAGTGAACGAGAAGTCCGGCGAGACGATGTCCGTCGATGAGTTCGATGCGGGCATTGATTCGCTCGGCCTCCTCGCCTGCACCGGTGGTGAATCGTGAGGTGGTGATGAAAACACCACGGTCGCCTTGCTTTCCGAGGAGTGCTCCAGCAAATTCGTGTATGCGCGGGCGGTCGACGGGCCGGTCCTCCGCGTAGCGTTTGGCCTGGATATAGATGCGGTCCAGGCCCAATGGGTCTTGACTGATGATCCCGTCGATCCCGGCGTCGCCAGAGGCACTGGTTCGTTGCACGGACCCGGATTCGCCGTAGCCCATGTCGGAGAGCAGTTGAACGACGAGATCTTCGAATGCAGTGGGCGATACACGCAGTGCCTCGGCTAGGACCTCAGCCTCGACCGCGGCACGGTTCACATCCACCGCACGCTGCATCAAATCGTTAGGCGTCTCTGCCGTCGTCGCACTGCTGGCCGCGACTGTGCTTACCGCGGATGCGGAACCCTGCTGTATGCCCTGTCCAGGGCCGCCAGGAGTACGAGTGCGTTCACGAAACGCACGGAACGCCTCGAACTGTTCGAGGACCTTGACGTCGACACGGTCGGGATTCGCGGCAAGGACGCCGCGGCCTTCGTCCGTAATCAGCACCTGTCCACGAACCGGTCGCTCGACCAAACCGGCCTGGGCCAGGTAGGTCAGTGCCCACCCGACTCTGCCGTCGAAGACTCGTTGTCGGCCGCTGGCAAGACGTTCTTCGCGTTCTTCGAGGGACAGGTCAAACACGGTAGCCATGGCGTCTTTGACCTCGCGAGATCGACGCACGGCTCCGTCGGATAGCAACTCCAGCACTGGTCGCATGAGCGTCTGGTAGTCGGGGATCGTCATAGGTCCAGACCGTCCACGACGCGCATGGTCTCGATGGCCACGGTGGTGACCTTCTTGATCAGCTCGACGATGTAGGTGGGGTCGTCGTACTCGTCGCACCACAAGTTCGGGTCGTTGACGATGCCCGATGCCTTGTCGGTCTTCACTTGGTAACGGTCGATGATCCAGGCCAGCGCCGAGCGTGACCCGAGAATGTACTCCTCGGTCTCGGACGGAATGCCGCTGATGGTCACCTTTGGGTTATAGATGATCGCTGTGTGGTCATCCTTGCTGCGCCACTTCATCTTCTGCACCCGCCACGTCTCACGATCGGCCAAATCTGCGCCGGGCTTGAGTTGCACGTCGAGAGGATATGGGTCTGCGTCCTCGTACAGCATGTGAAGTTGCCCGAGCCGTTCACCGGCCTCGGCGAGCTGGGTGAATCGATCCAGCGAATCGGGTGTCGGGATATGCGGCAACATCTTCTTCAGATCAGACTCGTAAGTCTGCCGGTAGCTGGGGACGTGGAGCTGCCCGTACACCGACCAGAAGATGCGGTCCTTCGTCACCGAGTCTCCCAAGGCGGCTTGGTAGGTGGTGAGTATGTCGTCAGTGACGTTGTCTAGCTTGCGGTAACCGTACTCATCGACATTGGAGTCATGGCCGTTGGAGTTGAAGTCCAGTCCGCCATCGACGCCAACGATGCGCTCATACGTAAAACGTGAGAAGAACTGAGTGGTGTAGGTGAACAGTGCGACGTCGGGCATTGTGTGGCAGGCCAGTACTGCGAAATTGGCCGCTGGCCGCGGACTCATTACAACAAAGCCGTAGTTGCGATGGTGGGGTGTTGGAAACATCGACGGCATCTGCCCGCGCTCGTGGTTGAGATGCCGGTCGAAGTAGACGTGCTGGCTGCAGAATGGCCGGTAGCTGGACATGCGAACGTTGCCGTCGTGGAGTGTTATGTCTCGCTGATGCGTTAGATGGGTTCGCAGACTGCGTGACCATTTGATGTGGTCGCCAGCGGCGGCTTCGGGATGTTCGGCGAGGTAGCGGGTGACGTCGGCCTCTGCTGGCCGCATGATGGCATTGACGGCACAGTAGGCGGCGAATGGCTTGAGCTGCTGGTTGTAGTTGTCGATCAGCCAGCTAATGGTCTCGTTGAGTGCATCGCGGGAATAGCTGTATACCCATGCGTCCCTGCCTGTTTCATTGCCGCGAGAGAAGACTCGAAAGATCGCGCGGGCAGATTGTGCTCGATTTCCAATCGCGGGCCAAGAACCGAATGCGTCATCGCGCTGACCGATCCAGTCCCCGTGCGTGTTTGGCTTGATGGCACGCCATTCGGTGTTGTCTATGGTGCTGGCTTCGACGATGCGGAGTTTTTCATCACGGTCGAGGTAGTCGCCGATGTCGCGGTAGCGGATCTGCACAGGGCCGGTGTGTGATGGGTCTCTGACCCCGATGAAGATCGTGATAGTGGATCGGCTTCCGGAACCGAATACTTTGCCGCCTTCCTTGCGCGACAGCTCGCCGGCGGTGCGCTGGTTGCCGCGGAGGTTATAGATCCACAGGTGCGCGAACTCGTCGGCGAAACTCAGGCGGACGCCATCGGCAGTGTTGCCGTCGATCCAGCCCCCGTTGGAGACGAATGCGACGATGCCGTGGTCGCCGACTCTGTCAGTAGCCCAGCGGTAGGCGCGGTAGTAGGAGTCGTAGAGGCTGTTTTTGTTGGTGCCCGTCGAGCGGCCGGCGTAAGTGGCACCGATGCGGGCGTCGAGCGTGGGGTAGGTCATGTTGGCGTTGTTGTCGTTGGCGCTGTCCTGGCCGACCGAATAGGGCGGGTTACCGACGATGACGTTGATCGGTGCGTCGAGCTGTTTCATGATGCGATCGTTGTTCTGCGGGAACATGATCGAGTCCATCGTGTCGCCGTCTTCGGTGATCTGGAAGGTATCAGCGAGCACGATGCCCTCGAACGGTTCGTACGAGCCTTTCTCGCCGTCAGGAGTCGTCAAGGCGTGGAATGTGGTCTCCACGTTGACGGCCGCGATGTAGTAGGCGAGCAACATTATTTCGTTGGCGTGCAACTCTTCTCGATATTTTCGCGCCAGGTCCTCGGGAAGGATCAACCCCGACTGCAGCAACCGGGTGAGGAAGGTGCCGGTACCAGTGAACGGGTCGAGGATGTGGACGCCCTCGTCGGTCAGCCCCTTGCCGAAGTGTTCGCGGGAGACGTGGTCAGCAGCGCGAAGGATGAAGTCCACGATTTCGACGGGGGTGTAGACGATGCCGAGGGCGTCGGATTGCTTCTTGAACGCAACGCGGAAGAAGCGTTCGTAGAGTTCGGCGATGACTTGTTGTTTGCCCTCGGCGCTAGTGACCTCGGACGCCCGGACTTGCACCGAGGCGTAGAACTTGTCGAGGCTAGAGGTCTCGGATTCGAGGTTGGCATCGCCCAGGGCGTCGACCATCTGCTGCATGACGATGGAGACGGGGTTGTGCGCGGCGAAGTCGTGGCCGGCGAACAGCGCGTCGAACACCGGTTTGGTGATCAGGTGTTGGCTGAGCATGCTGATTGCGTCGTCGCGGCTGATGGAGTCGTTGAGGTTGTCGCGCAGCCCTGTCAGGAACTTGTCGAACTGCTCGGTCACCTCGGGTGAGGCGCCGTTGAGCAGGACGTTGATGCGGGCGATCTGGGCGGCGGCGATGTCGGCGACGTCGGCGGCCCATTGTTCCCAGTAGACGCGGGTGCCGACCTTGTCGACGATGCGGGCGTAGATCGCTTCCTGCCACTCCGAGAGCGCGAACAGCGCCATCTGCGACGCCATCCCACCGTTGCGGTCACCGGCCTTTGAGGTGTCTTCGGCGGTTTTCGTGGTGGGTTGGCTATCGCCGATGGTCTCGTCGGGGTCGGTGGTGGGGCCGATGTGTCCACCGAGGAGTCGGTCGTTGCCCTTGCCCTTCTTCAGTTCCTTGGTAGTGGCGTTGAGGGCTATGGAGTTGACCATCGCGTTGAACCGGTCATCGTGGGCGCGCAGCGCGTTGAGGACCTGCCACACCACTTTGAACCGGCGGTTGTCCGACAGGGCCTGTGATGGGCTCACACCGGCGGGGACGGCGACGGGCAGGATGATGTAGCCGTAGTCCTTGCCCGGCGAGAGGCGCATGACGCGGCCGACGGACTGCACGACATCGACCACGGAGTTGCGTGGCTGCAGGAACAGCACCGCATCCAGCGCAGGAACATCGACACCCTCGGACAGGCAGCGGGCATTGGACAGGATGCGGCACTCACCCTCGGGGATGGGTGCTTTGAGCCAGGAGAGTTGTTCGTTACGGCGCAGCGCGTTGAAGGTGCCGTCGACGTGGTGCACCGAGACGGTGAGGTCGCGGTTAGTAGAATCGACCTGTTCGCCGTCATTTTCGGACTCGGTGAGCAGATCCCGGTAGGCGTCGACCACGGCGGGGAAGACTTCGGCGACCTGTTTGGATGCGGCGATGTCTTTGGCGAAGGCCACCGCGCGTTTCATCGGGGGTGCCCCGAGGTCGAACCCATCCCCATCGGGGGAGCGTCCGGCCCGTTTGGCCAAACCGTTCCAACAGCCCACGATTTTTGAGGCGTCGTCGAGTTGGAGCTCGGCGTAGTCGCCGGCGAGCTGTTTCTGCATCGGGGCGGCGACGAGGTCCTCGTCGACGGTCAGAACGATGACCTTGTAGTCGGTGAGCAGACCGCGTTCCACGGCGTCACCAAACGACAGGCGGTGGAATTCGGGGCCATAGATGTCGATGTCGTCCATCGACGTGAGCTCAGCCGAGTGATCGGCGGCTTTCTCCTTGACTGTGTCATCGAAAATTCGGGGTGTGGCAGTCATGTAGAGGCGGCGTGCGGCTTTGAGGAACTCCTGGTCGTGGACCTTCACAAAGTTCGACTCATCACCGCCGGCGACAGTGACTCCGGTGGTGCGGTGCGCCTCATCGCAGATCACCAGATCGAATGGATCAACGCCCTCGCCTTGGGCGGCCGCCACCGCTGGCAATGACTGGTAGGTGGTGAAAACGACCGTCAAACCCTTGGACCGCTTGCGGTGTGCCATGTGTGCGGCGAGTGTCGGCCCATCGGTGGTCACCGGGATCGCGACATCAACCGTGCTGTAGTCCTCGGCCGAGCGCGACACTTTCGAGTCGGAACAGACCGCGAATGCTCGTAGGTCGAGCTTCGTCTGCGCGGTCCACTCGCGCAACGTTTGGGAGAGCAGCGAGATCGACGGGACCGCGAACAAGATGCGGGCACTGCCACCGTTGTCGATCGCGGTACGTTCAGCGATCTTCAACGCGGTGAACGTCTTTCCCGTACCGCAGGCCATGATCAGCTTGCCGCGCTCGTTTCCGGCGGCATACCCGTCGAAGACGGCGTCGATCGCGCCCTGCTGGTGCGGTCGGGGTTCATGCCGAGTCGCTTCGCTGAGTTCGACCGTCAGCTCGCCCTGCGGCCAGGCAATGTCCCAGTCGATCGGTGACTCCGCGATATCGGCGAGGCTGATCCGTTGGACGGCAATGGACTGGTTGTTGATCGCATCTTCGGCGTTGGGTCCCCACCTGTCGGTCGTGGAGATGATCACTCGGTTGGTGAACGCGCGCGTCTGATCCTCGATTGGGAACGTCTTGCCCGACTCAGTGAAGAACGAGTCGAGGTCTTCTTTCCGCAGAGTCGTGGTCGGCTCGTAGAACTTGCACTGGATCGCGGTGTAGTTGCCGGTGTCGCGTTCACGGGCCACCAGGTCGATGCCGTTATCGGCTCTGCCCTGCCGATCGGGCCAGTCCATCCACCGCCACACTTGCTCATACTGCTGAGACAACAGCGGGTCGAGCTCGAAGTAGCGGACCATCAACTCCTCGAACTTGGTCCCCCGCTCCGAGTTAGTCGGCTGCTTACGGAACGCCTCGATGACCTCATGAACGCTTGCCACGAACTACCGACACCCACCTCTTGTCTAGGAGACTACGAAACAATTATGCCGTGGATCGCTGGTCAGGTCGGCCACTTCAGCACCTTAATGGGCTACTTCGTCTGGCGTGATGAGCGCGCTCGCGTCCTCGAGGATGCTTTGCCACATCGCACCACAGAGCCTCCTCGGTCCAGACGTACCTGCGCTGGCACAGGGGACAACGAGCTGCTGTGGGCGGAAGCCCTCTTGCGGCGTACGAAACAGGGGTGTCCACCTGAGCTCCATTCAAGTGACGCGACCCGGCAACCGTCGCCCCCTTCACTGCCGACCGTCCGCTCGACTCGTACAACATGCCGACCGCCGCGCGCGAGGTTGAGCGACTGGGTAACTGCTCGAACGGATCCACTCTGATTGCGGCCGGCATAACCATTTGGGGACTCACGGCATGTCGCCGCGACGCGGTCTTGACCGATAGAAATGGGCGTTGCGCCCTCGCCGATTCGACTAGGTCGACCGCGAAGCGGCCGTGGGAACCTGCGGTGAGCCGAGTCATCTATCGAGATCCGTGACGATCTTCATTGTTTCAACTGAAACAGTAGTGACCCTCTTGATCAGTTCGACGATGTAGGTCGGGTCGTTATGCTCGTCGCACCAAAGATTCGGGTCGTTGACATTGCCCGACGCCTTGTCGGTCTTCACCTGGTAGCGGTCGATGATCCAGGCGAGAGCTGACCGTGCGCCGAGCATGTATTCCTCGGCCTCGGCCGGGATGCCGGCGACGGTGACCTTCGGGTTGTAGACGATCGCGGTGTGGTCGGTTTTGCTGCGCCACTTCATCTTCTGGACCCGCCACGTCTCGTGGTTGTCAGGGTCGGCGCCGGGCTTGAACTGTACATCGAGCGGGTACGGATCGACGTCCTCGTACTGCATATGGAGATCACCGAGTCGCTTGCCGGCTTTCGAAAGCTGGGTAAAGCGGCCCAGAGAATCGGGAGTCGGTATGTGCGGCAACATCTTCTTCAGATCGGCAGCATATGTCTCGCGATAGCTCGGGACATGTAGCTGCCCATACACCGACCAGAAGATCTGATCCTTGGTGACGGAGTCGCCCAGCGCTGCTCGGTAGATGGCGAGGATCTCGTCGGTGATGTTGTCGATACGCCGGTAGCCATATTCGTCGTCGCCAGAATCCTCGCCAGCTGAGCCGAAGTCGAGTTCATCGTCGGCAATAGCGGCAACCTGCTTATAGGTGAACCGAGGAAAAAACTGGCCATTCTGCCCGGCCCCCAACATCTGGACGTCCGGGAGCGATCCAGTCGCTTGCAGCGAGAAGTCGGCCGTCGCACCTACCCCAATCGCGTAGAAGCCGTAGTTGCGGTGATGCGGTGTCGGGAACATCGACGGGAGCTGAGATCGCTCGTGGTTGAGGAACTTATCGAAGTAGCTCCACGAAGCGGAGAACGGCCGGTATGCGGCCGACCGGATTCCATTAGAGTCGAATGCGATTCGAGTTCGGCGGGCGAGATGGGTTCGCAGGCTACGAGACCACTTGATTCGGTCGGGTGCTGATGCGGTCGGATTCGCGGCGAGGTACGCGGTAACGTCGGCTTCGGTGGGTTTGGTGATCCCTGTCGACGAGCAGTGCGCGGCGAACGGTTCGTGGAGGGCGTTGAAGTTGTCGATCATCGCTGCGACTTTCGCAGCGACCGTGGCTCGAGAGTAGTTATACACCCAGGCGTCGCGGTTAGTTTGCAGTCCAGCCGAGAATCGTGAGAACACCGCATCGCGCGGATTATCTCGGTCGCCAATCACCGGCCAAGTGCCGAAAGCATCATCACGTTGACTGGTCCAGTCGCCCTGGGTGTTCGGCACTATGGTCTGCCAATCGACGGTGGGCACAGTGCCGGCCCCGACGAGGCGGAGTTTCTGGTCGCGGTCGAGGTAGTCGCCAATGTCGCGGTAGTGGATCTGCACGGGCCCGGTGTGCGTGGGGTCTTTGACCCCGATGAAGATGGCAATGGTTGCCTGCGATCCAGCGCCGAAGATCTGACCGCCCTCCTCTTTCCAGTTCGGCTTTCGCATGTTGCCCCGCAGGTTGTAGATCCAGAGACGGGCATATTCGTCTGCGAAGGTGAGCCGGACGCCGTCGGCGGTGTTGGCTTCAATCCAGCCACCGTTCGAGACAAATGCGACGATGCCGGAACCGCCGACGCGGTCGGTGGCCCAGCGGTAGGCGCGGTAGTAGGAGTCGTAGAGGCCGTTTTTGTTGGTGCCTGTCGATCGGCCGGCGTAGGTCTTGCCAATCCTGGCGTCAAGCGTTGGGTACTTGAGGTTGGCATTGTTGTCGTTGGCGCTGCTCTGTCCCTTCGAGTAGGGCGGGTTACCGACGATGACGTTGATGGGTACTTCGAGCTGTTTGACGATGCGATCGTTGTTTTGCGGGAACATGATCTCGTCCATGGTGTCGCCAGCTTCGGTGATCTGGAAGGTATCGGCAAGCGCGATGCCCTTGAACGGTTCGTATGCTCCCTCCTCACCGTCGGCGGTGGTGAGCGCATGAAAAGTGGTCTCCACGTTGACTGCCGCAATGTAGTAGGCAAGCAGCATGATCTCGTTGGCGTGCAGCTCTTCTCGATACTTGCGCGCCAGATCGTCGGGCAAGATCAGCCCGGACTGCAGCAGGCGGGTGAGGAAGGTGCCGGTGCCGGTGAACGGGTCCAGGATGTGCACGCCCTCGTCGGTGAGCCCCTTGCCGAGGTGTTCCTTCGAGACGTGGTCGGCTGCGCGGAGGATGAAGTCGACAATCTCGACGGGGGTGTAAACGATGCCCAGCGCGTCGGACTGCTTCTTGAACGCGACGCGGAAGAACCGTTCGTAGAGTTCGGCGATCACCTGCTGCTTACCCTCGGCGCTGGTGACCTCCGAAGCCCGCACCCGCACCGAGGCGTAGAACGAGTCGAGGCTCGCGGTCTCGGATTCGAGATTGGCGTCGCCGAGAACGTCGACCATCTGCTGCATGACGATCGAGACGGGGTTGTGCGCGGCAAAGTCGTGGCCGCCGAACAGGGCATCGAACACTGGTTTGGTGATGAGGTGTTGGCTGAGCATGCTGATCGCGTCGTCGCGGCTGATGGAGTCGTTGAGGTTGTCGCGCAACCCTTTCAGGAACTTCTCGAACTGAGCGGCAACCTCCTCCGACGCGCCGTCGAGTAGCGCGTTGATGCGCGCGATCTGTGCGGAGGCGATGTCCGCGACATCGGCCGCCCACTGTTCCCAGTAGACCCGGGTGCCGACCTTGTCGACGATGCGCGCGTAGATGGCCTCCTGCCACTCGCTGAGTGCGAACAGCGCCATCTGCGCGGCTGTGTCGCGGCCGGTGTTCTTCGTTCCCGTATCTTCGCCCTTGTTGCCGTCGTTGATCGTCTCCGCTTCCTCAGCGGTAGGACCGATGTGCCCGCCAAGTAGACGGTCGTTGCCTTTGCCCTTCTTCGCTTCTTCGGTCGCGGAGTTCAGGGCGATGGAGTTGACCATCGCGTTGAAGCGATCGTCGTGTGCGCGCAGTGCGTTGAGGACTTGCCACACCACTTTGAACCGTCGGTTGTCGCCGAGGGCCTGCGACGGGCTGACACCAGACGGAACGGCGACCGGCAGAATGATGTAGCCGTAGTCCTTGCCCTCCGAGAGCCGCATCACGCGGCCCACCGACTGGACCACGTCGACCACCGAGTTGCGGGGGTGCAGGAACAGCACGGCGTCGAGGGCCGGCACGTCGACACCTTCGGACAGGCACCGCGCGTTGGACAAGATGCGGCATTCTCCCTCGGGGAACGGCGCTTTGAGCCACTGCAATTCGCGGTTGCGCTGCAGTGCGTTGTAGGTGCCGTCGACGTGGTGGACCTCGCAGTGTAGGTCGCGGTTCGCCGAACCGTCGTTCTCGCCGTCGTTCTCGGCGTCCTCGAGCAGGTCACGGTAGGCGTCGACCACCGCGGGGAACACCTCGGCCACCTGCTTGGAGGCCTTGATGTCTTTGGCGAACGCGACCGCGCGGCGCATCGGCGGCTCCCCCAGGGCGAAACCGTGCCCCTCCGGACTGGTTCCGGCCCGCTTGGCCAGTCCGTTCCAACACCCGACGATGCGGGAGGCGTCATCGAGTTGCAGCTCGGCGAAGTCGCCGGCTAGCTGGTTCTGCATCGGCGCGGCGATCAACGACTCGTCCACGGTGAGGACGATGACCTTGTAGTCGGTGAGCAGCCCACGCTCGACGGCGTCACCGAACGACAGGCGATGGAACTCGGGGCCGTAGATCTCGACGTCGTCCATCGAGGTCAGCTCCGCGGAGTGTTCCTCGGCCTTCTCCCGCATCGCCTCGGCGAAGATCCTCGGTGTCGCGGTCATGTACAGCCGGCGAGTGGCGGCGAGGAAGTCGTTGTCGTGGACCTTCACGAAGTTCGACTCGTCGACCCCGGCGACGGTGACACCGGTAGTGCGGTGCGCCTCGTCGCAGATCACCAGGTCGAACGGGTCGACACCGCGGGTCTGCGCGTCGGCTACCGCCGGCAGCGACTGGTAGGTGGTGAACACCACCGTGAGGCCCTTCGACCGTTTGCGGTGGGCCATGTGTGCGGCCAGGGTGGGCCCGTCGGTGGTGACCGGGATGGCGACGTCGACAACGCTGATGTCCTCCGCTGCGCGGGACACCTTCGTGTCCGAACAGACCGCGAACGCGCGTATGTCGATCCCGGTCTGCCCGGTCCACTCCCGAAGAGTCTGGCTTAACAGCGAGATCGACGGCACGGCGAACAGGATGCGCGCCGAGCCGCCGTTCTCGCGAGCGGCGCGCTCGGCTATCTTCAACGCGGTGAACGTCTTTCCGGTACCGCACGCCATGATGAGCTTGCCGCGATCGTTTCCTGCCTCGTATCCGGCGAACACCGCGTCGATGGCCTGCTGCTGATGGGGACGGGGTTGGTGCTTGACCGCGGGCGCCAACTCGATGCGGAGGTCACCCTGCGGCCAGGCGATGTCCCAGTCGATCGGAGAATCGGCGATGTCGGCGAGACCGAGGCGCTGCACCGGGATCTGCTGGCCCTCGATCGCGTCTTCGGCGTTACGGCCCCACCTGTCGGTGGTGGAGATGATTATCCGATTGCGAAACGGCTCTCGACCCGACGCGGTGAAGAACGAGTCGATGTCTTCCTTGCGCAGGGTGTGTGTCGGCTCGTAGAACTTGCACTGGATCGCCGTCATGTCGCCGGTCTCGCGGTCTCGCGCGATCAGATCGATACCGGTATCCGGCCTACCTTCGCGACCCGGCCAATCCATCCAGCGCCATACGGCGTCGTACTGCTGGTTCATCGTCGGATCGAGTTCAAAGAACCGGACCATCAGTTCCTCGAACTTCGTTCCCCGCCCGGAATTGGTGCGCTCGTCCCGAAACGCCTCGATAACTTCGTGCACACCCGCCACGACTATTGACACCACCTTGTTTTAATGTTCGTCTGAGCCAGCGTTATTGCGACCGGCGAGTATTGAATGATGTCCGACTCTATGTCGCAGGTGGGACGTCTGAGCGCAATCTCGAGCGCGCGCCGCCGGTCCACGGTCGTGTGCGTAAGCCTCACGTGTTCTCCGGCACCGTCAACGTGCCTGTAGCGAAGGTAGCGAGAATGCGTTGATGCGTTTGGCGGGGGAGATTTCGGTTCCCGGGCTCGCCGAACGGTGTCCCGGGCCGGGCTGGCGCGTCGCCCAGCAGCTGAGTTAGGCCCGGCCTCGTCAGCATCAGGAGACCGTGGGTTGCGCGAGTGCACGTCACAGCGAGTCGTCCGAACGCTGAGTTGAACTCGTTGAGGTCGGTGGCGCCGTTCAGAGGGTGGATCGCGACGGTGATGCCGTTGGTCTGGCCCTGCCAGGAGTCGACGGTCGAAGCCACCACTTCCGTCGGCGCCAAGCCGAACTTCTTGCGTAGTCGCTCAGCGATGTCCTCGGCGTCGTCGACAGCTTGGTTTCTCGTTGCCAGTATCGCGATCAGGGGATCGCCGGCCGGCTTGCCTGGTGCGGTCTCGACGGTCTTCCCGTTTGGGGAACCGGCCGAGTCGTAATCGGCCCGCTGTAGTAAAAATTTGCTCGCCAGGAGACGTTCAAGCAGTTCCTCGACGACGCCGATCAGGGGCAGATCGATGTCAGCTGCCTCGGCGATAGGCAACCCTTCGACTTCGACGAGTGTTGGTACCCCCGTGCCAACTTGCTTCCAGATGGTCTGGGCATCGCCGTTGAGACCCTCCGCAAGGAGTTTCCTGTCGCCGGGGGCTGCCACGCAATTGAGGTGGTCCCACTCGGGGTAGAAGGCTCGCCATAGATCGAGTTGACCGGCAGTGGGCCGCCATACAGCGGGGAGCTCCCTCGACCAGGTGTCTTTGTCATTGTCGAAGTCGGTCGGCCACGCGCGGTACGGGTTGAAGCCGGGGTCGCCCCGCCACGGGTTGTCGCCGACCTCGAGCGGCGGCAACTGGCCGACGTCACCGACGCCGACAGTGATGGGTGCGGCTTTGGCCACCTTGTCGAACAGATGGTGCGGCAGCTGCCACGCTTCGTCGACGAACAGAACGTCAAAAGCGGAACTGCCGTTCTGACCGGCTCCGAACGCCTTCACCTGGCGGGCGAGTTCACCGATCGCTCCGAGCTTGTGGCTCGTCGAAATGATCACGTCGCACGTATGAGGGATGCCAGACGTCGACGTGGCTACCTCGGCGTAGCGATGCGCCTCCTCGGGCACGTCACCCCAGCGGTCTTTGGAGACGAACAAGCACACCTTGTTCTTGCCGAGTTTCTTGCCAAGCGCGATGGCCAACGGATGAATCTGCTTGTTGGTGAACGCGACGACAACCACCCGTGAACAGTCAGGGTGGGCAACCGCGTTCGCAACTAGCTCCTGCAGAGCGAAGGACTTTCCGGCACCTGCGGCTGCCTTCAACAGGATTCGTTTAACGTCTGCCGTCCCTGTGAGAGCGTCGCGTAGCACGCCGACGGCCTCCTTTGATACTGCGGCGTTGCTTGCTGCGGCCTGCGCATGGTGGACGCGATCGTCGGATCCGCTGATCGCAGTCGGGGGGGTGAACCTCACTGCCACTGTGTCAATCCAAATCGTCGATGGTGATCGAGTCGGGCGCGGTCGTTGCCGGCTCAGACGTTGCGTTGCCGATCGGGGCGCCCTTGGGGGCTACCTCGAATGCGTCGCCGTCGATGACAGGTGGCCAGGCTTCGGGATTCAGCTCTCCGCGGGCGCGACGTTTCGCTAGTTGGTCTGACCAGGCAGCCTCATTCACCTCATGCGATTTGCAGCACCACTGATGTGCCTGTGGCGCAGTGTCGTAACTGCTCTCGGTGCAACCTGGCGTCGGTGCCATATTTTCGTCAGCCTTCGGCCGCGCGACGGTGAGTTGAGTGTTCTTCTTCAGATCGCAGTACCAAGCGAAGTCGGCCACCACGATCCTGTCGCCGACCACCAATTCGGGCTGAGTCGCCGGAGTCCACGTGTAGTGGTTGGCGATGTCGGTCTCGCTGAGTGGGCCGATTGCGAGCCCGGTGAATTTGAAGCTTCCCTTCTGCGCGACGACTGAGACCGATGGATCCTCCACGGATGCTGCGTCGTCGTTGTGGAGCAGGACTACTCGCGATCCTTCGCCGATTCTTCGTGACCTGACCTCGAGCGTGACTGGCTCGAGGGAGATGACACGCGCAAACGCCACAAACCTGTTGCCGGCATCTGCAGCCATATCATGTGCGGTCTGCCGGTTGGACAAGGACAAGAGCTGGGTCCGGCACGTTCCATCGCTCTCGATCACCGGCACGAGATTGTTTCGCCAGTAGCGGTAGGTCCGGCCGAATCGCACCAGATCCGACGCGTGAAGGTTCAGTCTGCGTCTCCACACTTCTTGAGCGTCGCCTTCGATAGCTCGGTAGGTCTCCAAGAGCGCCGAGTCCTCAAAGCTGTGCAGCACGGTGAACGCCCGATCGAAGAAGTCCTGCTTGTACTCGAGTTCGCTCTCGACGAGGCGTTTGTAGCGATTGGGGTCGGAGCTCTTGCCCGCTTTTCCTGGTACGCGCCCGCGACCGGTCAGCGCGGTATGAATGTCGTCTGACTGCTTGCTGGTCAGCCTGGCGCCCGGTGTACTTCGGGACGATTCGATCACATCTTCAAGCTTGCGGGGGTCGGCTGGCTTCTTCGTCAGTGTTTCGGCCCACTCAACCAGGTAGTCGAGGCGGTACGACGCCACCGTCGGTCCCCCCGCGACAAGGTGCGAGGCCAAGACGGATCTCAGATCCACGACGGGAGACCGCAGGATCACGGCCCGGGCTCTGTCTTCTTCGAGCAAGAATGACACCGCGGTCCGTTCGGTGGCGCTCAGCTTCTTCGGTACCACTGCTGGCTCGCCGTTGTACGTGAGCGGTTCACGGCCGGCCTCCATGTCGCGAGCCCAACGAAGTCGGCTCAGCTCGACTCCGGCGAGGTTGTCGGCGATCGAAGCAAGGATGTCCGCAGTCGGCTTGTCAGGAACGACGATGTGGATGGGACTCGGAGCGAGAGGCTTTGCCTTCTCCTGCGCAGCCATTGCCCGTTCTATCTCGCCACCGAGAATGCGCATGATGCGTCGTCGAGTGTCGGGTGACTGCGGGTCGTCGAACACGGTCTTCGACCAGGCGGCGGCATCCCTCGCCGTTTGGCGAGAGACCGACATACCGTGGACGCCGAGTGCAGCGCTATCAGACTTGGCGATCGCCACGTAGATGTTGCCGGGTAGTCCAACGGGATCCGTGCGACGCTGGCCGGTGGTCTCGGCCACGCCGGTCAGGGTCGCCCTCACGTTTGCGTGAACTGAGGCCGGCGCCGCAGTTTCCGAACTTGGGTCATCGAGCAACGGTGCGAGGAGCGGTCGCTCGTCGGCCGCGATCCCCAGCTCGATCAGAAGGTCTGCCGGATCCGACGAGGTCCGTAGTTCGTTCCGGCAGAAGCTGAAGAGGGTGCACGTCGTGCACGACGCCGGATCGAATGTTGCTTTGAGGTGGGCGACGTAATCGTCGATTTTCGTCGAGGTCTTGAACGCAGTGCCGCTCGCTTCGGCTACCCGTTCCGCGATACGCATCCGTACCTCCTCGCGATGATCGACGAGGGCGTCGACGAGGGCTTCAGGCTGAAGAAACGCGTTACGTGGCACAGCGAGGACGCCGTGAGTGTGGACATTCATGTCAGCCGGTAGCTTCGACCAGCTCGCGGCGGCCTCAGCGCCAAGCGCGACTTGGAGAAACCCCTTCAGCAGGCGAGCATCGTCCACACGAGAGCGAACCCGTTCGTAGTCCTTCGCGTCGCCCATGATCAGCCACGATTGGCCGGCGACGGTCTGCGGCGCCACTATCGCGAAATCGGGTTTCACCTCCGACGCCTCCCGGCCTTCGAAGCCGGGGAACGGTAGCGCGACCGCGTGGATGAGAGTCGCGGCGTTTTCCGTGATCGCTCGGGCGTGTGCTGCCCCTAAGAGCTGTGCAGTCTTCGCCGAGCTGACGTTTGCATTGACTGTGACGACGCTGGTCGGGCGGGTGAGTTCCAGCCGGCCGACCGTTGTGGTCGCGACCTCGCTCGCGAAGCGCTGGTCGCGAACAAGACGCTCGAACGTCATCGCCCGCATCCATCGAGCCTCTGGAATCTTGCCGGAGTCGTCAGGGAAACCGACGTCGCGCGCGAGTGTCCGTCTAGTTCGGCCGACGACCAGAGGGTCTGTGCCACGGAAGCGTGCGCAAGCTGCGTGAGACGAGGCAGCGACAGCGCTCGATCCTCCGCCCAGCGAGGCCTGAACCAAACCGTCCCCTTTGACCGACGTTTGTGACACGTACGTGCGTACGATGACTCGACACTACTGAGCCATCCGCAAGATCGCAGGGGATCGGCGATCGGGAAGTGCGCTACTTTTCCGTCTGCTGGGATTAGCCGGCAAGCAGCTCGGCGGGAAGCTCCACGACCCGCCTCCGTCAAGGCTGAATGAACTGCTTCGCATTCAACATCGCATCGCGGATCGCCCTTGAAGGGTCGGTCCGCGCGAAAGGGGATGGGGCGTTGAGGATCTTGACGCCTGACCGCACGCAGCCAGAGTCGGCGCCGGCAACACCGGTCTTCGGCACGCCTCCGAATGTGATGATGACGCGAGGGTTCCGGATCTCGCCGAGCAACGCGTTGAGGTGGCCGAGTCCTCGCGAGATGTCGGCGTCGTTTGGGTTGTAGCGCACGGTCGGGAACGGGCACAGATTCCAAGCGACGCAGTCCGCACGTCGCAGCCCGGTTGACTGAACAGCGTTGAACATCAGCTCGGCGCCGTTGTCGTCGTTGTCCAGCGACAGGAGTCGGTTCTCGCCACGATCGATCGAAGCGTCTGCCTGCGGTGACTTTAGTAAGAAGATGATTTTAGCCTCGCAACCACCGAAGGTCGGGTCCACCAACGGCACCTGGCCCGCACATTTCTCTCGATCACCGATCGAGCGAGCGAGTTCGTTGATAGAACGGACGTGCGGGTCGTGGACACCTTCGAAGCGGATACGACGTAGCGTGTCGTCGCGCAAAGCGCGCGATAGGGCCGGAACTGCGTAGCGGGTAGAAGGAAGTTGGGTGCGGCCCAACGGGTCGTCGAAGCCGGGCCGCACGTCGACCACGAGGGCGGATTGATTTGCTGCCGGGCCCCACTGCACGCGATCGCCTATTCGCTTGTTGCGGAGAGCGATGCCGCGAGGAGAGTTCGTTGCGACCGCTTCGAAGTCGGGGTCTTCAGGTTGATCGGTGCGAACAAAGGATCTGAGAGTCGTCTCGCGACCGGGGAACTCGAGCGTGACGATGGATCCGGCCACAACCCAGTATCTCGTCGGCCCCCACTCGACGAGACGGTCCTTCGCTGCCAGAAAGTTGGCGAGGTTGGTCCGCAGATCGGCGCAATGCTTTTCCGCGTCGGCGAGATCGGATTCCAAGCGTCGTCGCTTTGGCTCGTCGCCTCGTGAACGGTTCTTGGTGAGGTTGCCGAGTCGCTCGCTCAGCGTGAGCCGAAGCTGATCTGCGTCGGCGATTGCCCGCTCGTAGAGCGATTGTTCGCGGTCGGCGCGGGCGGAAATCGTCATGGCGCGGAGGTCATCGCCGCCGGGCCAGATCGCTGCTTTGGAGCCAGGCCGACGCCATGGCACCGGCAAAGCGTCGTCCCGACCGCGCGGCGACGCGTACGTCGGCGACGAACTCACGTCCGGACTTATCGACCGCGGGATCCGAATAGACAAAGTGGGCGCGCGCTCCAAGATTCGCGATAGCGCAGAGGCGGTCGGCGTTGAGGTGGGCCATGGGTTCGATCCTTTCGAGGGGGACTCATCTACCTTAGCCCTTAACTTAGTCAGTATGCAAGCACTAAGTACGAGTTAGCCTGCTATAGTGAGGCTATGCCGTACTCAAAGGCTGCGCTCGGCGCGGCGGTCAAGGAGATTCGAGAGTCGCACAACGTGACTCAAGAGCAGTTAGGTACTCAGGCGGGATATGGCTTGGGTGCTGGTGTCGCAATTTCTCGCATCGAGTCAGGCCAGACGCGACCCAGTCGTGCTCGGCTCGTTGGCATTGCCAACGTGCTTGGTACGTCGGTCGATGCGCTGGAGGCGAAAGCTGCTAAGTCGGGTGAGCAGACGGGGACGGCAGATCCGCTTCCGAGTGAGACGTCCGTGCGCGAGCGGGCGGGAGCTATCCAGGCTGAGGTCGAGCGCAGGACATTCCTCATCGAGAGCTCGACAGACGGTTTCAACAGCGCGCACGACCGTGCGCGTGATGAATTTTTTATGCCGTTCGTCGCATTGGCCCAGCAGATTTCAGGATCCCCGCAACCCGAGCAGGAGCTGGCCAATGTTGAGGGTGCGCCATCGGCGCACTCCGTCGCAGTACAGCGACGACTCGCGGCAAACTATGGAATCAGGCATGTGCTTGCTGGGGGAGCCGGCGGAGCGGTCGCTGGCGCTGCAGCTGGTGGAGCCGCCGCGTACGGGACATTTCTAGCCGCTGTCTCTTTCGGCACGGCATCCACGGGGGTCGCTGTATCCAGCCTGTCGGGAGTCGCTGCCACCAACGCGGCCCTAGCGCTACTGGGTGGTGGAACTCTTGCCGCAGGCGGTGCCGGGATGGCCGGTGGGGCAGCTATTCTCGCGGGCGTTGTGGCGGCGCCGGCAGCTCTTCTTGCGGTTGGAGCGATGGTGTGGGTGGCTCGTCGTAGTAAGAAGCAGAACCAAGAGCGAGCTGACGCACTTAACAAGGCTCAGGCCCAGCTCGACAGCACAGCTCGCGGAGTCGATGCGCTGGCCGAACTGATCCCTGACGCAGCCGAGATCTTGAACTATGTCGCAACGCACGGTGGCCACGCGCTGAAGCGGTGGGCACGAGAGATAGGCGAACCGCCCTTCGAATGGGACACGATGACTCCGGAGCAGCAAGAACAATGGGAGCGATTCGTTGCAATCGCGGCGTGCCAGATCTCTGCTGCCGCTCTCGATGCGGAGCGGATCTTGGTGGCTGGTGGTGACGAACGTGAAGAACTGGTCACGATCGCGCAGGAAGTACTAAGTGAGACCAAGGAGTCGTTGGAAAAGCTGGTGTGAATCGCTCAGCTAGCGTGTCGTCGTGTCCCCGGCAGTCCGCCACCAACTATCGAGACACGCTGATGTACGAAATGGTTTCGCGGCGGAGCCTGTGCCGCGTTCCGGTTGACGATTGACGATTGATCGGGAGTCCACGCAGAAGCTTGGCTCGCTCATCGCTCATCGCTCATCGCTCATCGCTCATCGCTCATCGCCCAGCGTTCTGATCAGAGAGGTTTCGGCAGATGTAGGGTTGCGACGCCGCGCGCACTCCTTGAATCGCTGCAGATCAGCATCGACACGATGGAGTCGCTTGTAACGATCACGCTGCTCCGGCCTCAGACGCTTCCAGTCCTGCTGATCCATCGTCAGAAATTAACTCAACCCACGGACAGCTGTGTCGCATTTGGGTGTTCTGGCTGCTGTTGAACTCACTGCTGCCTACCCGCAGATGGGGGGCAGCGAAGGTTCACCCAGGTCGCCGATTTTCTAACGACGACGATCGTGCCATTTGAGACGGATGTCCGAATGATCTGCCATCATCGTTTGCAACGGGAAATGCCGGTCCTGCTGTAAGGGGTGGCTGCCGCAGAGGTCGACGTCGGAGAAGGACAAGATTTGCCAACAGGACTAAATGGTGACGCGCTCCCCGGCGACACGGCAGCGCCGCTGGAGCCGCGGATTCAGGCACGGCTCGATTCGACTCTTGCGAAATGGCGAGACAGCTTGCTGGCGATGGATCGTCGTCAGCGGCTGCTCTACTTCAAGCACCTGAAGGCGGGGACGCTGGAGTTTGACCATGCGTCACCACTCGAGACGCTCTCGATGCTCGCGGACACGACGGTTCCCGTTCGGCCCGCACTCACCGAGGGGCAAGCGAGACTGGCGCGTTCGCTTTACGTCAAGGACAAGCAGGACGAGCAACTGCGGCCAGCGATGCGCCGCATCGAGCAGGCCTCCGGTCAGGCGTTCGCGGATCGCGGTGTCTGGACCTTGTACCTCGGCTTGTTGATGCTTCACTGGGTCGATTCGAACGATGATGGCGCTCAGGTGGACAGTCCTGTTTTGCTCGTGCCAGTGCGTGTAGTGAAGACGGGCGCAGACTCGCCGTACGTCCTTGAACGCACCGAAGACGACATCACCGTCAATCCCGTGCTGAAGCTCAAGTTGAGCGAGTATGGAGTCGAGCTTCCGGAAGTTGATCCGGATGACGTCTCAATGCAGATGTTTGTCCTCGAGCTCGAAGAGTCGATCAATGGCCACGCGTCGTGGCGAATTGACCAGCGAATGGTCCTCGGTAACTTCACCTTCCAGAAGGAGGCGATGTACCAGGACCTACTGGCCAACTCTGCTGAGATTGCCGAACACGGCATGGTTCAGCTGCTCGCGCTGGGTCCAGAAGCGCCGTCGCACGACGATTACGGCTTCGATGAGCTGTCGCTAGACGGGCTGGACGAGGCGAAGCCACCGGAGTCCATGTTCAGCATCTTGGATGCGGACTCTAGCCAGCGTCGCTGCATCATCTCCGCCACTGATGGACGGAGCTTCGTGATGGACGGGCCCCCGGGGACCGGAAAGAGCCAGACAATCGCGAACATGATCGCCGAGCTGATGGCTGCTGGAAAGACGGTGCTTTTCGTCAGCGAGAAGGCTGCGGCGCTAGATGTCGTTCGTGACCGTTTGACGAATGCCGGGCTTAGTCACTTTCTGTTTGAGCTTCACAGCCATTCAGCTACGCGCAAAGAGGTCGCAGCTGAGCTATCCCGAACGCTTCAGAATCGGGTCAAGCCATCAAACAGCTTCAGTGATCAAGACGCTCGTTCGCTCGTTAGGGACCGGCGTCAGCTCACTGATTTTGCGAATGCGATGAACTCCGTCGACCCCAAACTCGGGTGGAGCCTCTTTGCGGTTTTGGGCCGACTGTCTGAACTGGACATCGGCGTCGACGCATCCCTGCCGAAGCATCAGCGCTGGGCGGGTCTCTCAGAGGCCGACCTTAGCGAGATCCGCGATCACGCCGAGAATCTCGGACGTTCGTGGGACGCGGTTCACCGCGGAGACGAGTATCTATGGCGCGACCTTAAGCGGGACGATGTGGACGCCTCCGAGGTGCGCGAATGTCGCCGCCTAGTGTCAAGGGCGATTGAAGGCCTCGGATTACTCCAGGATCGTCTGCACACGATCGACGAAGACCTTGGGCTCAAGCTTGATTCAAGCGCAGAGAGCTTGAATGCACGGCTTAGCCTCCTCGCGGAATTGGATCTACGAAGGCCAGGATTTCCAGTCTGGTACGACCATTCCGATCTCGAAACCATAGAAGGGAGACTCGCGCAAGGCCAGGCCGCCGTCAACGAAATTGCTCTCGAGACCGAATCGTTGCATGAGAGCGGCTACGTACGGTGGCGCGAGATTAATCCTAGTCTGAGCGCGCCACTGAGCCAGGCGCTCAACAACGACAGGATCGTCAACTCCTCTACCGCGAGGGATATGGACGGCATTGCGACTACTTTGACCGCCTTAAACGTCACTGCAGGCGAGGTGCTATCGGATGTCGCCGAACTTGTCGAGATTCTTGGTTTGTCGGACACGGATGTTTCGATGCAGCGGTCTGGGGACATCTCGCGTTTGGCGCAGCTCGCTTCGGCGCAAAACCGTCCAGAGGCATTCTGGCTCAACACTGTTGAGGTGGAAAGGGTGGTCCAGGCGGCTCGGGCGATGGATGCGGTAGTCGAACACGTCAATCGTCGTCACCAGGCACTACATACTGTGTTCACGCCGGCAGCGCTGGAATTGGATCTGCCATCGCTGGTGGTGCGTTTCCGGGAGACTCACGTTGGATTTAGAAAGTGGGGTGGTGCAGCGCGGAGAGACCGGAAGCTAATCAAGGCAGTGTCGGTGTCCGGCCGAACCGACAAATCGGTGCTCGGCCACTTAGAGGAAGCTGCGAGCTGGCAGCAGGCCGTATCCGATATGCGGCGCGCCGAGGGCACGCACGCGCGAGAGCTTGGCAGCCGCTACCAGGGAACACAGACAGAGTTCGGCGAGATTGGATCCGCGATTGGTAACGCTCGAGAAGCCCTGCGACTAGCTGGGATTGATGCCAACCCGGCAGCGCTTGCCGCGCAGCTTTCGATGCATTCAACTCCAAATCCGCGTCTGCTGCCATTGGCGCAGCGTGTTACGTTGGCAGAACAGAAGTTTGGGCGACTCTTACAGAGCCTCCCGGCAGAACTTAAGTCGCAGGTGTCAGAGAAGGCTTCGCTCGTCGCCACTCGAGGCTGGTTGACCTCAGCGGTCGACGAGACTGACCTGGTGCGGCACGTGGTCGAGGTTGTGTCGTCAATCGCGCAGCGCGACCTGACTGTTCTACAGGCAGCTGAGTTGGTCGGTCAGGCGGGAAACGTCATTCGGCTCGAGGCCGCGCAGGGTGAGTTCTGTGCGTCTGATGTGGCGAATTTTGGTGATGAACTCAGTCTTGCCACGGATTTTGAGGGTCTCAGGTACGCGATAGGTCACTCGAAGGCCGTCCAGCGGCTCTATCCCCGGGCGATAGACGCGGATGATGCCCGCCGTCTTGATCGTTGCGTGATACCTCAATCTGAGCTGGCATGCCGGCACGACGCATGGATTGTGCGCCGGGACGAGCTGTTCGCTCTCTTCCTCGATCGTCGTGTAGCTGAGCTTCGTGCCGAGTGTGATCCCGGACTCGATCAAGCTCTTGAACTGTTCGAAGAGATGGAAGAGACTGCACCGAGGGAGATCGAGATGTGGTGTGCCGCTCAGCGCGAACTGCGCTGGGCGGCCACAATTCAACTCGATTCGATACTGCTCGAGTTGAAGCGGCAGCCACGATCACAGAATGAAGTCGCGGCAGCGGTCGAGTATGTCGTCCTAGAGGCCTGGGTGGACGATAGGACGAGCCGCGACACTCGGTTGTTGGATTATCGGTCAAACAGCCGCGACGACCTCGTCGCTAGGTACCAGGACCTTGATCGAGCGCTGATCCGAAACGCCCACGCGCGGGTGATTGACCGCTGCAACTCCCGCGCGCCGAGCAGTTTGACGAGTCGAAGCGCGTCTGTGATCAAACGCGAAGGTGAGAAGAAGACTCGGCATAAGCCAGTCCGACTATTGCTCGATGAAGCTTCTGGCCTAGTGCAGCAGCTGAAGCCGTGCTTCATGATGAGTCCGCTATCGGTCTCGCAGTACCTTCCGAGGTCAGTGCGATTTGACGTCGTCATTTTTGACGAGGCATCGCAGGTGCTGCCTTCTGATGCTCTCAACTGCATCTACCGCGGCAGCCAGCTCATCGTCGCGGGCGACCAAAAGCAGCTGCCTCCCACCGACTTCTTCTCAGCCGCGGCAGACGAAGCCGATGAAGACGAAGACAACGAGGCGTCTGACTTTCAATCTGTTCTCGACCTGGCCAAGGGCGCAGGTGGGTTGAGTTCGCTACCGCTAAATTGGCATTACCGCAGCCGGCATGAAGACCTCATTGCCTACTCGAACCATCGGTTCTACGACGGTCGACTGATGACCTTTCCGGGCGCGGTGTTCGATGCGCCTGACCTCGGTGTGTCGTTGCTACCGGTAAACGGCGTCTACCGCCGCGGGACGAGCCGAGACAACCCGATCGAGGCGTCCAAAGTGGTCGAACGTCTGATCTGGTTCAGGCGACATCGCCCGAATGACTCGATTGGCGTCGTCACATTCTCAGGTGCCCAAGCAGACAGGGTGCTCCAAGAGATTGAGGCGCAGAGCGCCCAGAATCCCGTTCTTGCAGGAATTCTCACGGATCACGACCGATTGGGCGGGTTCTTCGTGAAGAGCTTGGAGAACGTTCAGGGCGACGAGCGTGACATCATTCTGTTTTCCGTCGGTTACGGGCCCGACGAGAACAGAAAGTTCACTGCCAACTTTGGTCCGCTTAATCGCGACGGGGGCTGGCGACGGCTCAACGTCGCTACCACGCGTGCGCGTAAACGAATTGAAGTTGTCTCGTCCTTTATAGCGGCTGAGATGCCCTCGACCTCCAATCCATCGATCCTGCATCTTCAGCAGTACCTCGATTTCGCCGAGAGAGGCCACGCTGCTCTGGCTTTGGAAATCCGCGAAAGCGAAGGCGAGGCTGAGAGCGTCTTCGAGGAGCAGGTTATTGCGAGAATCCGGTCGTGGGGATACACCGTCGTCCCACAGGTTGGGGTGGCTGGCTACCGCATCGATATGGCTATTCGACACCCCGAACGCCCAGGCGAGTATGCCCTCGGTATTGAGTGCGACGGGGCTGCTTACCACTCAGGTCAGACGGCTCGAGACCGAGACCGGCTGCGTCAGCAGGTCCTGGAGGGACTCGGCTGGAGGCTCCATCGCATCTGGGGGCTGAGTTGGTGGCGTGATCGAGCGCTACAAGAAGGCAGACTCAAAGCGAATATTGAGGAAGCGATTCGGTTGTCGGGTAGTCAGACGACGCGAGCGAGACAGCCTGAGTCGGTGGCGGAGGAAGTCACTTACGAGGAGGTGCTGGATGGAGCGGATTTCGATTGGACGATTGAGTACGTCGAATACGAAGGATCTCCGCTGAGAGCCCGCGACCCTAAGACGATCGAAGGCGTTCGCGATATGGCGGAATATTTTGGCAAGGTTATTCGCGCCGAGGCGCCGATCCATCGCGAGCTACTACATGAGCGTTTCAGAGAGGCGTGGGGGGTCGGACGAATTGGCGCTCAGATTCGCAAGTCTGTTGACGAAGCTCTAGCCCGTGCACACGAACGCGGCCCTGATACCGAAGGTTTCTACCGTGTCCGAGATGCAAAGACCACTTCGGTTCGTATCCCCGGAGAGCATTCAGGTGAGCGCAAAGTGAGTCTCGTGCCGCCGGAGGAGATTGAGCACACCATGCTACGTCTCGTCCAAGACGCTGTAGTGCTCGACGAAACAACTTTGGTCAAACAAACCGCCGCAGTATTTGGTTGGCAGCGGCTAGGTGCAGAAATTCGCGCTTCGCTGAGCGGCATTGTGACGCGTCTTGTTGCGAATGAGCTGTTGCTACGAGAGGGCGCCGAAGACCTCAGGCTTGTCTTCGACGAGTGAAGGAGGTTAGCGGATACCTTGACGCGCGCTTTATAGACTCATCCCGCTCGCACTCGCAAGAGTGCCACGAGTGTTCACAAGCCACTGTTCGTGTCAGGTTAGGTAGTAGCAAATGAACCAGCTAGCTGCGGGTTGGTACTTCGATCCCACGGTCGCCGGACTTCTCAGGTGGTGGGACGGCAAGAATTGGACGCAAGATACGCAATTCCCTATACCGCAAGTCCCGCCTGTTGGGCCGCGAATAGCGTCAGACGCCGGGCCCGCAGATGCAGTATCGCTGCAACGAGAGGACTCCGTGCCCCTCGCGGGCCCTCTCGAAAGCAGTGTCGAGCTGGCTAGTCCTACGCGCCCGCGGACGGTCAGAAAAATTGATGAAAACGGTAAAAGAACTACTGAAATCCTGGTCGATATCAATAGAGATGCCCTATCGAAGCGCGGCTGGGAAGTCCTCGAGATACGCGCGCGGGTCACTACTGAGTTCGACGATGGCGGAAGTCCGTTCCACGAGGTTAACTTGTTTGGTACCGCGCGATTTAACCCGTTGGGTTGGGTTGACTGCTTCCGGTTCAGTCGGGAACTCTCAGCACCGATTGTGGTGACGATCAGCTCGCGAAGTCTTTCCGAGTTCGATATCAGCCTGTTGGCATTCTTTGCGAGCGGAGAAGATCTGCTGAAACCAATCCGGTTTTCGGGGTCCAGGCCCTTCGACACTAGGTCATCGTTTGATCACGATGATGTTTTCATTACCGTTGCTTGTTTCGACGCCTACGAAGGTGGCGCCTTCCGGCTCCCAACCCAGCCGGTGAAGCTCGACGTCGAGATCGTTGATGAGACCGGGCGAAAGGGAGTCAGTTTACGAATCGACTCGGCTGACGTCCTGGCCTTCCGAGCAGTATCCGACGGAGTTGAGTACGGAAACATCAAGCTATCCGGAACCATTCTGGTAGGCAAGCTCAGTGATGTGTGGGCCATGTTCCGAGATGCGGACTGGATCCATGACGAGAAGCGGCTCGACGCTTCGGTACCGTTCTGTGTGTCAGTTCCCTCGATAGCAATCGAATTTTTTGACGAGACTGGATTCTTGGTCGGACAGGAACAGGTCCGTCTAAGCGCAGAGGTGCCTGTCGACTCCGACTGCCGACTACCTTCTAGGGTTGGGGAATGGCTTGTCGACAGCGCATTTGATCCTTCGGAATTCTCGGCGCCGCCGACGCGCGCTGTCGTGCGGATCGTGGACTTTGTCGCGTAGGTGCAGGTCAGGTATTGGTCGAACCCTGATTTGTGTGACTGAGATGAAGCGCACCGGCGATCCGCTCACCTGCCTCTGCCAAATTGCTTCGGATGAATTTAACTTGCGACAACCGATCCGCTAGCGAACGTGTCAGCAGGCATAGGCCGTCGCAGTCTCCAGGTGATGGCGATGGGCCGCTCACCTTCATGGCTCACATAGTCAACCGGGCCGAGGAACAGGAACGGGTTGGCGCCCAACGGCCCGGTGGGCCGGTCGCGAACGAACAGCAACACGGATCGCCCCGTCTCGCGCTGCTGGATGTAGCGCTGTCCTATGGGGGAGTCGACAGAAGTGTTGTTCGGTGACTCCCAGTGGAAGATGTCGCGAGAGATCGGGAAATCTCGATACATCGTTGAGGGCGTGAACTCGCCTTCGCTTTTATGGAAGTTGACGAACAGGGCGGCGATCTTGCCATCCGGACTCCACGTCACGCCTCCAGCCTGTCCCTTCGCGCTGCGCGTCAAGTCCGCGAAGCGAATGGCTGCGAGGGCCTCTTCACGGCGGTAGTGCGTATGTGTGGACAGGCCCAGGCTTTTGAACGTTCGCCCAGGAATGTGGTTGATTGTCTCGGTGGTGACAGCGAGAATCTGCGAAATCTCCTCGACAACTGCCGGATTGGCCCGAAGCCGCTGCAA
>NZ_JAEMTF010000198.1 GCF_016462415.1 Williamsia sp. | reverse complement strand
ATCGCCATCGGCATCGGCGGTCTGGGCCTGGCCGTGTGGCTGGCCATCCGCTGACGCTGTCCGCTCCCGCGACGCCGCTCGACTCCCGCGACAGTGATCCCCGTCGCGGGAGTCGAGCGATGTCGCGCAAGGCACGTGTCACATCAGGCCGAGTCGGTGGAGCCACGGCGCCACGATCCCGACGACGCGCCGCCGTTCGAGGTCCGACCACACCCAGCGCAGGACCATCGAGCCATCCCACCTCAACAGGTCCTCGCGAGCTTTCTCGTCGGCCACGACATCGACGACGGTCTGCCCCGGTCGTAGCAGGCGCCCGTACTTGATGTGGCCGTCGAACTCGCCGACGAGCTGTCGGTCCCAGTCGAAGTCGGTGATCACGCGTCGTCCGCGGATCACCCGGCCGTCCTGCAGCCTGGGTAGTGGCAACCGGGCGGTGATCATCTGCGCCCTACTCCACGATTCGCCCACACTCTCGGCATTGCGGTCGGCCACGGACAGCGCAATCCGTGCCGTGGAGACGCCCCGGCGTCGGCGACGAGCCAGGATCTCGCCGATGGCGTCACAGTCGGCACCCGCCCGCAGTGCTGAATCCAAGACGACCAGTGCGCGGTCGAAGTCGCCCATGCAGGCGACGTCGGCTGCGGTGCGCTCCAGCGAGGTCACCGCCACCCCGTCGACGATGACCACGTCGTCGGCATCGAGCAGGCCGCTGTGGATGTGCCGCGTCGGGTGGATCCGACCACCCGACCGACTGCCGGAGCTCACGTCGATCCTGCTCAGGTCCGCTTTGAGCATCCGGAGGCCGTGTAGAACGGCAGCCGATCGATGACTGACCGTCAACAGGTGATGCTCTGTCGCCAGGATCTCGAGTCGGTGCATCGACTCGGGTGTGCGTTCCATGTCGGCCGCGTACACGCCGGGACGCAGCCGGATGAGCTCACCACTGCGAACCCGAGACATGAGGTGGCGGTCGGTGATGCCGGCGGCCTGGGCATCGCCGCGGCGGAGCAGACGGTCGGGGTCGTCGGGTGTCGTCGTCACCCGAGTTGGACGCGAACAGGACGCGTTCGGATCCATCGACGTTCAAGCGACATCACTCGACTCCCGCGACGGAGATCGCCGTCGCGGGAGTCGAATCGTGTCGCGGGAACGGGTGGGAGAGCGGGGTCTCGAGCACCCTTGAGTGCGCACCATCGCAAACCCTCGTAGCGTGGAGTACGTGACGTCTCCTGCGACCGCCCATCCTTCAGCCCGCACTCTTGGTGAACTGCGCGCATCGGGCCACGTTCAACGCACCATCAAGGACGAGATCCGTAACAACCTGCTCACCGCACTGCGGTCGGGCACCAACCCCTGGCCGGGCATCGTCGGCTTCGAGACCACGGTGATCCCCCAGCTCGAACGCGCTCTGCTGGCCGGTCACGACGTGGTCATGCTCGGTGAGCGCGGACAGGGCAAGACCCGCCTGCTGCGCACCCTCGTCGGCCTGCTCGACGAGTGGACCCCGGTGATCGAGGGCGCCGAGCTCAACGAGCACCCCTATGAGCCCATCACCCCGGCATCGATCCGCAAGGCAGCCAACCTGCAGGACGATCTGCCGATCGAGTGGAAGCACCGCTCGGAGCGCTACGCCGAGAAGCTGGCCACCCCCGACACCTCCGTCGGCGACCTCGTCGGCGACGTCGACCCCATGAAGGTGGCCGAGGGCCGCAGCCTGGGCGACCCGGAGACCATCCACTTCGGACTCATCCCGCGCGCGCACCGCGGCATCGTCGCCATCAACGAGCTCCCCGACCTCGCCGAGCGCATCCAGGTGTCGATGCTCAACGTGATGGAGGAGCGCGACATCCAGGTCCGCGGCTACTCGCTGCGCCTACCGCTCGACGTGATGCTGATGGCCAGCGCCAACCCCGAGGACTACACCAACCGCGGCCGCATCATCACCCCGCTCAAGGACCGCTTCGGCGCCGAGATCCGCACGCACTACCCGCTCGAGCTCGACGACGAGACCGCCGTCATCGAGCAGGAGGCCGACCTCGTCGCCACCGTGCCCTCGTTCATCACCGAGATCCTGGCTCGCTTCACCCGGTACGTCCGCGACCACCCGTCGGTCGACCAGCGCTCGGGCATCTCCGCCCGCTTCGCCATCGCCGGCGCCGAGACCGTCGCCGCGGCGGCCCTGCACCGAGCCACGATCGTCGGCGAGGAGTCGGCCGTCGCCCGCGTCGTCGACCTCGAATCGGTGATCGAGGTGCTCCGCGGCAAGGTCGAGTTCGAGTCCGGCGAAGAGGGGCGCGAGATGGAGATCCTCGAGCACCTGCTACGCAAGGCCACCGCCGACACCGTCCGCGCACACCTCGCCGGCATCGACATGGCCGCGTTGGTCTCGGCACTCGAGTCCGGTGAGCCCGTCGTCACCGGCGACCGCGTCACCGCAAAAGAGCTCCTCGCCTCGATCCCGGCGCCGGACGTGACCGGACCGGTCGTCGACGCCATCGCCGAGCGCCTCGAGGCGACCGACGACGGAGAACGTGCCAGCGCACTCGAACTCGCGCTGGAGGGGCTGTTCCTGGCCCGCCGCATCGGCAAGGAGGCCGATGACTCCGGTCAGACCATCTACGGCTGACCGTGCCCGGCACACGACAATCGCAGTGAATCTCGACGAACGGGGGGTCTGATGGCCCGCAACAAGTTCCACCGCTCGCGGTATCGCCGGTACACCGGCGGTCCTGACCCGTTGGCGCCTCCGGTCGATCTCCGGGAGGCGCTCGACGAGATCGGCGCCGACGTGATGGCCGGGGTGTCGCCGCAGCGCGCCATGCGCGAATACCTGCGGCGCGGCACCAAGGACATGCGTGGTCTCGACAAGTTGCGCGAGGAGATCAACCGCAAACGCCAGGAACTGTTGTCCAAGCGCAACCTCGACGGGACCTTCGCCGAGGTGAAGGAGCTGCTCGACAAAGCCGTTCTGGCCGAGCGGAAGCAACTCGCCCGTGACCTCGACGACGACGCCCGGTTCGCCGAGATGCAGATCGAGAACCTCTCGCCGTCGACCGCGCAGGCCGTGCAGGAGCTCGCGAACTACGAGTTCCGCAGCC
>NZ_JAEMTF010000029.1 GCF_016462415.1 Williamsia sp. | reverse complement strand
GCTGGTGTGTAAGACCAGAGCTCTAACCACTGAGCTATACGCGCTGATGGCGCGCCACGGCGCCGATGCAGACAAGAATCTATCGCGCCACCGGGCGACGCGAAAATCGCCCGAGTGGGTCCGCTACGAGTGCAGAGCGGTGAGAGCCCGCTCCCAGAGCGTGTCGTCGCGTGCCTCCCCGGGCCCGACCACGTCGGAGAAGGTGATGATGCCGTCCTGACCGACGACGAACGTGCCGCGATTGGCGTACCCGGCCCGCGCGTTGAACACCCCGTAGTTCATCGCGGTCACCCCGTGCGGCCAGAAGTCCGACAGGATCGGGAACAGGAATCCCTGCGCCGACGACCAGATCTTGTGCGTCGGGGGCGGACCGACCGAGATGGCCGCCAGGGTGGTCCGGTCGGTCTCGAAATCGGGGAGACGGTCACGCAGGATGGCGAGTTCGCCCTCGCAGGTACCGGTGAAGGCGAGCGGGAAGAAGACCACGAGGACCTTCTTGGTGGCGCGTGCCGCCTGCAGGCTCACGCGCTGGTTGTTCTGGTCGCGGAGCTCGAAGTCCGGCGCGATCGAGCCGGGCGGTAGCGGTCGCGACGGAGTGGCGGCCGGGGAGTCCATCGCCACGCGAGCCATCTGGTCGAGCGATCCCGCACCGGTGGCGGAGGAGTCGATCACGCGCGCTTCGCCGACCGCGACTTGGGTTGCACCAAGCGCGATCCGGACCAATCCCCCAGGCTGATGACCGAGGTCTGGGTGAGTCCCGCCGTCGGCGCGGACTCCGCGATCTCGGCCGGGTCGACATATCCCGACGTGCCCGTCTTGGGGGAGAACACCCAGACGTATCCGTCGTCGGCGAGCGGTCCGATGGCATCCATCAGGGCGTCCACGAGATCGCCGTCGTCATCGCGCCACCAGAGGACGACGACATCGATGACCTCATCGGAGTCCTCGTCGAGCATCTCGGCGCCGACGCGATCCTCGATGTCGACGCGGAGGTCGTCATCGGTGTCCTCGTCCCACCCGAGCTCCTGCACCACCATGCCCGGCGTGAATCCGAGCTTCTCGGCGCGATTACCATCCGCAGCGGCAACCAACGCGTGCGACCTCCTCATAGGTTTCCCGACCGAACATGTCGTGCGCCGACGTCCCGATGGGAAATCGGCCGATTGGTACTAGAGAACAGCGTGTGCGGCCAAGTTGCAAGCCGAGTCGCCGATCCCGCGCGGGTGTCGGACGGCGTCGTGGCCGGTGAGCCCGATATCGGACCCACCGAAGGCGTTCATCCTCCCGGCGAGCCGGACGGCGACGCCGGAACCGCGGGCGTGGCGGAGGAACTCGATGCCGCGTACGGGCCGCAGGAATCGAGGATGGCGTCGCGGGCGCGGATCCAGGCAGTCGATGCGGCGTTGAGCGGCGCCCGCGTCCTGGTGCCGACCGCTCGCGACAACGCAGCTGTACGGTCGACGAACGCCTGGGCCGGCGCACGGACTCCGTCGGACACCTCACCGGTCAGCGCGTCGGTGATAGCCCCTGAGCCGCGGGCGAACTCATCGACCGCCCGCCGGTCGACTCCCCCGAGATCTGCATAGTCCTGCTTCGAGTTCAGGGCGGCGACGAACGCGTTGTAGGTACGCAGCATCGACACCGCGGAGGTGGAGACCGTCGCGCACAGACTGTACTCGGCCTCCGACGTCGCGGCCTGACTGCTGCGGGCCGCACTCGAGGACTGATCGGCGCGGTACTGGCCGGCCGCGACCGCGTCGACCCGGCCGGACCCGTCCACGGCGGAGGTGCACCCCGTCGCCAGGCAGAGCAGCGTGCCCATCATCAGCGCGCCGACCGCGTGATGCGTGCGCGCCGACGCGCCCGCGCTCTGACCCTTCACAGATGAATAGTGCCTCAGCCGACACAGGCGGACCAACACGTCAGCCGAGTCCGACACGCCGCTGAGCACCCGCTGGAGGAGACCTATCGCACCTAGTTGACCGCTGCGGTGCCAATCGGAGATCACATACGGCACGATTGGTGACGTACCTCGCTCCGGCGCCACCATGCCGGGTTCGGGGTCGCACCGACGCGGACGCACATTCCGCTCTCGGTGAGCCGATCAGGTTCCGGCCACAACATGCCGGTCGACACGAGGAGTTATCCACCAGTGACAGAGCAGAGCACGCAGGAAGCACGCGGCGGCAGCGGCAAGGACCGCTCCTCGGGCACCGACCGGGTCCGCGTCATCCGCGAAGGCGTGGCGTCCTACCTACCCGACATCGATCCGCAGGAGACCGACGAGTGGTTGGAGTCCTTCGACGGGCTGTTGGAGAACGCCGGTCCGGGACGCGCGCGCTACCTCATGCTGCGACTGCTCGAACGCGCCAGCGAGAAGCGCGTGTCGATCCCGTCGTTGACCTCGACCGACTACGTGAACACCATCCCGACCGAGAACGAGCCGTGGTTCCCCGGTGACGAGGACGTCGAACGTCGATTCCGGGCGTTCATCCGCTGGAACGCCGCGATCATGGTGCACCGCGCCCAGCGACCGGGCGTCGGCGTCGGCGGGCACATCTCCACCTACGCCTCCTCGGCGGCGCTCTACGAGGTCGGCTTCAACCACTTCTTCCGCGGCCAGGACCACTCCGGCGGCGGCGACCAGATCTTCATCCAGGGCCACGCCTCCCCCGGCATCTACGCGCGCGCCTACCTCGAGGGCCGGATCGACGAACACCGCATGGACGGGTTCCGTCAGGAACACAGCCACGCAGGCGAGGGCGGCGGCCTGCCGTCGTATCCGCACCCGCGGCTCATGCCCGAGTTCTGGCAGTTCCCCACCGTCTCGATGGGCCTCGGACCGATGAACGCCATCTACCAGGCGCGGTTCAACCACTACCTCAACGACCGCGGCATCAAGGACACCTCCGACCAGCACGTGTGGGCGTTCCTCGGCGACGGTGAGATGGACGAACCCGAATCGCGCGGCCTCGCCCACGTGGCGGCCACCGAGGGTCTCGACAACCTGACCTTCGTCATCAACTGCAACCTGCAGCGTCTCGACGGTCCCGTCCGCGGCAACGGCAAGATCATCCAGGAGCTGGAGTCGTTCTTCCGCGGCGCGGGCTGGAACGTGATCAAGGTCGTCTGGGGCCGCGAATGGGATGCCCTCCTGCACGCCGACCGCGACGGCGCCCTGGTGAACCTGATGAACACCACGCCCGACGGCGACTTCCAGGGGTACAAGGCCAACGACGGCGCGTTCGTCCGCGAACACTTCTTCGGGCGCGATCCGCGCACGAAGGAACTGGTCAAGGACATCTCCGATGACGACATCTGGAAGCTCAAGCGCGGCGGCCACGACTACCGCAAGGTTCATGCCGCGTACGCCTCGGCGATGGCCCACAAGGGGCAGCCGACGGTGATCCTGGCGCACACCATCAAGGGCTACACCCTCGGCAAGCACTTCGAGGGCCGCAACGCGACGCACCAGATGAAGAAGCTGACGCTCGACGACCTCAAGGACTTCCGCGACAGCTGCCGTATCCCGATCACCGACGAGCAGCTCGAGAAAGACCCGTATCTGCCGCCGTACTACCACCCCGGCGCGGATGCACCGGAGATCCAGTACATGCTCGACCGGCGCAAGACCCTCGGCGGATTCCTGCCCGTCCGACGGACGAAGAGCAAGACGCTCAAGCCGGCGACCGACGGTGTCATCAAGGCCATGGCCAAGGGTTCGGGCAAGCAGCAGGTCGCCTCGACGATGGCGCTCGTGCGCATCTTCAAGGAACTGATGCGCGACAAGGAGGTCGGCAAGCGCGTCGTGCCGATCATCCCGGACGAGGCCCGCACCTTCGGTATGGACTCGTGGTTCCCGTCGCTGAAGATCTACAACCGCAACGGTCAGCTCTACACCTCGGTCGACGCCGAGCTGATGCTCGCCTACAAGGAGAGTGAGATCGGTCAGATCCTGCACGAGGGGATCAACGAGGCCGGCTCGACCGCATCGTTCACGGCGGTCGGGACCTCGTACGCGACCCACGACGAGCCGATGATCCCGCTCTACATCTTCTATTCGATGTTCGGCTTCCAACGGACCGGCGACGGCCTGTGGGCCGCGGCCGATCAGATGGCGCGCGGGTTCGTGATCGGTGCGACCGCGGGTCGGACGACGCTGACCGGCGAGGGTCTGCAACACGCCGACGGGCACTCGCTGGTGCTCGCGTCGACGAACCCGGCGGTGGTGGCCTACGACCCGGCCTACGCCTACGAGATGGCGCACATCATCGTCGACGGGCTGGGGCGGATGTACGGCGACGACCCGGAGAACATCTACTACTACATCACCGTCTACAACGAGCCGATCTCGCAGCCGGCGCAGCCCGAGGACCTCGACGTCACCGGTGTGCTCAAGGGCATCTACAAGTGCCACACCGCACCCGAGAAGAAGCAGTACCCGGCGAACATCCTGGTCTCGGGCGTCACGATGACCGACGCGATCCGGGCGCAGGAACTGCTCGCCCAGGACTGGGACGTCGCGGCCGACATCTGGTCGGTGACGTCGTGGGGTGAACTCACCCGCGACGGTGTCGCCTACGAGAAGGCATCGCTCCGTGATCCGGACGGCGAGCACGAGCAGCCGTTCGTCACCTCGGCCCTGTCCTCTGCGCAGGGACCGTTCGTGGCGGTCAGCGATTTCATGCGTGGGCTGCCCGAGCTGATCCGCGCGTGGGTGCCCGGCACCTATCTGACCCTGGGTACCGACGGGTTCGGGTTCTCCGACACCCGTCCGGCCGCGCGCCGGTTCTTCAACGTCGACGCCGAGTCGATCGCTGTCGGCGTGCTGGCGGCCCTCGCTCGGGAGGGACACATCGAGTTCTCCGTCGCCGCGAAGGCCGCCGACCGGTACGACATCACCGACGTCCTCGCGGCGCCGGAGCAGACGTCGGATCCGGGCGTGTCCTGATCGATCACCGTCGTCCCACACCGCGCCGCAGCTCATGCGGTGGCGCGGTGCGGGGCGATCGGCGGATCCCCGCACGTCGAGCACCTACAGTGATCAGGTGACCGACAGCCCCCACGTGCCCGAACAGAACCCCGGTGACCTGTTCAGCGCGCGGGGCGCGCGCGTGCCGGCTCCGGCCAACATGCACGACGCCCTGCCGGACACGTTGTTGCGGCGCGTCAAGCAGTACAGCGGTCGGCTGGCCACCGAGGCCGTGCACTCGATGCAGGACCAACTCCCCTACTTCGCCGATCTCGAGGCCGGTCAGCGCGCCAGCGTGCAGCTGGTCGTGCAGACCGCGGTGGTCAACTTCGTCGAGTGGTTGCAGGATCCCGACGGCAACGTGAAGTTCACCGTGACCGCGTTCCAGGTCGTGCCCCAGGATCTGGCGCGCCGGATCAGTCTGCTGCAGTCGGTCGAGATGGTCCGCGTGGCGATGGAGTTCTTCGAGAAGTGGCTCCCACTGCTCGCCCGCAACGACGCGCAGCTGCGGGCGCTCACCGAGTCGGTCCTGCGTTACGGCCGCGAGATCGGCTTCGCCGCCGCGGCCATCTACGCCTCGGCGGCCGAGTCCCGTGGCGCATGGGACTCACGGCTCGAGGCCCTCGTCGTCGACGCGGTGGTCCGCGGCGACAGCGGCCCGACTCTGCTGTCGCGCGCCGCGGCCCTCAACTGGGACGCCGATGCGTCCGCGACGGTCGTCGTCGGGTACCCACCACCCGAACTCAACGTGTCGGTCCCGCTCGCCATCCACACCACCGCCCGCCAACACGAACGGTCGGCGCTGTCGGTCGTGCAGGGAACGCACCTGGTCGCCATCGTCAGCGGGCAGATGGACGCGAGTGATCCCTTCGTGGCGAAACTGCTGACCCATTTCGCGGACGCGCCGGTCGTCATCGGGCACACCACCGCCAACCTCGGCGCGGCCCATTCGAGTGCCGTGGAGGCCCTGGCGGGCATGGACGCGGTGGCCGGCTGGCCGGGGGCACCACGTCCGGTGCACAGCTGGGAGCTGCTCCCCGAACGCGCGCTGCTCGGCGACTCCGCCGCCGTCACGACGCTCAACGACTTCCTGGTGATCCCCTTGGCCAAGGGCGGGGCCACCCTGACGACCACGCTCGACGCGTACCTGGATTCCGGCGGATCGGTCGAATCGTGCGCACGGGAACTGTTCGTTCACCCAAATACTGTGAGATATCGACTAAAGCGGATAGCCGAGGTGACCGGCCGGGACCCCATGAATCCGCGCGACGCGTACGTCCTGCGGGTGGCTTCGACGGTTGGACGTCTGGCACAGGTTCGACACGAACCGCATACATGAGTCCCATGCGTCACACTGGTTTCGGTTTTTCTGGTGAACCTCCTATTGAGCCCCGGTTTCGACTGTTCACTATCACGAGTCTCGATACGGTGACAAACGGGATACGTGCAGACAGCCGTTTGTAGGAACCGCACAAAAGCTCGGCGCAAGGTTCGGCCCCACCAACACCCACACGACGAGCCCACAGGGTGTTCTCTGATCAAGTGCTCTCGTTGCTAGCGCCCGGACAGGGCTCACAGACCCCCGGGATGCTCGAGCCGTGGCTCGAGCTACCCGGCGTACAGGACCAGGTCGCCACGTGGTCGAAACTCACCGGCCTCCAGCTCGAGCGGCTCGGGACCACCGCGACCGCCGAGGAGATCACCGACACCGCGGTGACGCAGCCGCTCGTCGTCGTGTCCGCCCTCATCGCGTACGACGAGATCGTCAAGCGCGGATCCCTGCCGTCGGAGCTCGTCGTCGCGGGCCACTCGATCGGGGAATTGGCCGCGGCCGCGATCACCGGCGTCATCAGTCGTGACGAGGCCGTCTCCCTGGCTGCCATCCGAGGCGCCGAGATGGCCAAGGCCTGCGCGCTCGAACCCACCACCATGGCCGCGGTCCTCGGCGGCGACGAGCAGCAGGTGCTCGACCGCCTCGCCGAGCTCGACCTGATCCCGGCCAACCGGAACGCGGTCGGCCAGATCGTGGCCGCCGGACGGGTCGAGGCGATCGACGAGCTCATCGCCAACCCGCCGGAGAAGGCGCGAACCCGTAAGCTGTCCGTCGCAGGCGCCTTCCACACCCGGTACATGGCGCCCGCCCAGGACGCGGTGGCCGCCGCCGCCGCGTCGATCACGCCGCAGGACCCCACCTGCGTGCTGCTGTCGAACTTCGACGGCAAGCCGGTCACGACGGGCACCGACGCCCTCGCGAAGCTGGTCGCCCAGGTGACCAACCCGGTTCGATGGGATCTCTGCTCGGCAACGATGCGCGAGCTCGGGGTCAGCGGACTGGTCGAGCTGCCCCCCGCCGGGGCGCTGACCGGTATCGCCAAGCGCGAGTTGAAGGGCACACCGACCCGTGCCCTCAAGACCCCCTCCGATCTCGAGGCGATCACAGAGCTTGGATAGCGGCGCCGCACACCGCAGGCGCCCCCGGAGGACGAGCACACCGTGATCGTCGGTCCAAACGGTGGTCAGACCACCGCTTCCGGAACCATGTGAAGTCGAAGAACGAACAACAGAAGGGAGTCACCCAGTGGCGACTCAGGACGAACTCATTGCCGGCATCGCGGAGATCATCGAAGAGGTCACCGGTATTGAGCCCTCCGAGGTCACCGTCGACAAGTCCTTCGTCGACGACCTCGACATCGACTCGCTGTCGATGGTCGAGATCGCAGTGCAGACCGAGGACAAGTACGGAGTGAAGATCCCGGACGAGGATCTGGCCGGCCTGCGCACCGTTGGTGACGCCGTCTCGTACATCCAGAAGCTCGAGGCCGAGAACCCGGAAGCCGCCGCAGCCATCAAGGCGCAGGTGGACTCCAACAAGAAGGCTGAGTGAACTAATTGACATCATCTCTTCGCGAATTCTCAACAGCGGCGGGGAACTTTCCCAGCGTCGTGGTGACCTCCATGGTCGCCACGACGTCCGTGGGTGAGGATCTCGACTCCACCTGGAAGGGCCTGATCGCCGGCGAGTCCGGTATCGGTGCTCTCACCGATGACTGGCTCACCAAGTACAACCTGCCGGTTCGTATCGGCGGCAAGTTGGTGAAGGACCCCACCGAGGAGGTGTCACGCGTCGAGGCACGACGCATGAGCTATGTCGAGCGCATGGCCCATGTGATGAGCAAGCGGTTGTGGGAGCAGGCGGGCGAGCCCGAGGTCGACCACGACCGTCTTGCGGTCGTTCTCGGTACCGGCCTCGGTGGTGGCGACGCCCTCATCGCGGCCCACGACGCCATGACCCTGACCGGCAACTACCGCAAGGTGTCGCCGCTCGCGGTGCCGATGACCATGCCGAACGGACCCGCAGCGGTCATCGGCCTGAACATCGGTGCCCGGGCCGGGGTCATCACCCCGGTGTCGGCCTGCTCGTCGGGCTCGGAGGCCATCGCGCACGCCTGGCGGCACATCGTGCTCGGCGACGCCGACATGGTCGTCACCGGCGGCGTGGAGGGCTTCATCGACGCGGTCCCGATCGCCAGCTTCGCCATGATGCGTGCGATGAGCACCCGCAACGACGATCCGGCGGCGGCGTCGCGTCCGTTCGACAAGGACCGCGACGGCTTCGTCTTCGGCGAGGCCGCGGCTCTGATGGTGATCGAACGTGAGGACCACGCCCGGGCTCGTGGCGCGCACATCCATGCGCGTCTGCTCGGCACCGGCATCACGTCCGACGGCTACCACCTGGTGGCACCGCATCCCGAGGGAACCGGTGCCGCGCGTGCGATGCGTCGCGCGCTGGAGACCGCCGGGCTGCAGAGCAGCGACATCTCCCACGTCAACGCGCACGCGACATCGACGTCGATCGGCGACACCGCCGAGGCGCTGGCGATCAATTCGGCAATCGGCGAGCACGCTGCGGTGTACGCACCGAAGTCTGCGCTCGGGCACTCCATCGGGGCTGTGGGTGCATTGGAATCGGTACTGACCGTCAAGGCGATCGAAGACGGGGTCATCCCGCCGACGCTCAACTTGGAGAACCAGGACACCGAGTGCAATCTCGACGTCGTCGCCGGTGAGCCGCGGTACGGGCAAATCGACTACGCCATCAACAACTCGTTCGGATTCGGTGGGCACAATGTGGCGCTCGCCTTTGGGCGCTACTGACACACGTGCTGCGCTCGCGCACACAGTGACTCTGTCGAAATCGTTAGGAGAATCGATGACCACCATGGCTCCGATCACTTCCCAGGAGGAATCCGTCGATCCACGCGACCCCTTGCTGCGATTGACCAATTTCTTCGATGAGGGCTCGATGTCGCTGCTGCACACCCGCGACAAGTCGGGTGTGCAGGCCGCGGTCGGCCGGGTGAAGGGCGTGCGCACCATCTCCTACTGCACCGATGGGACCGTCATGGGCGGTGCCATGGGCGTGGTGGGGTGTGCGCACATCGTCAACGCCATCGACACCGCCATCGCCGAGCAGGCACCGATCGTGGGCATCTGGCACTCCGGTGGGGCCCGCCTCGCCGAGGGTGTCGAGGCGCTGCACGCGGTCGGCAAGGTGTTCGAGGCCATGGTGCGTGCCTCGGGGTACGTACCGCAGATCTCGGTGGTCGTCGGCTTCGCCGCCGGCGGCGCCGCCTACGGGCCGGCCCTCACCGACATCGTCATCATGGCGCCGGCCGGTCGGGTGTTCGTCACCGGACCGGACGTCGTCCGCAGCGTCACCGGCGAGCAGGTCGACATGGAGTCGCTCGGCGGACCGCTGACGCACGGCAAGAAGTCGGGCGTCTCGCACATCACCGCCGATTCGGAGCCGGACGCGCTGTGGCGTGCCCGCCGCCTGATCGGGACGTTCAGCCAGCAGGGGCACTTCAGCCGTCAGCGCGCCGAGGCCGGGGACACCGACCTGAGGGCGTTGCTGCCCGAGTCGAACCGTCGGGCCTACGACGTGCACCCTGTCGTGCACGGTCTGCTCGACACCGACCTCGCCGCCGACGGTGAGACCGAGATCTCCAGCTTCGAGGAGATCCAGCCGAAGTTCGCACCCAACATCGTGGTCGGTTTCGGGCGGTTGTCCGGCCGGAGTGTCGGTGTGGTCGCCAACAACCCGCTGCGCATGGGTGGTTGCCTCAACTCGCTGAGTGCGGAGAAGGCAGCGCGGTTCGTCCGCCTGTGCGACGCATTCGGTATCCCGCTGATCGTGCTGACCGACGTCCCGGGCTACCTGCCCGGTGTCGGTCAGGAGTGGGACGGCGTCGTCCGTCGTGGGGCCAAGCTGCTCCACGCGTTCGCCGAGTGCTCGGTCCCCCGCGTGACGCTGGTGACCCGCAAGATCTACGGCGGCGCCTACATCGCGATGAACTCGCGGGCGCTCGGCGCCACGGCCGTGTTCGCATGGCCCGGTTCCGAGGTCGCCGTCATGGGGGCCAAGGCCGCCGTGGGCATCCTGCACAAGAAGGCGCTGGCCGCTGCGGCCGACGACGAGCGTGAGGCCCTGCACGAACGCCTCGCCGTCGAGCACGAGGCCATCGCCGGCGGTGTCGGACGTGCGCAGTCCATCGGTGTCGTCGACGAGATCATCGATCCGGCGAAGACCCGCAGCATCGTCGCCGAGGCGCTGGCCTCGGCGCCGGCACGACGCGGACGGCACAAGAACATCCCGTTGTGACCGTCAGCTGATTCTCGAACGAGAAAGGCCCTGGACTCCGCGGAGTCCAGGGCCTTTCTCGTCGTACCGGTCGGGTCAGCCGACGCGCTGGTGCAGCCAGGTGACCTCGGCGCCGGCACCGCCCATGCGGAACGCCTCAAGGGCCTCGTCCCACGCGGTTCCCAGAGCGGCGTCGAGTCGTCCGGCGAGGCCGGCGCTGTCGGGCTGAGAGTCCATCAGGGCGCGCAGCTGGAGCTCCCCGATCATGACGTCGCCGTTCGCGCTCATCGAGCCGCGCCACAGCCCGAGACCGGGCACGTGGCAGAACCGTTCGCCATCGACGCCCTCGCTGGCGTTCTCGGTGATCTCGAACCGCAGGGCCGACCACTCGCGCAGTGCGTTGGCCAGACGGGACCCCGTGCCGACCGGACCGGTCCAGTCGACGGTGGCGCGCTGCAGACCGGGCGCGGCGTCCTGCGCCGACCACTTCAGGTTGGCGCGCGCATCCAGGGTCGACGACAACGCCCACTCGACATGCGGGCACAACGCTGTCGGCGACGAGTGGATGTAGACCACGCCCGTCGTCAGGTCAGCGAACTGCGAAAGAGTGCGCATTGTTCTACCTCCGGGTCTCGACGAGGAACGTCTTCCCCAACGACCTTGCGACACCGCGGATAGCACAACTTCGATCACAAGTGTGCCTCATGTGACCCGTGTTGCGCCAGTGTCAGTTGAGATCGAAGTGATCAGGCCCGGTGTTCGGCGCGGATCGCGGCGACGACCGCATCGTTGAAGTCCGCCCACAACGGCTTCGCCCAGGCGCCGAATGGGCGATCGGTCAGCACGACGCAGGCCGCCTTCAGGTCCGGATCGACCCAGAGGAAGGTCCCCGACTGACCGAAATGGCCCACGGTCGCGGGCGAGTTCGTCGACCCGGTCCAGTGTGGTGATTTCTCGGCGCGGATCTCGAACCCGAGCCCCCAGTCGTTGGGGCGGTGTCTGCCGTACCCGGGCACGAAACCGTCGAGACCGGCGAAGTGGACCGAGGTGGCGTCGGCGAGCGTCTCGGCGGCGAGCACCTGCGGGTCCAGCAGTTCGGCGGCGAAACGCGCGAGGTCGGTGACCGTCGAACGCACACCGTGGCCGGCGGGCCCGTCGAGATCGGTGTCGGACAGACCCAGCGGCTCGCACACGGCCTGCGCGAAGTAGTCGGCGAAGGCGATGTCGGTCGCCGTGGCGACGGTGTCGGCGAGGACGGCGAATCCCGTGTTGGAGTAGATGCGTTGCTCCCCCACGCCCGCCTGCGTCTCGTCGGAGTCGAACGCGAGACCGGATGCGTGCGCGAGGAGGTGCTCGACGGTCGCGCCGGGCGGGCCCGCCTCCGACGTCAGGTCGACGGCCTCCTCCTCGACGGCGACGAGGACTGCGTAGGCGGTGAGCAGCTTGCTGACCGACGCGAGAGGGAACCGTCTGTTCGGGTCCCCGTGGTGCGCGACGGTCGAGCCGTCGCGCACGATCGCCGCGGCGACGTTGTCCACCGGCCAGTCGTCGAGATGATCGAGTACGGACATGTCGTCCATCTGATCACGACCGACCGGCGGACGAGACGTCGCACGCCGGACGACGAGGGGTCAGCGATCCTCGTCGGTGAAGCGGATGACCCCGCGGATGTTCTTGCCGTCGAGCATGTCCTTGTAGCCCTCGTTGATCTGCTCGAGCTTGTACTGGCGCGTCACCATGTCGTCGAGATTGAGCTTTCCCGACTTGTACAGCGACAGCAGCATCGGGATGTCGAGCTTGGGGCTCGAACCACCGAAGATGGTGCCCTGCAGGTTCTTCTGCAGCAGCGTCAGCATCGCGAGGTTGAGCGTCACATCGGTCTCCATCATGGAGCCCATGCCGGTCAGCACACAGGTGCCTGCCTTCGAGGTGATGCCCATCCACAGGTCGACGTCCTTGCCATGGACCTCACCGACGGTGACGATGACCTTCTTGGCCATGGCCCCTTCGGTGACCTCGGCGATGGTCATCGCGGCCTCCTCGACGCTGGCGAAGGCGTGTGTCGCGCCGAACTTCATGGCCTGCTCGCGCTTCCACTCCACCGGGTCGATCGCGAACACGTAGCGGGCACCGGAGATGACCGCGCCCTGCAGCGCCGAGATCCCCACGCCACCGACACCGACGATCGCGACGTCCTCGCCGACCTGCACGTCGGCGCTGTGGGTGGCCGAACCGAAGCCCGTCGGCACTCCACAGCCGACGAGGCAGGCGACCTCGAACGGGATGGACGGATCGATCTTCACCACCGAGGTCTCGTGCACCACCATGTACGGCGAGAACGTGCCGAGCAGTGTCATCGGGTAGACGTCCTCACCGGCCGCGGTGTGCACGCGGAAGGTGTGGTCGGAGACGGCCTCACCCTGGAGCAGCATGGCGCCGAAGTCGCACAGGTTGCTCAGACCGGATCGGCACGACGGACACTTGCCACACGACGGGATGAACGACAGCACGACGTGGTCGCCGACCGCAAAGTCGGTGACACCCTCACCGACGGCGTCGACAACACCGGCGCCTTCGTGGCCGCCGAGCACCGGGAACCCCGCCATCGGGATACCGCCGGTGACCAGGTGATGATCGGAGTGGCACATACCGGCCGCTTCCATCCGGATCCTGACCTCGCTCGCGCGCGGGTCCCCGATCTCGATCTCCTCGATCGCCCACGGCTCGTTGAAGTTCCTGAGCAATGCACCTTTGGTCTTCATCTGACTCCTACTCCTCGCCTGCCTCGGCCCACGGCCGAACAACACCTTGCCCGTGACACTAGTCACTACCGAGCAAAAATGAAACGTGTTCTAGTGAGTGCTCGGCGTTTGCGCGCGGGCACGGCGCGGGTGGTCGCCGCCTGAGCGTGAGCTAGCGTTGTCGTACTCGTCGCGGGCCGAGTTCGAGGTGGATCGATGGCCCCGTTGGTCGAACGTTTCCCGTCCCGGTGTCCGCGCGGGCACCGTCTCGGCATCCGTCGGATGCTGGTCGGTTGGGACAATCAGTGCGACCCTCCGCAACGCATCTGGGTGTGCCTGCGGTGCAACGCGGTGATGCACCGACACGACTACTCGTGGCCGGAATGAGCCCGACGGTCGCAGCTGCGGCGACGGTCATCGGCGAACGGCGATCCCAGCGAGATGAGCCGACCTGGAATCGCATCCCGCTCGTCTCTCACCAGGAAACCCAGACGCACCAGTCGGCTGCCGAAGCGCTTCGGACAGGGCATAGTTGAACGGGTGTACACCGACCCCGAGGCACCGAGAGGCGCCCTCGATGCGCCCGGCGCGGCCCCGTCGGTGTCCGACGAATCCTCCCGGACCCGGTGGTCCGCCACGCCGCATCGGCGGGCCGCCGAGACGTCCGACCGACCGGTGACGTCGGCCGTGCGTCCCGGCCGTCGGACGTCCGGGATCGTCGCGCACTTCGATGCGCGCTCGGCAGCAGTGCTCCTCAGTACGAGCGGAGCGCTCCCGCTCCCCCTGCTCGCCTTCATCTCACCCGGCATCATCCGCGCCGGCGGATGGCCCTACCTGGGCGCGATCTGGGTGTTCACCTTGATCGTCTTCTCCACGACGGCGATCGTCGGCCGACTGAGCGACCGACTCTTCGCCGTGTTCGGGATGATCGGGATGTTCGGCATCGCGGGGTCGGCCTACCTGGTCACCGAACCCGCCGCCGCGGGCGTGATCATCACCCTGCTCGCGGCCATCCCGGCCATATCGGCGATGTCGTCGACCCCTCGGGTGGTCGTCACCTTCTCGCTCGTCGCCGTCGTCCTCGCCCTGGGGCTCGCTTTCGTGGACCCGTCGTCAGTCGCCGGGGTCTTGGTGAAATGCGGTGCCGGCGTTGCCAATGTCATGGTTCCGGTGTTCATCGTGGCGGCGCTGCGCAGCTCGCTGGAGATAACCATGGCTCGGTACGCCGTGCTCGGCGACACCGACCCGCTCACCGGACTCCTCAACCGCCGAGGTTTCCTCACCCGCAGCAGAGAGCTGCTCGCCGAGGTCGCCGAGTCCGGCGATCAGATCGGGTTCCTGCTGATCGACGTCGACCACTTCAAGGCGGTCAACGACCGCCTCGGCCACGCTGTCGGTGATTCGGTGCTCGTCGACACGGTCGTCGCGATCGGCCGCGCCGCGCCGGGGCGGTCGCTGATCGGTCGATTCGGGGGCGAGGAGTTCGTACTCCTCTGCCCCACCAGTGGCCAGGCTGCGCTCGCCGCAGCAGCGGAGCGGATCCGACTGGCCGTGTCGTCGATGTCGACGGTGACGGTGAGCATCGGGGCAGTCACGGCGCCGTTGTCCAGCCGGGGCGCGGGGGCGCCCAACATCTCTCAGGTCATCGACCATCTGACCCACCTCGCCGACCGTTGGGTCTACGTCGCCAAGAGCGCCGGCCGCGACAGAGTCGTGTGCCTGTCGTCGTCCCCGATTCACTTCGTCGGCGGTGACTCGTCGTCCCCCGGTGCACCGGGGCGCTGACCGACGCGGGCTCAGGCGACCGACTGGTTCTCCGTCTCGGCGACGAATCCCTGCCAGACGAGCGCGTCCTCGCGTATCTGCCGCCAGACCGCGGGATCGGCGAGCCGCTGCATCGTCTCGCGGTCCCACCACATGAGGCTGGTGCGGTAGCGCTGGTCGGGGTACGGGGTGTCGGCGACTCGCTTGTCCACGCGGCCACCCGAACTCGACCAGCGCCGCAGGACGTGTTCTGCCGCGGTGGCCATGATGAAACGCGCGCCGGTCGTCGTCATCGTCGGGATGGCGACACGGGCGAGCAGCGCCGACACCGCCCCCGGATCGCCCACCGCCGGATCGACCCACGCCGTCTTCATCTCCACCACCCCGAACGCCAACCGCGACTCGATCGCGCGGATGAGCTCGTCGCGACCCTCGTTGCCGTCCCATTCGACGAGCGCATGGCTGTCCCGCACATCGAGATAGGGCCCCTGCGCGCGATGGCCTCCACGGACCACTCCCGACGAGTCCACAGCCACATAGAAGAGGGTCGTGGTGTCGCCCCGGACCACCTCGTCGTGGTCGAGCGCGGCGCTCACCCCGTGCGCGGCGTAGAGCCGTCGTGCGCCGTCGAGGTACTCGATCCACAGATCCGGGGCACTGCGAGGAGTACCGAGGACGAGGTTGCACCCGCTCGCGACGTCGAAGACCGATATAGGTTCGGACAGTCGCGGCGATGTCGACCGGAATCCATCGATCACGAAATCCGGATTTGTCAGGGACATGGATCAGTTCCTCCTCGTGCACTGGCCGATGACGTCGATCAGAACAAAGAGCGTCCGCCGGGATCTGATCAGATCAATTGTGATGATGTGAATCGGGAATGACAGAAAAAGCGTCGTGGATGGCAATGGAAATACCGCACATCGCAGACCGCTCGCACCATAATCGAAGTTACGCGCATTGTTGTGGATCATCGACCGGACAGGGCTGAAGATGGCGAATACAGAAAGCGTGTCGAGAACGCGATGGAAGCGATCAAATGATGTGGGCGTCGAGATCCTCGACTCAGAAGATGCCGCCCATCACGCCCGACTCGCGACGATCAGGGCGGACCCTGCCGTCGCGCTCCTCGACACGCTGGGCGACCAACGGACCTCGCTCGCCGAGCTGATCCCATCACCCGAGGGCGATCTTCTGACGGAATCGTCGCGATGGGTGTACTACCCGTGGCGGGCGAGCCTGGTCCGGGTGCTCGGACCGCGGGGATTCCGTCGCCTGCGTCTGGACCGGAACCAGAACAAGATCACCGCTGCCGAACAGGATCGACTGGCGGGCACAGCCGTGGGTGTCCTCGGACTCAGTGTCGGGCACGCCGTCGCCCACACCCTGGCCGTCGAGGGAATCGCGGGAACCATTCGGCTCATGGATTTCGACACCATCGATCTGTCGAACCTCAACCGCGTACCCGGTTCGGTGTTCGACCTCGGGGTCAACAAAGCGGTCGTCGCCGCACGGAGAATCGCCGAACTCGATCCCTACCTCAGGGTCGAGATCGTTCCTGGCGGCCTCGACGAGAAAACGGTGGCCGAGTTCCTCGACGACCTCGACATCGTGGTGGAGGAATGCGACTCCTTCGACGCGAAAGTGATCGTGCGCGATCATGCGCGCGCACGCGGTGTCCCGGTGATCATGCAGACGAGCGACGGCGGAGTGCTCGATGTGGAGCGTTTCGACCTCGACGGTGAGCGCCCACTGTTCCACGGCCTGCTCGGCGAGATCGACGCCGCCGCCCTCTCCGGATTGACCACGCAGCAGAAGGTCCCGCTGGGGATAACGCTGCTCGACGCCGCTCGGGTGACCGCGCGCATGGCCGCGTCGGCGGTGGAACTGGGACGAACCATCTCGACCTGGCCGCAGCTCGGAAGCGATGTGGCGCTCGGTGGCGCCACGTGTGCCGCAGCGGTCCGACGGCTGGCCCTGGGATCTCCCCTGCCCTCCGGCCGGATACGCATCGATCTCGACGCCGAACTCGGTGCGATCGACGATCCGCTCGCGACCACCGCCCCGTCGGTCCGATCGACTGCGGGGGCTGACGACGTCGCGTCGACCTTCGCCACACTGCCCAACCGCGAGGCGGTCGTCTATGCGGGCACACGGGCCCCCTCGGCGGGTAACGCCCAACCGTGGCGGGTGTCGCTCGACGACGCGGGGCTGACGGTGACCCTGCGCGAGGGTGGTCAACGTGGGGACATCGGCCGCCGCGCGAGCGCGGTCGCACTCGGCGCGATGGCGTACAACATCGAGGTCGCGGCGGCGGCGCGTTCGGTGGCGGGGGATCTCGTGGTGACCGGTTCGGGAGCCGAACTGAGCCTTCGTTATTCGTTCGGCAGCGGCGGCGACCTCGAGGGCGCGGGACTCCTGGGTGCGATGCTGCGACGGGCCACCGACCGACGGCCCGGTGACGGGACCTCGCTGACGGCCGAGGAGATCGACGCGCTGAGGACGGCCACGGGTACATCGGGCGGTATCGCGCGGATGATGACCGACCGCGCTCAGATCATCCGGTGTGGTGGGGTCCTGGGCGCGCACGATCGGATCCGATACCTGACGCCCGCCCTGCACGCCGAGATGGTGGCGGAGGTCCGGTGGCCCGACTCCGATGCCGACCCGACGACCGGGCTCACCCTCGACACCCTGGGAGTCGCCGACAACGGGCTGGGCATGCTCGAGGTCACCCGGCGAGCCGACGTGATGGCATTGCTCGCGGACTGGGACGCGGGCACCGCTCTGGCGATGCCGACGCAGGCCCTCGTCGCATCGGGGTCTGCGGTCGTCGCGATCTGCCAGATGGGCGACACGTCAGCCGATCTCGTCCGCGGAGGCATCGCCGCGGAGGCGATGTGGGTTCGTGCGACCGAGATGGGCCTGTCCGTCTGTCCGGTCACCCCGGTCTCGCTCTACGCGCGAGATGACACTGATCGCGAGGTCCTGTCGCCGGATCGCGCGGACGAACTGGCCCACCTCGACACCGAGCTACGGGAGCTGTTCGGGGTGGACGACGGTGCGTCGATCGCCATGGTGATGCGCGTCTTCCGTACCGTCGGCGACCCGCCGGTCAGTCGGCGACGACCGCACATGGCGGAATGACTCAGTACGCCCCGTCGCTCTTGACCACCGCACGTGCGGTGCGCCAGAGGATGAGCACGTCCTGCATGATCGACCAGTTCTCGACGTACGACAGGTCGAGTCGGACCGATTCCTCCCAGGACAGATCCGAGCGGCCCGAGACCTGCCAGAGCCCGGTGATGCCGGGTCGCACGAGCATCCGTCGGGTGACGACGTGGTCGTAGGTCTCGACCTCCTCGCGCAACGGCGGACGCGGGCCGACCAGACTCATCGATCCGCCCATCACGTTGAACAGCTGCGGCAGTTCGTCGAGACTGTAGCGACGCAGGAACTTGCCGACACCGGTGACGCGGGGATCGTCCTGGATCTTGAACAGCACCCCGTTGCCCTGGTTCTGCGCGGCCAGTAGTTCACGCTGCGTGTCGGCACCGACGACCATGGAACGGAACTTCCACATCGGGAACGCGACGTTACCGACGCCGATGCGTTCCCCCTTGTAGAACACCGGCCCCGGCGAGGTCACCTTCACCGCGATCGCGCAGGCCAACAGCACCGGCGAGAGCATCAGCAGCAGCATCGAGGTGGCGATGCGGTCGAACGCGGACTTCAGAAAGCGGTTGGCGCCCTGATAGCTCGGCTTGTCGATGTGGAGCAGCGGCAGGCCGGCGACGGGTCGCACCATCATGCGCGGTCCCGCGACGTCGGTGACGCCAGGAGAGACGAGCATCTCGACGTCCATGTCGTCGAGATCCCACGACAGCTCGCGCATCGCCGAGTGACCGAGGACCTCGGCGGAGGTGACGGCGACGGTCGTGGCGCCGGACAGTGCCACCGCGCTACGCGCATCGGAGAAGTCCCCGAAGACGGGGATCTCGTAACCGAACGACTCGATGATCTCGGGGTCGGACGGCTTGCCGATCGGGACGCACAGGCCCACGACCTCATAGCCGAGTTCGGGATTCTGCTGCAGACGGTCGATCATCGGCTTGGCCGATCGGACGCCGCCCATGATCAGCACCCGCTCGAGGTACTTGCGGGACTTGCGCATCCCCACCAGGTGGCGCCGCATCCCCCATCGGGCGAGCAGCAGCATCACGGTGCCGAGCGGGAAGGCGACTGCGAGGAACCCGCGCGCGATGCTCAGGTTGAGGAGCTGGCAGACGATCGCGAACACCCCGAACGTCATCACCGATGAGGTGACCACGCGGCTGTACTCGGTGGGTCCGGCCCCGAGTACGCGGCGATCGGAGCTCTGCGTCACCCGCAACATCGCGAACCATGCCATCGCGATCAGCAGTGCAGCGATGATCGCCGGCCAGCTGAAGCTCCCGAGCGTGTGGCTCAGGTCGTAACCGAAGCGGGCGACCAGTGCGACGAGAACCGCGGTGAGGACGACCACGAGGTCGACGAAACGGGCCCGCGCGGCGTAGCGGTAGAGCCAGCTCTGCGATCGCGGCTGCACGAAGCGGGCATCGGTGGACGACGCGGCGGTGCGACGGGACGTGGAAACGCGGAACGGTATGGACACTGCGACTTCCTCACGCTGACGAACTGACCAGGCGAAACCGCGCACCACTCTGTGCGATCTCCGATGAAACGGTGCAATGCGGACCACGGATGTCGACGTGCCGCCGCCCACTTCTCCCAGGTTCTCTTTCGAAAGCCTAAGGGAATGTGACGGTGCTCGCAGCTCACCTTTTCGCGTCCTTGACGGCTAGGTCGTTCACCGGCACGCATTCGTTACCAAAAACCCGTCGCTTGAGATCACCACACTCCGTCCATGACCACGACGAGCCCACCGGACTCGACGGCCTGCTGGTCTTGCGTGGCGGCTCGACGAGGTCCACGTGTCACATCGCCGTCACGAGATGTTTCCCTGGGATTCGCCGCACCGTCCTGACCCGCGATCGATCAGTCCGGCAGGTCCACCGTCATCGCGCCGAGGGCCATCGTCGCCAGCAGGGCGCGCGCCCGCTCTGTCGGCAGATCCGGGAGCCGCGGGGAGGAGTTGATGAGGCCGAACACGGCCTGCGCGCGCGTGGACGCGTCCGCGCGCGGCACGCCCAGGAGAGCCATCATTACGTCGACCCACAGGTCGACGTAATGGCGCTGCAGCCGACGGACGTCGTGACGTGCGTCGTTGTCGAGCGACGACAGATCCCGATACTGCACCTCGATCAGGTCCGGCTCGGTCAGCGCGAAATCGACGTGGAAAGCAATCAGCCGACGGATGGCCGTCGACGGGTCGTCACGACTGTCGATGACGGCGGTACCGCCCGCGAGCAGGCGCCGCGACACATCGATGAGCATCTGAGCGAGCAGATCGTGTTTGTTGGAGAAGTGGCGGTACATCGCCGGACCACTCACACCCACCGCCGCACCGATGTCCTCGAGACGCACGCTCGCGTAACCCCGTTCGGCCATCAGCCGTGCGGCGGCCGCCAAGAGCTCCTCGCGACGGGCGGCTTTGGCGACATCCCGTCTGTTGGTCGCATTCACCGCGCGACACGAGACAGATTCGCACAGTCCGACGGCGCTGATCCACCGTCGAATCGATCGACGAGCCAGTCGAGAGCGTTCGAGATGTCTATGTCGGAGTGGCCCTTACCGGGTTGCTCGCTCACTTCCACGGTGTCGCCCAGTGCACAGGCCTCCAGCACCGCCTTGCGCGTCCATGCCGGGTCGATGAACGTGTCGGCGTCACCGAACACCACCAGCATCGGTGCAGCGGCTGCGCGCTTGGGTACCGCGTAGGACTCGAGTAGGTCGGTCAACCGCTTCGCCGCGGCATCGTCGCGCGGGGCGAGCTCGAACCGGCCGATCTGTTTGATCGCGGCGTCGCGACGGGCGACCAGGGGGCCCGAGCACGCCCCCAGCACGTCCCAGTTCGCCCGTACCGATCCGCTGCGGTAGTCGTCGCGAACGATATCGGAGTGTGTGCGCGCCGCCGATTCTATGATCGCCTGGACTGCAGGCCCCTGATCGACGGTCAGCGTTCCCGACCGCGCCTTGTCGACGAGGCCGACGACATCGGCCGCCGGTGCCGCGTCGACGGTTCCGACGAGACGCAGTTCCGGGGCGTAGGTCGCGCTCTCCTCGTTCGCCGCCCAGATGGCCCCGCCTCCCTGAGACGACCCGTATCCGCCCCAGTCGGTCGAGACGTTGCCGTACAGGGCGCGGACAGCGCGGACCGAGTCGATGATGTTGCGTCCCGCCGTCGCCGCGTCGAGGTACGGGTGCACACCCGGCATCCCGAGGCCCTGATAGTCGGCGATGGTCACCGCGTATTTCGCGCCGACGAGGCCCTGGGCCAGACCGATCAACCCCAGTAGGTCCTTGGACCGCGACGGGGCGCAGTCGTTGTCGATGCCGCTGGTCCCGTGTCCGACGGCCACCACCGGCCACCCGCCGGGCGGCGCATCTCCGCCCGGGGTGAACACCGACCCGCTCACCGTGGTCGGCTTACCCGCCCTGTCGGTGGACACGTACTCGATGCGCGCAGCCTTGGTTCGGGCCAGTTGCATCGGTAGGGGGAGATCGGTCATCTCCTGCGCGCTCTTCACCGATCCGGGTGTCGATCCCCCGGTCACGTCGAGGTCGTCCTTGTCCTCGTGGATCAGCGGCCACACGACGACGAGCGCCACGGCGACGCCGACGACAACCACGAGACCGACCACCGACACGATCACCTTGACCGATCGGGTCATGCGGATTCGACTCGGACGGTTCCGCCGCGGCTGACTCGAAGTGTCGCCCGTTCGCACCGTACGACGGTCCCCGAGCTGTCGGAGCGTTCGTCACTCATGGGGAGACCATACTCGGGACGCCATGCACCGAGCATGTCGCCGGAGAGCAGGTGGGCGCCGGTCCGCGGCGAATAGAACACCTCCGTCTGCACGACCGCCCCGACCTTCTGGTGCCCGTTCTCGAATGCACCGGCGGGCAGGTGGCCCTGTTTGTCGAGCAGTTCCATCACCGGCCCCGGAGACGCGAAACACTCTCCGCCCGTACAGATCACGTCACCGTTGACGAACTCCTGACGAATCGAGGGAACGCCCCGTGACGACACGTCCCGGTACCACGGCGTGACACGTCCACCGAGGTCCACCGAACTCGCCGACGCCGCCGCGACTATCCGACGGTAGGTGGTGTCGTCGTCGACGCCGTCCGCCACCAGCGCCTTCAGTGCCGTGAACGCCGACTTCCGGGAGAAGTCGAAGTCGATGAGGCCGAAGGTGTTCTCGCGATCGCCCGCCGCTTCGGCCCGATCACGCAGTTCGTGGATCATGATCGGCCCCGCGAAAGACAACTGGGACCATTCACGTACCGATGAGACCAGCAGATCCGCCTGGCGCCGTTCATCGGTGGACGAGGCCCCGGAGGCCGGGAAGCCGACCTCGGTGGCCCAGATTCGTTTGCCCCCGTCACCGTGGCGTCGCATGACGTCGTACATGTCGGCGGCCATGCGCATCGCCGACACCGGGTTGCCCGGGTCGAATGCGTACGACTGCGGGTACGAGTACGGGTGGATCGACACCGCATCCATGAACGGTCCCCCGCCCGCCGCGTAGACACGTTCGAGGAACGTCAGTCCGTTCATCGTCGTGTCCGAGTCGACTGCGGTGGCCACCGACCCGCCGAGCACCACGCTGCGTGGGCTCGCGGACTTGATGGCGCGATAGGCGGACCTCAGCATGCGCGTGTAGAACTCCGGATCGGGCCCGGGCCGGAAGAAGAAGCCTCCGTTGGGTTCGTTCCATATCTCGTACGTCGTCACCCGCCCACCGAAGTGCCGGGCCACCTGACCCGCATACCGGCCATAGGCCGCCGGCGACGACGGCCTCTGGGAGAACTGGTCTCCCTGCTTCGAGTCCCACGTCGGCGTGTAGTCGATGATCCCGACGACCTCGATGCCGTGGCGTTCGGCGGAATCGACGACACGGTCCACCGGCGCCCAGTTCCACACGCCACGTGCGGGTTCGACGAGTGGCCAGGGTATGTCGAGTCGGAGCAGATTGACCCCGAGGTCGTTCATGGCCTCCATCGAACGACGTAGTTCCCGATCGTCTGACGCGAGGAGCAACGTCCCGCCGCCCACCCCCGTGCGGGCAAGGGTCTGCGGCGGGGCGAGTTCGGTCGCGACCGCGGGCGAACTCGCGTCGTCACCCGAGGATCTGCCCGATGTACATCCGGCCACCGCCATCGCGATGACCAGAGCGACGATCGCGACACCAGCACACCCGTGTCGACGCCTGTTCCGGGAGTGTGATGCATATCGCTTAATGCGATTCACTATAACGAAGGAGCGCTAGTGAGTTTTGATCTTTCGCGCAAAACTGATCGCGGGACGTTCGACGAATCGGTACGTGACCGCTGATACCGCAACGGTCACGATCGACAGCAGGACGAGATTTCGGACAAGGCCGGGCCAGGTGTCGCCGGCCATCAATCCCCACTTCCCCAGCGCCAACAACAGCGGGAAATGCCAGAGGTAGACACTGAAGGAGATCCGACCGAGGAACGCGAACGGGCGCCAGTCCAGTATCTCGGCCGGGACCGATCGGCGACCCTCGGCGATCGGGAGGACGACGATCACGATGAACAGTCCCGATGCCAGCGACATCAGCGTCGCCTGGTAGTTCGACCCGAGGGCGATCAGGACCAACATCGCGAACAGAGCCGGCAGCAGTGCCGCGATGGAGAACACACGTATCCGACGAGCCGTCGTCGAACCGATCAGTCCGGCGCTCACAGCCGCGAAGACAACGGCCGCAGCCATTCCGAACGCGAATGCGTCGGCCCCGCCCAAGAAACTACGCAGGACGACCGCGCACCAGTACGGTCCGAAATTCTGTTCGCCGATATCGCTGACCCCTTCGCGCACCGCGAGCCAGGCGCCGACGCCCTTGCCGACCACACCCAACAGCAGCACGGCACCGGTCATGCCGAAGGCGAGGGTCAGGGGCCTGACACCGGTGCGCCGGCGGAGCGCGAACATCGCCACCCCGATGATCGGGAGGGCGATGTAGAAAGCCACCTCCAGCGTCAACGACCACGCCGGGTTGATCCCGGTCTGGATCAGCCCGGGCAGATACGTCTGCACCAGCGTGAGATTGGCCAGCAGGGCACCGGGCTCGGTCATCATGCCGGTGCCTGCGGTGGAACCCGAGACGAGCGACGTCTGGGCATTGCGCAGATACACCGCCTGCAGAACGAAGTTGGCGATCAGGAAGATCACCAGGTAGCCGGGAAAGATCCTCAGCGCCCGGTGGATCACATAGTCACGTACGTGGGGCTGCGACGAGTCCCCGCGGAAGAGCGCTCGAACCATGGGCAGGAACAGCAGAAAACCGGACAGGGCGAAGAACAGGATCAGTGCCTGACCGAGAAACTGGATCTTGCCGGAGGCCGCGGTGTCCGGCGAGTAGTGGCCGGTCACATGAATGGTGAGGATGGCCATCGCGGCGAATCCACGAGGACCGTCGAGCCCGCGGATGCGGCCCGGTTTGATCCCGGGTGTGACCGATCCGGACACCGCCGGTGCGGGCAGTCCGGCATCGGGTGCACGATGTGCCATCGTCCGTCCTCATATCAGCGAGCGACGCTGCCGCATGTACTCCTCGTCGGTCCATCCTCGAAACGACTTCGGAGCCATGACAACGCCGTAGAACTGTCGACATCGGCGTGACCTTTACCCGATTGCAGGTCCGCCTCGATATTGTCGCCGATTCGGCATGCACGTGCAATTGCACCGGTCGTCCACTCGGGACGCGCGAGGACATCCTTGTCGCCGTACTGCACCAACATGGGTGCACTGGCCCTGACCTCGGGAACACTTCGTTTGGCGAAGTACTCGCGGAGCGTTGCTGTCGCGCTGTCAGACGCCGGCCGGAGATCGTCGGGGGTGATCGCCTTGACCGCGATCGTGCGTTCCTGTGCGTATTGCGGCGAGCACTGGGACAGGATGTCCCACTTCGACGTGACCACTCCACGGCGGAAGTCGTCGAGGTCGAGACCGGGGTTCTCGTGCTTCAGGGCGAGCAGGAGCCACTGTATCGACCCGTACTGGTCTTCCGACAACGACTCGTCCGCCGCCGAATCCGCCAGCGGTCTCAGGTCTGCGATCGGCGAGACGCTCGCCGTGCCCTTGAGGGACAGATCCGATCCATACGAGCGAGCGAGGACGTTCGCGGCCCAGACCGCTTGCCCGCCTTGCGAGATACCGAACCCCACCCACCGGTTCGACACCATCGACGACAGGCGGCGAGCGGCGCGGACGGAGTCGATCAGGTTCATGCCCTCCGTCGTCGCGTCGAGATACGGGTGGGTCGGGTCGGTACCCCCCGGGATCCCGAGGCCCTGATAGTCAGGAACCGTCACCGCATATCCGATGCGTAGGAGCGCGGTCACCACGACCGACACCCCGAGAAGCGTCGGGTCCAGTGACGGACCGCATTCACCGAGGACGCCGGTGGTTCCGTGACCGAACGCAACCACCGGCCACCCACCCTCGGGGGCAGCACCGCTCGGCACGAACACCGAACCGGACACCGTCGACTCGGAGTCGTCGATCCCGGACGTCGAGCGATATTGCACGCGGGCCGACAGCGAGGCAAGCGACGTCACGCGTCGGTCGAGCAGCGGCATGTCGGTTGCGGACACGAGGCTGCCGGGGCCCGTTCCACTCGAATCGAACTGCAGGGGTGCGCCGATCGACTCGTCATCGGTGGCGAGCGACGCCGAGCCGGAATCGGTCGAGCCGCCGCAGCCCGCGACCACCACGACCGCGCATGCGAGCACGACGGCGAGGCGCACCCGGACCGTCCTCGATCGGCGTGCAGCGATCATGGCGTACCTCCTGCTGTCCCGAGATCTCTCAACGTGTGGTGCACATCGTTCTTGTCCGAGATGCGGTCTCGCACCGCGTCGAGGCCGATCAAGATGATCGCGGCGATGAGGAATCCCATGCCGGCGCCGAGTCCGACGGCAGTGACCGCGGATGTCTCCGGGACCTCCACCGCCGGCTGCGCGGGATCGACGATCTGCAGTTCGAACTTCTCCGTACCGACCAGCGTCGACTCCACCTCGACCACCACCTGACGCATCTGGACCGCCACCGCCGTCGCCAGTGTGACCGCGGCATCCGCGGTGTCGCCCTGGGTGTGGATTGCGAGTACGGCACTGTCGGTGAAGGTCGTCACGGTGATCCGTTCCAGGAGGTCGGCCACGGTGAGGTCGTCCCCGAGCACGTGCTCGCGATCCGCCGCGATGACACGTCGGAGCACCTGGTCGGTGGTCGCGAGGTTGCGGTAGGACTCCGCGCGGAGCCGCCCCGCCAGATCACCGACGAAACCGGCAGTCACCGAGGGCGGGCCCGGAACGGTGATGAGCACCCGTGATTCGCTCTCGTAGTGCGGTGACTGGAGCGTGCTGGCCGCGAATCCCGCGGCGCCGCCCGCACACACCGCGATCAACACCACGAGCCAGAAACGGCCCATCAATCGCCCGTAGTCACCGACCGTCGAGGTGGACGGAGACCTCACGGGCGCTGTTCGCAGTTCGTGAAGGTCCAACCGCTCGTTCGCACGGTGTTGATGAACGCCACCGACTGACCGGCGTCGAGCTCTGCGGAGGTCTCACCGACTCGTTTGATCACGTCGAGCTTCTGGCCGTTCGCGCACGAACGCGCGATCGCGCGCTCGGTCCATTGCGGTGGACTGGACTGGTCGTCGGTGCCGTAGGTCACCAGGGTGGGCGCCGGGTTGGTGCCGATCGGCAACGCGCGCTCGGCGAGTTTCGATCGCACGAAGGCGGCAGCGGCCGGCGACGCAGGACGGAGGTCATCGGGACCGAGCGAGGTCAGCGCACGCACGATGTCGTCCGGCGAGGTGCGAGCCGAGGGCAGGCATTCCAGTGCTGTCGCCCAGACACTGCGGGCGAACGGAGACCGGTAGTCGTCGAGTCGCATCGACGGGTACGTCTGCGACATCGTCTGCAGCAGATAGATGTACAGCGGGTACTGATCCCGGGTCATCGTGCCGTCCACCGCGCGATCGACGAGCTCGGTCATGTCCGCGAACGGCGAGATCGCCGCGGTTCCGAGCAGCGTCAGTCCCTGCCCGTACGCGGTCGCGCGGTCCGCCGCAGCCCAGGCCGCGAGACCTCCCAGCGACGAGCCGTACGCCACCCACTGGGTGCTGACGTTCTCGGGTGCGATCGCACGGATCGCGCGGACCGCGTCGATCATGTTGTTGCCGTACGTCTTCGAGTCGAGGAACGGGTGGACGTACCCGGGCTGCCCCAGCCCCTGATAGTCCGACATCACCACGGCGTAGCCGCCCACCACGAGTGCGGCCAGGACTCCGGCATTGCCCAGCATCGAGCTGAACAGTGACGGGGCACACACGGGTTTGACGCCCGAGCTCGGATGCCCGTAGGCGACCACCGGCCACCCACCGTTGGGCGGCGGACCGTTCGGGATGACCGCGATTCCCGACACCAGCGTCGGGGAGTCGTCGATTCCCGAGGTGGAGCGGTACACGATCCGCTTGACCGTGGCGCCGACCGCGAGAAGATCGCCGTCGACCGCCTCGGTCGGATCGGCAACGGAGACGACAGAGCCGGGATTGCGGTTGTCCACCGGCTTGGTGATCGACGGCGTCGGGAACGCAGACACCAGTGGCGTCGACGGCTCGTAGGGCCGCAGAGGTATCGAGGTGTTGTCGGGTGGGGCGGTCGCACAGGAGACCACCGCGATCGCGATTGTCGTCAGCGCGAGGAACAGACGCAGCGCCCGTTTCCCGCGTGTCCCCGCCGCTGCGTCAGATCCCGCTCGACGAGGTCGGGAGTTCACGCCTTCTCCGGCGGGTTCTCGTCGCCTCCCGCGCCATCACCATCGCTCGTGTGACCCGGCTTCTGCGCTCGTGGGGCTTTCGTGTGGGTCAACGCGACACCCACCACCCGTGCACCCACCGACGTCAAGGCGTTGGCCGACGTGCGCAGTGACGACCTCGTCGTCTTGTTGGCACGCGCCACCAGGATCGCGACATCGGACAGGGCAGCACACACCACCGCATCGGAACTGGTGTCGGTGGCGGGGCTGTCGATGATGACGTGATCGAACCTCTCCCGGGCGTGTCGCAACGTCTTCTCGAATCCGTCGGAGGCGATCAGCTCGCCCGGATTCGGCGGATGGGGGCCGCAGGCCAGGATGGACAGGTTGTCGCGGATCCGGACGACGCTGGAGGCGAGATCGTCCTCACCGACGATGAGAGCCGACAGTCCGCGCGTGGTCGACTTCCCGAAGGCGCTGCCCACCGTTCCGGCGGCGAGATCGGCATCCATCAGCAGCACGTCGTGGCCCGCGTCGGCCAAGACCACGGCGAGTCCCACCGCGACGCTGGTGCGACCGGCACCGTCGCCCGGACCTGCCACCGTCACCACGCGGGGCGCCGAGCTCGAACCCGAGGCGGCGGCGCCGATGAAACGGAGGTTGGTACGCAGCCGTCGGTAGGCCGTCAGGTCCGCGGATGACGACGTCGCGACGACGGGTGCCGCCACCGCGTCGCTGTCCGGCACCTCGGCCAACACGTGGAGACCGTCCTCGGAGGTGAGGGTGTCGGCAGTCTTGATGCGGCGGTCCAGCACCGCGATGGCGAGGCTGACCAGTACGCCGAGCAGCAGGCCGACGAAGGCTCCCGCGGCCACGAGTATCTTCCAGCCGTAGCCGGTGGGGGTGGAGGGCAGGTCGGCATCGTCGAGGACGATCGCCGTCGCCGCGGCCGCACCGCCGCGTCGAGAGGTCTCGAGTTCCTGGACGACCGCCGCCGTCTCCTGCGCGACCGCATTCGCGTACGACTGGGCGCGTCGCGGTGCGCCGTTCGTCACCGTCACGGCCAGGATCACCGTCTTGGGTACCGCTGCGGCGGTCGTCGCGCCGCGCAGGTCATCGGGGCTGATCGCGCCACCGAGGGCGCTCGATGCGCGCCGGGCGACCTGATCGCTGGTGGCGATCGCGGCGTAGGAATTGACGCGTTCCTGCGCGAAGAGGTTGTTCTGGTACGACTCGCCGACCGAGGTTCCGCCTTCTGCGGTGACAAAAAGACGCGCCGTGGCGGCGTACTCAGAAGTCGTGCCGAACTGGTAGTAGGCAAACCCGCCACCGGCACCGACCACCGTGAGCAGAACAATCACCCACCAGAATTTCACGAATATCCGTACATACTCGCGAATTGCCACGCGACAGACCCCCTCGATGTTCCTGGCAAACCGGCCGCTGGCACCTGATCCGCACGACTTTTCTCGCCCTCGATAAAACCACCGACGCCATCTACGCGCGGGCCGCCCAACTATAACCCGGAGGCACCGGCCGCGTGCCACGCCAACTGTGGCGAGAAACGCGACCGGACTTGCATATCGCCCCTCGGATGCAAAGATCAGCAAGTGATCGTGATCGGACCCCTCATCGTCGTGCTCGCCGCGGCCGGCGCATTCGGCTCGATACTGCTGGGCGGCTCGATTCTCATCGCCGCACTGGCAGGACTCGCCCTGATCGTCGGTGTGTTCGTCGGGCTGCGTCACCCGACCTGGCTGCTGTGGGCGACCGCAGGGGCCGCCGGACTGTTCCCGGCGGGCTACCTCCCGGGCGTGCACGTCCCGATGGTGTTCAGTCTGGCCATGGGCTTCCTGTTGGCCACCCTCGTGCACCCGGTGGAGAACAAGAAGATCTCCACGATGGAGTGGTTCGTGATCGCGCTGCTGCTCATGTCCTTCCTGTCGTTGGTGGTCACCGCGGGGTCCCCGGTCGACATCATGGAGTTCGTCAAGTGGGCGGCGGCGGTCTCCCTGGTCATCGCCCTCATGCGACTTCCCAGGTCGCAGGTCTTCCGGTTCGGGCAGGTGTATGTCTGCGCCACAACGCTTTCCGGTCTGCTTGCCATGGGGATCGTCTTCGGTGACCCGGCAGGGAAGGTACTCAAGTCGCTGTCGATCCTGGGCTACGGAACCGAGGCCGAATCGACTCGTTACGTCTACAGCGGCGACAAGCCGACCGCTCGACTGGCCGGCACCTTCCTCGACCCCAACGCCGCGGGTATCGGCATACTCGTCGCGCTCCTGATCTGCGTCATCGTGTTCGCGGGGTGGACACGATTCGTGCTCGGGGGCATCCTCCTGGTCTGCCTCATCCTCACGTTGAGCCGCGCCTCGCTGTTCGCGCTCGTCTTCGGAGTGGTGATGATGCTCGTCTTCCAGAGCCTCAGCGTGCGGCAGCGAACCGGCATCATCGCGACTTTCGTGCTGGGATTCTGCGCCGCACTGTCGGTGCCACAGATCCGCAACCGGTTGCTGACCTCTTTCAGCAGCCAGGACACCGGATCGTCGGCCCGCCTGGACGCAATCCGCGATTTCCCGGGCGCCCTCACCGGACGGTGGATTTTCGGCCGGGGCTGGGGCCTTCCCGAATTCAAGGATCCGGCGCTGGCATTCACCACCAATTTCGTGGCCAATGCCCCGCTGTTGTCGGTGTATCGCGGCGGGGTCCTGGTCGGAATCACTTTTGTGATCGGAATGTTGTACAGCTGCACGCTCGGATACCGATGCCTGAGATCCGACCAGTGGAATCTCGGTTTGTACGGTGGCAGCTTCATCGGCTTCTTCCTCATCACGATGCAGCTCGATATCGGCACCGTCACCATTCCTGTGAGTACTGCCGGACTTTCCTTTCTGCTGGTGTTCCTGATACATGCGTCCGACATGGCAAAAGAATCGTCGACAAAACATTCGTCGCCGGATCACGACCTTCTCGCCGTTCCACCTCAACCCGTCAGCCGGTAAGCACGTGATCGCTCCGGTGACGCGGCGCTTCGCCTCGATGCTCGTCATCTGCATCATCTCGGCGGCGCTCGTCCAGTGCTCGGGCGGCGATCCGCACGGCGACGAACCGAGCCGGGCACCCGCGGCCACCACGGAGTTCCGCCCCGCGGCAGTGGTGCAGGGTCTGGCGCTGTCGACTGCGCCGTACTTCGAGTCCCGCGACCAGACGGTCGCGACGTATGACCTCGCACAACGGACGTCGCTGCGATCCATTCGCCTGCCGATCGCGTGGGGGCTCGTGCAACCCGTCGACGCCGGCGCCTATGACTGGGGTGTCACGGACCGGATCGTAGACGATGCGGTGGCGCGGGGGCTCAGCATCGTCGCCAGCATCGCCAGCACGCCCGCCTGGGCGGCGGCACCCGGGTCCAGTGGGCCCTACGCCGAACCGGGGGACCCACAGGCCTTCGGCCGGTTCGTGGGGGCGGTGGCAGCGCGCTATCGCGGCAAGATCACCGCCTACGAGATGTGGAACGAGCCCAACGGCGCGTTGTTCTACAACCCGACACCGGACCCGGTTTCCTACACCGCCCTACTCCGCGCCGGTTACCGGGCGGTCAAGGCCGTCGATCCCGCCCTGCCGGTCATAGCAGGTTCACTCGGCGCAGTTGTCGATTCACCGTCCACCCGAGATCCCGTCGCGTTCTTGCGATCGATGTATGCCGCTGGAGCCGGCGGTAACTTCGACGCACTTTCGTTTCATCCCTACAAGAACGACCTGAGCCTGTCCGCCGCGTGGCTACTCCGCGATTCACCGGGGCAACAACTGACCGCGATTCGAAAATTAATGATCGCCAATGGCGATGATCGAAAGAAGATCTGGGCAACCGAATACGGCGTACCGACATCGACGGTCACCGAGGCCCGACAAAATGAGATGCTCACCGATTTTGCGGAGAAATGGAGAGAACTGCCCTATGCCGGTCCGGTGTTCTATTTCACCGACCGCGACCTGGCAACCGGCGACGGCGACCCCGAGAACAATTTCGGACTCCTCCGAACCGATCGGAGCCCCAAGCCGGCGCTGGCGACGCTCGCCGGGTTCGCCCGCGACGGTGTACCCGACACACCGGAGTTCACACGGTTCCAACGGGAACCGGTCGAGACGTCTCTGGGCGAGATCGTCAGTCCGGTCGTGCCGATCGCGAACACCGGGAGGTTTCTGAGGATGCATCTCAACGGTGCCGTGTACGAGACGCCCGTCGGATTCATCAGTGCGCCCGCACCGGTGGTCGCCCGCATCGCCGAGTTCGGCACCTACCCGCGCACACCCCTGGTGGCGGGCCGTCAGGACCTGGCCAACGGGCTCCGCGTCTACTACTCACCCCAGACGGGCGCGCATGTCGCCGGTGACGGCATCACGTCGGTCTGGACGCCGAACCTGGGACTGGCCATCACCGACGAGGTACCCCAGAGCAGCGGTGGCGTGATGGTCACCTTCGAACACGGATTCATCACGTGGAGTTCAGATGTCGGCGGAGTCGCCACGCTCAGATGACACCTGAGCCGGCTGAGGTTGGGCGAACAGCCGCCCGCGGTCAGCGAGCCGGAAGCAGGCCCAGGACGCGGTGGTAGGCGCGTCGTGCGGTGCTGCTCCGCCGGAGTGCGTGCACGGGCTTCCTCGGTACGCGGACGAGAACGGTCACCGGGTTGCCGTCGAACGAGGACTCGTCGAGCGCGGTCCAGAAGGAGTTCTCGTACGCCGCGACAAGGTGCGCGCGGTAGCGCTCGCAGTACTCCGGCTGGGTGAACAGCACCTTGTTGTGCCCGATCGCGAACGGACGCAGACCGCCGGTGCGGAGGTATTCGAGCGTGCCCACGCAGACGCCGGGCCAGTACTGGTTGAAGACGTCATCGGCGATGACGACCCCGCCGTCGACGAGCACCGACTCCGCCAGTGTCATGTCCGAACGGACGATCTGGGCTGTGTGACCGCCGTCCACACTGAACAGTCGGATGTCGGACAGCTCGGGGATCGAGGTGGCTGTCAACGCCGTCGAGTCCCCGGCGTGGATCGTGACGTCACCGTCGGTCCAGCGACGGAGATTCGTGCGGAAGCGACCGAGATCGCCCTTCCCGGAGTTGTCGATGTTGGCGTCCTGATCGTCGAACAGATCGATCGCGACGGCGCGACTCTCCAGCAGTGACAGCGCGAGGAACAACTGGCCGTGGTGGACACCGATCTCGGCCGCACCGCCGGACACCCCGAGTTCGCGCTGCACCTCGTCGATGTGTTTGAGCAGTGGAAACACCTCCGGCTTGGTGTAACCCTCGACCAGACGTCTCCCCACGCGGTTGTAGTTCTCCAAGGTCTTCTCCAGTGCGGCCACACCCGAAACACTAACGGACCCTGCGCGAACTGGCTTGCCCTCGGGCGAACGGATCGTCGTGGTTCAGCGGCGTGCGGTGACGAGTCGCTCGACCGCGGCATGCGGAATCCGCGCTTCCCACCGCTGGGCGTTGACATCGAACAGCGCCGAACCGTCGCGTACGGCGGCATCTCGATCGAGCAGGTACCGACGACACTGATCGATGAACCCGGCGTCGTCGCCGAACTCGGCGACGTCGAGTACCGGGCCGAGCGAACCGACGCCTGCGGGTGTGCCGACGATGGGCAGTCCTTTCGAGGCCGCGTCGAGAATCTTGACGCGAACCCCTCCCCCGGTACGGATGGGCGCGATCATCGCCCGGCAGGTCCCCAGGAACGCATGCAGATCGTCGACGAAGCCCAGGTCTCGGACACCCGGTGGCAGCGTACATTTCGAGCCGCCGGCCGCGGGTTCACCGATGATGCACAACTCGGCGTCCGGTATCCCGGCCGATATCCGTGGCCACAGCCGTACGGCCTCACCGAAGGCCTCCTCGTTCGGAGGAAAGGTCCTCGTTCCCATGAACACCAGGCGTGGCGCGGTCTGGGTCAGATCGAGCCGACGATCGGCGGGGAACGTCAGGTCCAGCCAGAGTGCGGAGTCCACCCCCCGCGCGCGATACCGGTCGACCTCGTCGCGGTCGTAGGTGCCGACGAGCGTCGCCGCCGACGCCACGCGCAGTTCGTCGCGCTCGATACGCGGCGCTTCCATGCGCCCGACCATTCCCCGGGTGAGACGCCAGATCAACGACTCGGAGACCTCCGAACTGATCGTCAGCTTCGCCGCGTCCCGCCGCCCGGACGCGAGAAATGCCTCGGCCATGTAGCTGTGCACGGCGACGTAGACATCGGCATCGGATCCGTCGATCGCGGATGTGAGTTCGGGGACGTCGTACCGCACGTGACACAGGCTCATCCGTTTGCGCGCACTCCCGACGAGCAGACGTACGGGATCGACGCGGGGCTTGGGCACACGGGTCATCCCGGGCGTGGACGACGACGCCGCCGAGGACAGACAGATCACCGTCACCTCGTCGACCTGCTCGCGTGCGATCGCCATCAGAACGCGCGCCATGGCCATGTCCCCGCCGTGTTCGGTCTCGGGATCCTTGGAGAGCAGAAATGTCGTGTGGGTCATGAGTTGTCCGGCATCCGGTGCTTGGCGTGCGGCACATTCTGTAGCGCCCTGGGTGGGCGGTTGAGTACGTAGAAGTAGATGGCGAGCAGGATCCCGTCGGCGATCACCGAGGAGATGGCGGCACCGACCGCACCGATCGAGACGAACAGCGTCACCAACCCCAACTTGATCGGGACCACCACCGCCGCCGCGCCGCTGCGTACCACGTCGCGACGTTGGATCGACAGGATCGTGGTGTAGACGTAATTGATGACGCGGAAGAAGACGAACGCGGACATGATGATCACCGACGTCGCGAGTTCGGTTGCGAGGGGCAGGATCTCCATCACGATGCCTGCCAGCAGGAGGAGCAGGGCGGCAGCGCCGGCCAGCGAGACCGTGTGTTTGAGCGGCGGACCGGAACTCAGCGTGCCGGCACCGTCTCGCAACTTCTCGTGATACGTCCCGCCGAGCGCCGCACCGACCTGGGCGACGGCCCACGCACACACCACCGCGACCGAGTAGTAACCGGCGACGGTGCTGTCGGTGAGGAAGCCCAGCAGCAGTACGTCTCCCTGTAGGTAGAGCGCCGTCGCGAGGTTCTCGCCGAACAGGACGGCGGCCATCTTGATCGGACCGGGGAAGGCCGGGCGGTCACCCCACACGACCCTGATCGCCATCAGCGCGACGACCAGGTACGGGATCGCGTAGAGGATGCTGGCGATCGCGAGAGTCGGGTCCGGGACCAGATACAGGTAACCGCCACCGAGGATCACGGCCGACACCTGCCGCGTCGTGTCCATTCGCTGGACCTTGTCGGGGTGACCATCTCGGTGACGGCGACTCTTGTACGCCGCGAACACCATCTCGCCGCCGCTGGCCACGAGACCGAACCACAGCAGGTAGGACACCGGGTACAGGATGATCCCCAGGACGATCATGCTCACCGCGATGATCACGCGGAGCGACCGTTCGGCCCGGAAACGCTCCTCGCTCTCACGTATCGAGCGGACCGCGAACGGATTGTCGATCGGTGCGGAGACGATGGCGCCGATGGCGAAGGCCATCGCGTACTGGCCGTAGCCGCCGACACCGATCTGAGCGATGAGGGTCACCGTCCACAGCAGGCCCGTGCCGCGTCCACCGTAGGTCCACATCGCCGCGGCCAACGCCTTGGTGATGTGTTGTCTACCGGTCAGATCCTCGGCCGGCTTGCCGATCAGTGGTGTGCCGTCGACGTCGCTCATCGCGCCCACAGATCCGTGAACTGGGCGACGACGTTCGCCGGACTGCGACGAGTCCGGAGAATCGACAGTTCAGCGCTCAGTCGCCGTAGCCGATCGTCGTCGTCGACGAGTTCGCCCGCGGCGATCGCCAGAGCGGACGCGACGTTCTCGTCGCCGGAGTCGATGACGACCGCACCGCCGTCGTCACGCATCTCGGCCAGCGCGCCGTGAGCGGTGCTGACCATCGGCGTGAGATAGGCGATGGAATGCGCCACCGCGCCCGAAGCGGGGTAGGCCGGTCCGTAGTTCAACTGGCTCCGATTCCCGTAGGGCACGACCAGGGCGCGGATCGAGGCGAAGAAGTCGTCGAGAGCGGTGCCGTCGAGCCCGCCGAGGATCTCGACACCGTCGATGGCAGGCAGCGACTCGGTTCCGCGACCCGCGATCCGTAGCGCGATGCTCGGGTCCAGAGCGGCCCGGATCGCCGCGACCTGATCGAAACCCTTTCCGCGGTAGACGAGCCCGAACAGACCGACCGCTCGCGGACGGTCGACGGCGGCGGGTATCTCCGCGCGTTCGACCACGAAGTGCGGGATGTGATGGACCGATGCCCGCGGATAGCGCTCCTGCGCGGCTCTCGCACCCATGCGGCTGAGTGCCACCAGGGTCCGCGTCCCCGCCACCCACTTCTCCGACCGGCGGGCGAGCGCGACGGTGGGCACGTGCACTCCGTGATTGAGCCATTTGCTCCGCGAGAGCAGTCGGGTCCGAAGCGGCCACCAGACCAGTCCCGGCGGATCGTGCACGGTCATCGAGTTGTGAACAGGGCCGTGTCGCCGTTCGAGAAAAGCTGTGGGCCAGAACGACTCGACCGACCCACCGGAGATCTCGCTGTGCACCACCGCGTCCTGACGATCGGCGAGGTGTCCGCGTATGGCGCGCCGTCGCCTGATGAGCGCGCGCACGGTGTCCTCGCCGGGACCGGGATGCCGGATCTCCACGACGTCGGGGACCCGGCCACGGAGCGCCTCGACGAACACGTCGGCGTAATGGCCGACCCCGCCCGCCCGCGACTCGGGCGCGATGTAGATGACCCGCGACGGGGCGACGGGATCGGGCGTGTGGTCAGTCATGTCCGTCGGGTTCACCCTCGTCAGTAGAACAGGGGCCGATAATACGGAACGTATTGCAGGGCATCCGGGTTGCGCATCGACTTCACCCGGGCCGGGACACCGGCGACCATCTCGAGGTCGTTGACCGGACGGGTGACGCAGGCCGCCGCGCCCACCACGGCGCCACGTCCGATGTGTGCACCACCGAGCACCATCGCGCGGGTCGCCACCCACGCGTAGTCGCCGACCTGCAGCGGCGCGAAAACGGGCGGGAAGTCCTTGTGGTTGGGGTCGTGGCCACCGGCGATGAACTGGGTGTCGCTGGCGATCACCACGTTGTCCCCGATCGCGATACCGCTGCGCGCATCGAACAGAACGCGAAAGCCGATCGAACAGTTCTTCCCGATGTTCAACAGATCGATGTCGAACACCTGCAGGCCACGCAGGAAGGTCGTGCCCTCACCGATCGTGGCCCCGAACAACTTGAGGTAGTTGCGTCGGATGAAATGGAAGGGGATGTGCGTCACCAGCGTGTTGAACAGCAGCCCGCCGATCCGATTGCGGACTTTGTAGGAGAACGACAGCTCCTCGAAGCTCCATCGTGTCTTCCAGCCGGGTGGGTCGGGAAGAGTGAGGGTCTTGGTCGGTTCCTCCGGCGTGGCCGGGAGGTCGGGACGCTTCTCACTGTTTGCGGTCACACCTTCTCCTTGTTTCGTGCACGGTCGAGGCGATCGCTCATGTGTGCCTCGACCATTGCTGTGACGATCTGCTCGAACCCGCGTGTGGGCGCCCAGCCGAGCACCTCTCGTGCTCGCCGGGAATCACCGACGCAGTCGGTGGGGTCCGCCGGACGCATGAGCGCCTCGTCGGTGACCACATGCCGTTCCCAGTCCTCGATACCCGCCGCCGCGAACGCGGCGGCGACGAAGTCGCGAACCGAATGTGATATCCCGGTGGCGATCACGTAGTCGTCGCCGGTGCCGGTGAGTGCCATCCGCAGCATCGCGTCGACATAATCCGGCGCCCAGCCCCAGTCCCGTCGAGTACTGAGGTCGCCGAGGGCGAGATGGTCCCGCTCACCCCGTGCGATCAGTGCGGCGCCGTGGGCGATCTTGCCCGTGACGAACTCGATTCCGCGGCGGGGTGATTCGTGGTTGAAGAGTATGGCGTTCGACACCGCCAGACCTCGGGTGCGGTAGACCGTCGCGAGTTGGTGCGCGTAGGCCTTGGTCGCTCCGTACGGGGATGTCGGGGCGAGGGGATCGTCCTCGGTGCGGGCACCCTCGCGGGCGGCACCGAAGATCTCCGAACTCGAGGCGTTCACGAAAACCACCGGTTCACCCGACCGCTCCTGCTGCAGATGAGCGAGGTTGAGCAGCGAGGTGGTCGCGAGCGCGTTGACCCGAACCGTGTTCATCGGATCGTGCCACGACCGACCGACCGAGGACATACCGGCGAGATGGAACACGTACCGCGGCGCCACCTCGTCGAACAATCGGGTCGTCGCGTTCTCGTCGACGAGATCGACCGCATGCGAGATGATCCGGTCGACCACCGGCACTCCCGGCGTCGAGACCGAGCCCGGACGATGGACACCGTGCACCGCCCAGCCGTCGTGCACCAACCGTTCGGCGAGGTAGGAGCCGTCCTGCCCGTGAACCCCGGTGATCAGTGCGGTCGGTGGTGACGTGGTCACTCAGGCTCCGGCGCGGATCGCCGACGCCGGGGCCCCGCCCGCACCGGTGCCGCCCTCGGCGGCCAGATCGCTCTCCACCATCATCGTGACCAGGTCCTCGAACGACACCTTCGGTCTCCACCCGAGCTTCTCGTGCGCCTTGGCCGAACTGCCGATCAGCAGATCGACCTCGGCCGGGCGGAAGAAGCGCGGATCGACGTGTACGTGTCCGGACCAGTCGTCGATACCGACGGTCCCGAAGGCGATGTCGAGGAATTCGCGGATCGAGTGCGTCTCACCGGTCGAGATGACGTAGTCGTCGGCGGTCTCCTGCTGCAGCATGAGGTACATCGCCTCGACGTAGTCTCCGGCGAATCCCCAGTCGCGCTTGGCGTCGAGGTTGCCCAACGACACCGTGGTCTGTTTGCCGGTGGCGATACGGGCGACCGCCTGACTGATCTTGCGGGTGACGAATTCGACTCCGCGACGCGGGGATTCGTGGTTGAACAGGATGCCCGAGCTCGCGTGCATCCCGTAGGACTCGCGATAGTTGATGGTCATGTAGTGGCCGTAGACCTTCGCGACGCCATAGGGAGACCGCGGCCACAGCAGCGTCGTCTCGCTCTGTGGGACCTCCTGAACCCGACCGAACATCTCCGAGCTCGACGCCTGATAGAACTTCACCTCGTGGTCGGCGATGTCCTGGTACAGACGCACCGCCTCCAGCATGTTCAGCACGCCACCGCCGGTGACGTCGGTGGTCAGCCGGGCGTTCTCCCAGGAGTAGGCGACGAAGGAGATCGCCCCCAGGTTGTAGACCTCGTCGGGTCGTGCGAGGGTCATCGACTTCATCAGGCTCGACAGGTCCAGCAGGTCGCCGGTCACGATGCGGACATCGGGCAGGATCTCGCGCAGCAACTCCATCTTGGGGTTGTTCTGTCCTCGGATCAGCCCCCAGACCTCGTAGCCCTTGGACAGCAGCAGCTCCGATAGATAGAGGCCGTCCTGTCCGGTGATTCCGGTGATCAGCGCACGCTTGGCGGTCACGGGGATACCTTTCTGGTGCCGGTCGAGGCCAGGTTGTCGACGATGTCGTAGAGCTGGGCGGCGAAGTGTTCGTCGCTGAACCGGAGGACGTGCTCCACGATCCTGCGCCGGTCCCATCTGATGGTCTCCAGTCGGGTGACCGCAGCCCTGATCTGTGCCGGTTCCGGCTCGTCGAAGTAGACGGCCGTCACATCCTCGATCGCCGTGTCCAGGAACCCTCCCCACCGCAGCAGAGCAGCGGGCTTGCCGTAGGCGGCGCCCTCGATCGGGGTCAGGCCGTAGTCCTCGTAACTCGCGGCGACCACGGCAGCGCAATTGCGGTACAACCAGGCGATCTGGCTGTCGGACAGATCCGAGACCATTCGGACGTTGTCGGGCAGGGTCCGCCGAAGATTGTCCGCTTCGGGACCGCGACCGACCACCACCAGTCGGCGGTCCGTGCCGCGGAAGGCCTCGATGATCTTGTCGACGTTCTTGTAGGCCAGCAACCGGGAGATGCACAGGTAGTAGCCCTCGGTGACCCAGGGCTCCACACTCGCGACGGGTTCCGGGGTCTCCTCCGTCTCGATGGTCGCGGGCGCGGGCAACACAGTCGACGATCGGTCGTACGCCGCGGTTATCCGGTCGACCACCGCGTTCGAGATCGCGAAGTACGCGTCGCACGAGCGTGCGGCGCGTCTGTCCCAGGCTTTGAGTGCGGGTGTCATCGCCGCGAGAGCGACCCGTTTCTTCCAGCCGGCGGCGTCTCCGAGGTAGGACTCGGGCTGGTAGAGCCAGCGGGCCGGCGAGTAGCAGTAGACGGCCTTGCTCCCCGTGGTGCGGAACCCGTGTGCCCACCCGCTCGAGCTGACCAACACCACGTCCGCGTCGATCAGGATCGACGAGGCCGCCAAAGGCAGCAGTGGCAACGCCGCACGATGATTTCGTCGCAGCGCACCGATTCTGTTCAGGGGCGAAACACGGATATCCATACCCTTGAATTGTGGATAGGTGTTGTCCGGGTCGTACAGGGTCGTGTAAATGACGGCTTCCGGAAACGCCTTCGCCATCGACAGCACGACTTTCTCGGCGCCACCACGCTGTGTCAGGTAATCGTGGGCGATCGCCACACGAAGCGGCTTCGACGCTGCGGGCACGTCACCTCGGATCTCGTTGTCGCTGACGGGGCGAGTCGATGCATCGGCACCGTCTGAACGAAAGACGACTCTCACCAAGGAAACTCCTCGTTCGGCGGTGGACCAGGATTGGACCTCACCACGATCCATGACTGCATCTCACGCATCGAGGCGCTGCCAGTTCAGTTCGTATCGCCGTTCGCAGACACACTGTTACCGGTTGTGACGCGGACAACTCATACGCCGGTTATCGACAGTTGACTGGGCGTAAGCATACCTTGATCACCCTCCGCGGACCTGTTTGGCTGCGCAGTTGAATTCGCCCGTTTCAGGGCGGCTGACGATCGCCGGAGTCCCGACCAGGGCGGAATTGGCCGACCGTACATTTCACCGGCGCGCATCTGCGACACACACGCGCCGAACCCAGCTGCGTGCGACGTCCCGAACGCTGCACACTCCGGACTCCCGGCGCACATCACGAAACGATAACGCTGAAAAGCGAAGGTATCAATTGCCTGGTCAAAGCATTGTCGACCGTCGATATACGTGTGCCGGCGTGAGACGCTGGCGACGTTCAACCGGTACGGATGGAGGATCGCGGACATGGCGAACCAGAACAGAGCGGTGTATCGAGCATTCGCGTCGCAGGTGCGGCAACTGCAGGGCGTCGACGTCTCGGATGCCGCCATCGACAGCTTTCTCTCGGCGCTGACCGCAGGTGCTGCGGCGGCGGTGGGCACGGCCACCTACGCGTGCATCACCGTGGTCGAGAACGGTGTGGTGTCGTCGCTCGCCCCGACCGACGAGGTCGCCGGTCGTCTCGACGAGCTGCAGGCCAAGCACGACGTCGGCCCCTGCCTCGAATCGGCGTGGCGGCAGCGGGTCGTACGCGTGGACGACTACGACACCGACGATCGGTGGCCCGACTACATCAGCGACGCACGGATGCAGACCCCGGTCCGGGCGAGCGTGTCGTTCCCGCTGTTCCGCGAGTCCGATGTGATGGGCGCGTTGACACTGCACTCGGTCGAGGCGGATGCCTTCGACCCCGACGCGGTGCAGATCGGACGGACGTTCGCGGCACAGGCGGCGTTGGCGATGCAGAGCGACACCCGCCAACACCAGTTCAGCGAGGCCCTCGCGTCACGCGACACCATCGGCCAGGCCAAGGGGATCCTGATGGAGCGCTACGACCTCGACGCCGATCAGGCGTTCGCGATGTTGCGACAGGTCTCGCAGGACACCAACGACAAGATCGTGGATCTCGCGGCGCGGCTGGTGACACTCGACCATCCACCACGCACGAGCTGACACGCACGAGCTCGGGTGTTCCGGTGGCGGTGGTGGGGCGGGCGGGGCTCGAACCCGCGACCAAGGGATTATGAG
>NZ_JAEMTF010000130.1 GCF_016462415.1 Williamsia sp. | reverse complement strand
AGCGCATCCTGACCGACCACTTCCGCATCGACGGTCGCGGCATCACCGACATCCGGTCGCTCTCGGCCGAGGTCGCGCTGATCCCGCGTGCGCACGGCAGCGCGCTGTTCGAGCGTGGCGAGACCCAGATCATGGGCGTCACCACCCTCGACATGGTCAAGATGGCCCAGCAGATCGACTCGCTGGGACCCGAGACGTCCAAGCGGTACATGCACCACTACAACTTCCCGCCGTACTCGACCGGTGAGACCGGCCGTGTCGGTTCGCCCAAGCGTCGCGAGATCGGCCACGGAGCGCTCGCCGAGCGTGCGCTCATGCCGGTCCTGCCCAGCGTCGAGGAGTTCCCGTACGCGATCCGTCAGGTCTCCGAGGCGTTGAGCTCCAACGGTTCGACCTCGATGGGTTCGGTGTGTGCCTCGACGATGTCGCTGCTCAACGCCGGTGTGCCGCTCAAGGCCCCCGTCGCGGGCATCGCCATGGGCCTGGTGTCCGACGAGGTCGACGGTGAGACCCGCTACGTCGCACTGACCGACATCCTCGGCGCCGAGGACGCCTTCGGCGACATGGACTTCAAGGTCGCAGGCACCAAGGACTTCGTGACCGCCCTGCAGCTCGACACCAAGCTCGACGGAATCCCGTCGGCCGTGCTGGCCGGTGCGCTCGCGCAGGCCAAGGACGCCCGGACCACCATCCTCGAGGTGATGGCCGAGGCGATCGACGAGCCCGACGAGATGAGCCCCTTCGCTCCTCGCGTCACCACCGTCAAGGTGCCGATCGACAAGATCGGTGAGCTGATCGGGCCCAAGGGCAAGAACATCAACGCCATCACCGAGGAGACCGGCGCCAACATCTCCATCGAGGACGACGGCACCGTGTTCGTCGGCGCCACCGATGGTGTCAAGGCGCAGGCCGCGATCGACCGCATCAACGCGATCGCGAACCCGCAGCTGCCCAAGGTCGGCGAGCGGTTCCTCGGAACCGTCGTCAAGACAACGGCATTCGGCGCGTTCGTCTCGCTGCTGCCGGGCCGCGACGGTCTGGTCCACATCTCCAAGCTGGGCCAGGGCAAGCGCGTCAACAAGGTCGAGGACGTGGTCAACGTCGGCAGCAAGCTCCGTGTGGAGATCGCCGACATCGACGACCGCGGCAAGATCAGCCTCGTGCCGGTCGCCGACACCGAGTCCGACGACGCGGCTGCGGCCACGGTCGACGCGTAACCGCGCGGGTAACGAACACACTGAGTAAGAACTCCGTACGCACGCAGCCCACCGGGACCCCGGACGCCGTCAGGCGATCGGTTCTCCCCGGTGGGCTGCGTGTCGTCACCGAGCAGGTACCCGGCGTCCGGTCGGTCTCGGTCGGCCTGTGGGTCGGCGTCGGTTCCCGCGACGAGAAGCCGTCGGTGGCCGGTGCCGCGCATTTCCTCGAACACCTGTTGTTCAAGGCGACCCCGACCCGCACCGCCGCATCGATCGCGCAGGACATGGACGCCGTCGGTGGTGAGCTGAACGCCTTCACCTCGAAAGAACACACCTGCTTCTACGCGCACGTGCTCGACGAGCACGCCGACATGGCGATCGACATGCTCGCCGACGTCGTGTTGCGTGGGCGGTGTGCGACCTCCGACGTCGACACCGAACGCGATGTCGTGCTCGAGGAGATCGCGATGCGCGACGACGATCACGAGGACCTGCTCGCCGACGCGTTCATGACGGCGATGTTCGGCGATCATCCCATCGGCCGACCGGTCATCGGTTCGGCCGAGTCGATCACCGCCATGTCGCGCAGGCAGATCCACTCGTTCCACACGCGGCGGTACACACCGGACACGATGGTGCTCGCCGTGGCGGGCAACATCACCCACGCGGCGGTGCTCGCGCAGGTGCGCGCCTCGTTCGGTGCCCATCTGCGTCAGGGCACCCCGGCCGCCGGCGTCCGCGCCTCGGGCACCGCGCCCCGATCGAGGGCCGGACTCGAGTTCATCCACCGTGACACCGAACAGACCCACCTGCTGTTCGGGATGCCTAGCCCGGGCGTCGGCCACCCCGACCGCTTCGCGCTGTCGGTGCTCAACGCGGCCATCGGCGGAGGTCTGAGTTCCCGTCTGTTCCAACAGATCCGGGAGGAACGCGGCCTCGCGTACTCGGTCTACTCGTCGGTCGACAGTTTCAGTGACGTGGGCACGTTCTCGGTCTACGCGGGCTGTTCACCCGATCGCGTCGCCGACGTCGCCGACGTCGCGATGGGGATCCTGGGTGACGTCGCCGAGAACGGGATCAGCGACGCCGAATGCGCGCGCGCTCAGGGGGCGCTGCGCGGTTCGCTGCTCCTGGGACTCGAGGACACCCAGTCCCGGATGCACCGACTGGGTAGTGCCGAACTCGACTTCGGTCGACGTCGGCCGGTGAGTCGCTCGCTGTCGCAGATCGAGGCGGTCCGCCCGGCTCAGGTCCGCGCTGTCGCACGTCGAGTGCTGGGGCAACGCCCCGCGGTGGCGGTGGTGGGCCCGTACCGACGCGCTCGCGACCTGCCGCGGTCGGTACGGGGCCTCACCGGGGTCTGATCGCCCCGTCAGTTCGCGCCTGCGGTGTGCTCGCGTTCCTTGTCGGCCCACACCGCGTCCAGCTTGCCGCCGGTGTGCTCGTTGACCTGGCCGCGGATCGCGTACCAGCCGCCGATCAGGACGGCGGCGATCAGCGGGATGCCGACGACCACGACGTAGAAGTCGACCCTGCCGCCCTCGGAGTCCAGCCAGCCGGATATTGCGAGTGCGATGATCACCGCCACCAGGAAGACCAGCCCGAAGACACTGGTGTACGGATACCCCGGGGCCTGGAACTTGGCCTTCGGGATGATGCCCTTGTTCACCAGGGATCTCAGTTTCAGCTGACACGCGAAGATCGTTCCCCAGGTGAACACGACGCCGATCGACGACGCCTCCAGCGCGATGTCGAAGGCACGTCCCGGCACGAGCACGTTGAGCACGATGCCGAGCAGGTAGACGACCGTGGTCATCGCGATGCCCGCCCACGGCACGCCGCCCTTGCTCATCGACGTGGTGAACTTGGGTGCCTGCTTGCTCATCCCGAGGCTGCGCAACACGCGGCCGGTGGAGTACAGACCGGAGTTGAGGCTCGACAGTGCGGCGACGATGAGGACGATCTGGATGACATCGGCCATCCACGCGAACCCCAGTTTGTCGAAGACCGTGACGAACGGACTGGTCCCGGAGGTGTACGACGCCGTCGGGAGTATCGCGCACAGCAGCAGGATCGATCCGATGTAGAAGACGGCGATGCGGAAGATGACCGCGTTGACCGCACGCGGGACCTCTGTGTCGGGGTCCTCCATCTCGCCGGCCGCGACACCGACCATCTCGATGGAGGCGTAGGCGAAGACGACGCCGGACATCACCAGGATCGGGCCGTACCAGTTGTAGGCGCCGCTGGTCGGCCAGAACCCCCCGGGGTTGTCCCAGAGGTTGGAGAAGCCGGCCTGTGAGTCGCCGACGTGGACCGCTGCGAGCACGACCACGAGTCCGACGACCAGGAACAGCACGATCGCACCGACCTTGAGGATCGACGCCCAGAACTCGAACTCGCCGAATGCCTTGGCGCTGAGCAGGTTGACGGCCAACACCACGACGAGTGCGATGAGCGCGGACAACCAGTTCGGCATCGACTCGAACTTGTTGTGCACGTACACACCGACCGCGGAGAGTTCGGCGATACCGGTCAGTGCCCAGTTCAGCCAGTACATCCAGCCGGTCACGTAGGCGGCCTTCTCGCCGAAGAACTCACGCATGTAGGAGACGAACGCTCCGCTGGTGGAGCGGTGCAGGACCAGTTCGCCGAGAGCACGCATCAGGAAGTAGGCGACCAATCCGGCGATCGCGTAGCTCACCAGCAGGGCGGGGCCGTTGGCGACGAGTCGGGAGGAGGAACCGAGGAACAGGCCGGTGCCGATGGCGCCACCGATGGCGATCATCTGCACCTGACGGCGTCCGAGTGATTGCTTGTAGCCGACCTGTTCGGCGTCGAACTGCGAAGTGTCCGGTGGTGCTGTCATGTCTGCCTCCGTCACCGGATGAATCCCGGTTGTTCGTGATCGGTGTCCGGATCCCGCAGACGCCACGGTGTTCGAGCCTGCCCGGAGTTGGTCAGTATCACTACCCGACGTTTCCGACGTATTACCGGTGACGGCAGGTGTATTGCGCAAACCGGCATTCCGGACAGGCCGTGCATCGGTGCCTGCCTGGCGCCGGTGGCGACGACTTGCGAAGATGATCCGATGAACCGGGTTGCAGAGTTCCTCGGGCTCCATCCGCCGTTCGACGCGCTCGGTGCCGACGAGCTCGATCGCCTTGCCGCACAGGCGAGCATCACCGAGTACGCGGCCGGGATGGAGATCTTCGACGGCTTCCGCCGACCCGTCGACGATCTCGCCGTGGTGATGTCCGGTGAGGTGGGCCTGTGGAACCTGCCCGACCATCTCGACTCCGACCCCGACGAGACCCTCGGCGTGGGCGGTGTGTTCGGCTACTTCTCGATCCTCACCCGCGCGGCCAAGGGACCTCGGGCCGCAGCCATCGGCCCGGTGACGCTGTGTCGGATCCCCAGCGACGCGGTGCACGCGGTGTTCTCCAGCATGGCCGGCGCCCGTTTCCTGGCCGGCAAGTTGCAGTTGCCGAGGCGTCGTGAGGCCGCCTCGCCGCGCGGCGGCACCGTCGACGAGCTGATCCGCACTGCTCCGGTCGTCGGCACCGACGACATGACCGTGGCGCAGGCGGCCCGGTTGATGACCGAACGCAACCGCGACTACGTCGTGATCCCGCGTGCCGATCACACTTTCGGCGTCCTGACCGATGCCGACATCCGGTCGCGTGTTGTGGCCGCCGGTGAGCAGCCCGACATCCCGGTGGCCCACGTGATGACCCCGCGAGCGCGCACGATCGTCACCGGGACACCTGCGGCGGATGCGCTGATGCAGATCCTCGAACACGACCTGACCTGTCTGCCGGTGGTCGATCCCGCGGGTCGTCTGCTCGGAGCCGTCGGCCCGGGGGATTTCATCTCGGCCCCCGGCGGGGCGAGCGTCTCGTTGCGCAACCAGATCGGCCGGGCGAACTCGCGCACGGCGCTCTATGAGCAGGCCCAGCGGATGCCATTCGTCGTCGCCGACCTGGTCCGGCGGGGGCAGCCGTCGCACGAGGTGACCGCGGTGCTGTCGCTGGTGCACGACGCCGTCGTCCGGCGGGCCCTGGAGTTGGCGTTGGCCGACCACCCGGAACTCGACGGGGACAAGCTGACCTGGTTGTCGTTGGGGAGCAACGCCCGTCGTGAGGCGGTGCTCAGTTCCGACGTCGACAGTGCGGTCGCGTTCGACGAGTCGATCGCCGATCGCGACGAGATCGCCCGATATCTGGTCGCGTTCGCCGAGGTGGACGACATCCTGCGCGGGTGCGGCCTGCGGATCGACGCCAACGGCGCAATCGCATCGTCGGCGCTGTTCGCGCGGACGCATGCGCAGTGGCGGGCCGCGGCGGCGGAGTGGTTACGTAATCCGTTGGAGAACAAGGGCATGATCATGACCTCGCTGATGCTCGACGGGCGTCCGATCTGGGGTGATCGGGGGCTGTCGGGTGTCGCCGAGGTCTTCGGCGACCTGCGGTCACACCCGGGGACGCTGCGTCTGCTGCTGGCGGAGTCGTTGTCCACCAAGGCCCGCATCCGTTCCATGCGCGACGTGCTCGCGCGTCGGGGTGGGACCTTCGACATCAAGGCGCACGCGCTCACCCCGCTGGTCAACATCGCGCGGTGGGCGTCGTTGAGTGTCGAGTCCCTCGAACTCGACACCCGCTCACGGCTGCGGGTGGCGGCGGGCAGCCCGATGCTGACCGAGGACAACGCGCGGGTGCTCATCGAGGTCTTCGACGTGCTGCAGAAGATCCGGATCGACTATCAGGTGGCGCAGCTCGACCAGCGTGAGGCCGCGGGCGACATCCTCACGATGCGACGTCTCTCGCCACTCGATCGGAGTCTGGTGGCCCAGGGTGTGCGGGAGGTGTCGGCCATCCAGCGGCGGATGACCAACCTGTCGCACTACACGCCGGTCGCGGAGTAGTCGCCGGCGGACATGACGCGAGCCCTCACCGACGTGGGGGCGGTGAGGGCTCGCGGGCGTCTCGGGGAGGCGAGTGCCTCAGTGCACCGGCGACGTCCCCAACGGAATGTCCAGTGCGGCCGCGACGGTGGGGCACAGCAGCTCACCGGCATGGGTGCTGAGCCCGGCCGCGAGGCTGGGGTCGGCAGCGCACGCGGCCGCAAAGCCCTTGTCGGCCAACGCGACGACGTAGGGCAGCGTCGCGCCGGTGAGGGCGGAGGTGGAGGTCCGGGCGACCGACCCGGGCATGTTCGCGACGCAGTAGAACACCGAGTCGTGCACGGTGAAGATCGGGTCGTCGTGCGTGGTGGGACGCGAGTCCTCGAAGCAACCGCCCTGGTCGATCGCGATGTCGACGAGGACCGAGCCCGGCTTCATCTGCGCGACCAGGTTGTTGGAGACGACGATCGGGGCCTTCGCGCCGGGGACCAACACCGCGCCGATGACGAGGTCGGCGCGCTTGACGGCCTCCTCGAGCGCGAGGGCGGTGCTGTAGCGGGTGTGTACCCGACCGCCGAAACGGGCGTCGATGGCCCGGAGCTTGGTGATGTCGAGGTCGAAGACGGTGACCTGCGCGCCCATGCCCATCGCGATGGTCGCGGCGTTGACGCCGCTGACGCCGCCACCGATGACCACGACGTCGGCGGGCTCGGTGCCGGGGACGCCGCCCATCAGGACGCCGCGACCGCCGGCCGACCGCATCAGGTGGTAGGCGCCGACCTGCGGGGCCAGCCGTCCGGCGACCTCGCTCATCGGTGCGAGCAGTGGCAGCGAACGATCGGGCGCCTGGACGGTCTCGTAGGCGATCGAGGTGATGCCGGACGCGAGGAGGGCGTCGGTGCACGCGCGGCTGGCGGCGAGGTGCAGGTAGGTGAAGAGCGTCTGCCCGTCGCGCATCCGGTGGTACTCGTCGGCGATCGGCTCCTTGACCTTGAGCACGAGGTCGGCCTGCTGCCACACCTCATCGGCGGTGGACAGGATCTGCGCGCCGGCGGCCTTGAAGTCGTTGTCCTCGATGGACGAGCCGAGGCCGGCCCCGGCCTCGATGACGACCTCGTGACCGCGACGGCTCAGTTCGGAGACGCCTGCGGGGGTGATGGCGACCCGGAACTCGTTGTTCTTGATCTCGCGGGGGATACCGATGCGCATGACACGTCCAATCGTGGTCGTCGGGTGGGCTCGTCGATGGTCCAAGCGTGAACACCATTCGGCAGGTCCGCAAGATGGATGAAGATAATTCTCTCGCTAGGTGGCTTCTCGACTTTTGTTCGAGATAAAGTGGCCCGATGACCACTGAGTCGAAGATCGTTCGGACCCCGCCGGCGTCGTCTGGGCTCGACGACATCGATGCCGCGCTGCTCCGTCTCCTGCAGACCGACGCCCGGATGCCCAACCGTGAGCTGGCCGACCGTGTCGGCATCGCGGCCTCGACGTGTCACGGGCGGGTTCGGCGCCTCATCGATCTCGGCGTCATCCGTGGTTTCTTCGCCGACATCGACCCGGCCACGGTCGGTCGGACGCTGCGCGCCATGGTCGCGGTCAGTCTGCAGTCGGACGCGCGCGGGCAGATCCGGCACTTCGTCGGCCAGATCGGCGTCCGTGACGAGATCATCGACGTGTTCTTCCTCGCGGGCACCGACGATTACCTGCTGCACGTCGCGGTGGCCGACACCGAGGAGCTCCGGGGGTTCGTCGAGATGCTCAACGCGCGTCCCGAGGTCGCGGGGACGACGACGTCACTGGTGTTCGAGCACGTCCGGGGTTCGGCCCCGATCTACTGAGACCGGCTCACGCCTGCGTTGTCGCTCCGGACGCGGCACATGCCGCGCGCTCACGGGAGAAGGCAGCGTCCATCGCCTTGCGTGCGCGCATGAACGTGCGGGGGCTGTCGACCGCTGCGACGGCCACCGGGTCGCCGGGGTCGCCGAACACGGCGACGAAGCAGTCCTGCGCGACATCGCCTTCGATGACGGTGGGGGACAGGCCGACCGGGATCTCACCGCAGACCTGGATTCGGTGCCCGTACTGGTCGCTCCAGAAGTAGCGGGACCGCATCGCAGGCGCGGGTAGGCCCATGATCCGGTGGGCAGCCCGACGTCCCTGATCGACCGCGGCGCTCCAGTGTTGATGTCGCACATGCAGTCCGGTGCGCACGTCGAGCGGTCGGGCGCAGTCACCGATGGCGTAGACATCGGGCATCGAGGTCGCGCCGTCGGCGTCGGCGACGAACCCGTCGTCGATCGCGATACCCGACTCCGCCGCCCACTCGGTGTTCGGGACCGAGCCGATGCCGATGATCACGAGGTCGGCGGGCAGTTCCGTGCCGTCGCCCAGGGTCACCGACTCGACGTGGTCGTCGCCGTCGAGGGTGTCGACCGCGGCTCCGGTGATCAGGTCGACCCCGGCCCGGCTGTGCAGTGTCGTGGCCCACCGGGCGATGTCCGGGCCCAGGGCGTTCGCCGCCGGAACGGCGGCCGCCTCGACGATGGTGACGTGCTTGCCCAGAGTCACTGCGGTCGAGGCTATCTCGGCTCCGATGAAGCCCGCACCGATGATCACGACGGTGCGCGCGGTGGTGAGGCCGGCACGGATGGCACGGGTGTCGTCGACCGTGCGCAGCACGTGCACACCGTCGAGGTGGTCACCGATCAACGACCGTGGTCGGGCTCCGGTGGCGACGATCAGCTGATCGGCCGCGGGGAGATCGAGGCCGGGGGAGGTGTGTACGAGGTATCCGTCGGCGGTCGACTCCAGGCCCTGCGCTCGGACCCCGAGGCGCCAGGAGAAGCTCTGGTCCTCGCCGTCGGTCAGCAGGCCTGTGGCCCCCGCGTGTGGAGCGGTCGCCGACCCGACGGTCTCATCGGTGAGCGCTTCCTTCGACAGCGGTGGACGGTCATAGGGGAACCATGGCTCCTCGCCGATCAGCGTGATCGGGGCGTCCGAACCGAGCGACCGGAGCTCACGGGCTGCGGTGAGGCCGGCGAGCGATGCGCCGACGATGGTGATCACGCGGCATCGGTGGCGTCCCGCTCGGCGGTGTTCGAGAAGGATTCACCTCGGGCGAGCAGCACGTAGACCAGTCCGTCGACCACCGACACCGGGTGGGTGGCGACCGCGCGGGTCGCGGGCGGTCCCTGGGGGATCCCGGTGCGCAGGTCGAAGCAGGTCTCGTGCAGCGGGCACTCGATGGCACAGTTCTCGACCCACCCGTCCGACAGCGAGGTGTCCTGGTGGGTGCAGGTGTCGTCGATGGCGAACACACCGTCGTCGGTGCGCACCACGGTGATGGCGGGGTGGTGCTCGGGTGCGCAGCGCACCGGGGTGTCGAGCTCCATCTCGGACAGGACCGAGACGTAGTAGGACGTCGTGTCGGACAGTGTGGTCATGGGATCACCTCGGAAGAGAACGGACGTCGTCGAGTCGCGCCGCGTCGTTGCGTTCAGTGCAACACTGTGCGACTTGCGCAACAGAGTGACATTCGCGATCGGTCACGTCAAGCCCGCGTGGCGCTTAGCCGACGCAACGGTTGCGGGGAACTAAGGTGAATGGAATATGGACATCAACGACAACGTGACCGAGGAGCGACCCGACGGCGGTCGCGCGCGGACCGCGTCCATCCAGTCCGTCGACCGCGCGCTCGAGGTCCTCGAGATCCTGGCCCGACACGGTGAGGGCGGCGTCTCCGACATCGCCGACACCCTCGGGGTCCACAAGTCGACGATCTCGCGGCTGGTCTCGGTCCTGGAGCGTCGCGGTTTCGTCGAGCAGGTCGCCGATCGCGGCAAGTATCGGCTCGGTTTCACCATCGTGCGTCTGGCCGGAGCCACCATGGCGACCCGTGACCTCGCACGGGAGAGCCGCGACATCTGCCAGCCGCTGGCCGACGAGGTCGGCGAGACGGTCAATCTGGCCGTTCTCGACAACGGTCGGGCCGTCAACGTGACCGAGGCCAGCGGTTCGGCCGGTATCGGGCTGCGGACCTGGGTCGGTCAGAGCTGTCCGGCACACGCCACCTCCAGTGGCAAGGTGTTGCTCGCCGGCCTGCCCAAGGACGACCTCGAGCCGTACGTCGCCGTCCCGCTGGAACGCTTCACCGACGACACGATCACCGAGCCGGACCTGGTGCGCGCGGAACTCGACGACATCCGCGGGCGCGGATGGGCGTTGGCCCGCCAGGAACTCGAAGAGGGTCTCAACGCCATCGCGGCACCGGTGCGCGACCAGACCGGTGAGGTCATCGCCGCGCTGAGCGTGTCCGGCCCGACCTTCCGACTCGACGACGACCGCATGGGCGAACTCGTCGGTCGCGTCACCGATGCCGCCGACCGCATCAGCATGCGTCTGGGCCACTCCGGCTGACCCGCTCCCACGCCCCGCACTCCTCGAACACGCCTCTCGTCGCGCTCTCGCGCGCGCCGAGTTGACTCGGCGCGCCTGACGTCCCACGATGTGTTGCACATGCGACATCACGTTGCACAAAGCGCAACAACGTCAGGAGCGGCGGATGACCCACCCGCGCGTCGTGATCATCGGTGCCGGAATCGTCGGCACCTCCCTCGCCGACGAACTGGCCCTGCGCGGCTGGACCGAGGTCACCGTGGTCGATCGAGGACCGCTGCCCGCCACCGGCGGGTCGAGTTCACACGCCCCGGGCCTGGTCTTCGCGACCAATGCCTGCGAGACCCTGTCGGGTTTCGCGCAGTACACGATCGACAAGCTGATCTCGCTGTCCACCCCGGATCGCCTGTGCTTCAACCAGGTCGGCGGTCTCGAGGTCGCCGCGACGCAGGCCCGGATGGACGATCTGCACCGCAAGGCGGGGTGGGCCCGCTCGTGGGGTGTCGCCGCCGAGGTCGTCGATGCGCATCGCTGCGCGCAGCTGCATCCCCTGCTCGATCCGTCGCGGATCCTGGGCGGACTGCACACCCCGCACGACGGACTCGCCGACGCGCAGGCGACGGTGGATGCGCAGCGTGCGCGGGCGACGGCGGCGGGGGTGCGATTCCGCGGCAACGAACAGGTCCTGGCGATCGAGACCAGCGGCGACCATGTGACCGGGGTCCGTACCGCGGCCGAGACCCTGCCCGCCGACATCGTCGTGTCCTGCGCCGGCTTCTGGGGTGTCGAGGTCGGGGCGATGGTGGATCTCGCCGTACCCCTGGTGGCGATGGGCCACCAGTACGTCACGACCGGCGCCGTCGGCGCCATGGACGCGCACGTCGACGAGCGACCGGGCAAGGCCGCGGCGGCGTTGCCGATCCTGCGCCACCAGGACTCCGATCTCTACTACCGCCAGCACGGCGACCGGATCGGTATCGGCTACTACGGCCACCGTGCGATGCCCGTCGCCATGGACGACCTCTACCGCGACACGGCCGGACAACCGATGCCCTCGATGCTCCCGTTCACCCCGGACGACTTCGACCCGGCGTGGGCGGAGTCGACAAGGCTGCTGCCCGCGCTCGCGGACACCGCTGTCGCCGAGGGGTTCAACGGGATCTTCTCGTTCACCCCGGACGGCAGTCCGCTGCTGGGCGCCCATCCCGGACTCGACGGGTTCTGGATCGCCGAGGCGGTCTGGGTCACGCAGTCCGCCGGCGTCGGCGCCACGATGGCCGAGTGGATCACCACCGGGACGCCCGACGTCGACGTGTCCGGCTGTGACATCACCCGGTTCACCGCCCGTGAGGTCGAACGCGAGCACGTCGACGTGCTCAGTGCGCGTGCCTTCGACGAGGTGTACGACATCGTGCATCCACGCCAACA
>NZ_JAEMTF010000197.1 GCF_016462415.1 Williamsia sp. | reverse complement strand
TGACCCGGTCCGCTGATCAGTGTCACCGGCTGGCCCTGTAGTCCGCCGCGGAACCCGGGGTCGCTGCCGGTGATGCGCACCTGCAGGCGGTGGCCAGTGTCGAAGCGATGTACCAGCCCGGGGAACGTGACCCGCACCGGTGCAGCGGGATTGGCGATACGCACGGGCGCGACGAGGTCGTTGATCAGCGTGGCTGTGCCGTTCGGTGCGACGTCGTAGATCTTTGCGAACACCACCGGCTGGCCGATGGCGCGAACCCGCAGAGTCATCGTCGGGATGCCGACGACGTCGAGTGGTGATGCGAGGGCGCCGGTGGTCCAGCTCGCCGAACCGGAACGGCCGGTGAACGCGGTGGCGATGGTGGTCGCGCCGGGCACCGCGCGTGCCCCTGCTCCGACGAGTCGGCCGCCTGCGGAGAGGCCGAACGTGGTCGGTGCACCCTTCGGTACGTCATCGGCGGTCGCATAGGCCGGACGGGCGTTGCCGCTGTAGGAGACCCAATCGCGGAAGTAGGAGAACCGCGGGCCGGTGTCGGCGCCGGAGTCCTTGAGGTAGTGGTCCAGCCAGTCGAGGATTCGACCGGTCTCGTACTGCGTGGTGCGGTCGGGTGCGTCGTCGCTGTACTCGCCGGGAGCGGGGTCTCCGCTGTGTCCCCAGTAGTGCCAGATCATCTTCGTCTCGACACCGCGGGCGCGGAGGGCACGGTAGGTCGCGAGGCCCTCGTTGAGATCGAACAACGTGTCCTGCTGACCCTGTCCCAGCAGGACCGGCACGCGGACACGGTCGACATAGCTGGTGACGGAGGTGGCGCGGAAGCTGTTCACCGACGCCTGGCTGAGCTGTCCGGTCAGGGTCCCCTCGGTGATCGCCGCGCACTGGAACGCGACGAAGTTCGGGCAGCCCACCGCGCGGGCCGGGTCGCTCGCGTAGCCGGCGCGGCCGGGGTTCTTCACGCCGGTCTCGAACAGGTCGGTGGTGTAGCTCGTCTTCGAGGCGCCGGGCACCCGCGAGCTGACCCCGGAGAACGCGCTCGTCGAGTTCGGGGCCAGCGAGTACGACAGGTCGTTCCACGTGATCAGCGGGACGATGGTGTCGATTCGTGGGTCCACGCTCGCGGCCGCGAACTGGATTCCGCCGCCGTACGATCCGCCGATCATGCCGACGCGGGGATCGTTGGCGTGCGGCCTGCCGTCGTGGGCTACGCGATCGCGTCGCACCGAGTCGAGCACCGGTGCGGGCCGACGCAGGGCCTTGTCGGTGAACGCGATCCCACGTGCGCCCCCGAGGTAGCTGATCAACTGGGAGGCCGCCACACCGTCGTTCCCCGGGCTGTCCAGGGTGATCTTGCAACTGCTGCCCCCGAAGCCGAGCCCCGAGTACGCCAGGGTGACGTAGCCCTGCGAGGCCAGGTATTTCGCCGTGGGTTCCTGTGTCTTGTACGAACCGCCGAACCCGTTTGTGGTCAGCATCGCCGGGACACGGTTGCGGGCGGTGGCCGCATCCGGCACCCGCAGCTCGCCGACGATGGTGCAGGGCGTTGCCCGGTTCGGTCCCGTGTGCACCGAGAAGTACAACAGAGTGGTCCGGTAGCCGGGACCCGGCGCGGCCGATGCCGATGGGACGACCGCGGCGACGGTGGTGAGGAGCAGGACAGCGACCGAGACGACGAATGCGCGCACGAGGGGTAACGGTAGTCGAGGCCCCCGACGGCGACGGCGCTATCGGCACGGTGGTGGGAGCCGTCCCAACGCCGCCCGATGAGTTTTGTCGTCTGGTGCAGTCTGTCGCTGCAGCGTGGCCACAATGGTCTCCACGGATCGGAACGGAGAACACGATGAGCAGAACGAATCTGTCGATGTCGATATCGGCCGACGGTTATGTCGCCGGCCCGTCGCAGAGCGAGGACAACCCACTGGGAATCGGCGGACCGGCGCTGCACACGTGGCACATCGGACCCGGCGCAGATCATCCGGTCAACCGGCAGGTGATGTCGGACATGATGGACGGGATGGGCGCAACCATCATGGGTCGCAACATGTTCGGACCTGTCCGCGGCGACTGGGGAACCTCGGACTGGAAGGGCTGGTGGGGCGATGAGCCGCCGTACCACTGCCCGGTGTTCGTGCTCACCCATCACGCGCACGAGCCGATCGAGATGAGCGGCGGCACCACCTTCTTCTTCGTCACCGACGGGATCGAGGCAGCCTACGATCAGGCCGTCTCCGCCGCATCGGACCGGCCGATCTCCATCGCCGGCGGTGCGTCGTGCGCACGCCAGGCGATAGCGGCCGGGATCGTCGACGAGATCGACCTGCAACTGAGCCCGGAGTTGCTGGGGTCCGGGGAGCGACTTTTCGACGGATTCGCGCCGGGTCGACCTGCGATGGAACTGGTCCGCGTGCTCGAGGCGCCGGGAGTCGCGCACCTGCGGTATCGCGTCCTGCGCTAGGCCCCCCGGGGTGCCGGATACGGCCGATGCGACTTCATAGGATGGAACCGTGAGGCAGCCGACCCGCCTCGCCACTGACGAGGAGATGTCGCATGGGCATGGAGAGCTTGATCCAGGTTGTCGATGACGCGCGGGGTCGCGGATGGACGATCGAGGGGTCCGTCAGCGACGAGCAGATCGCGTTCCTCGCCGACCTGACGCGCTCATCGTCGGCCCGCACCATCGCCGAGATCGGTTTCAACGCGGGGTTCTCGAGTTTCGCGTTCCTCAGCGCCAACCCTGACGCACAGGTGACCTCGTTCGATCTGGTCGAGCACGAGTACGTGACCATGGCCAAGGAATTCATGGACCGCGAGTTCCCCGATCGGCACACCCTCGTCCCCGGGGACTCCCGGGAGACCGTTCCACGATTCGCCGAACAGGGGCAGACGGCGCCGTTCGATCTCATCTTCATCGACGGCGGCCACACCTACGAGGTCGCCACCGCAGACATCCGCAACATGCGCGCATGCGCCGACGAGAACACGATCATCGTGTTCGACGACCTCCTCCCGCACAAGCCGTGGGGCCCTGATCCCGTTCGCGCGTGGGGTGAAGCGGTCGCAGACGGTGTGATCGTGCAGACGGGTCTGTACGCGGACGGTGTCGAGGTCGACGAGGTGGGCCCGGAGGCCCG
>NZ_JAEMTF010000028.1:16280-42275 GCF_016462415.1 Williamsia sp. | reverse complement strand
CAGTCGCGCTCCGCGGAGCGCGGATACGCTGGGTTCGTGCCCCGTACCGCGAGTGATCTGACCCCTGCCGCCCTGGAGTTCCTCACCGATCGACATCTCGCGAGCCTGACAACGCTGCGCGCGGACAACACCCCGCATTCGGTCGCGGTCGGCGTCACCTACGATCCCGAACGCCAGTTGGCGCGCGTCATCACCTTCGAGGGCAGCCAGAAGGTCCGCAACACCGACCGCGGTCAGTACGCCTCGGTGACCCACGTCGACGGTCCGCGGTGGCTCACCCTGGAAGGCCCGGCACGGATCAGCCGCGACGCCGACGACATCGCCGAGGCGGTCCGGCGTTACGCCCTGCGCTACCGCCAACCCAAGGTCAACCCGCGCCGCGTCGTCATAGAGATCAACGTCACCCGCGTCCTGGGGTCGCAGAGCCTGCTCTCGACCGAGAACTGACGACGTGTCCCAGCGCAGGAAGAAACTCGAGACCTGGGCCGGTCGTGCGATGAACACCGGCGTCCTGGTTCTCACCGTCTTCTACGTGGCGGAAGCGTTCGATCGCCCGTCGACCTACCGGATAGCCGTTGCGGTCGTGGCGGTCCTGCTGACCCTCAACATCCTGTGGACGGCCTATCGCACGGTCACCGGTCGCGAGCGGCCGTCGATCTCCTACCCGCGCAAGAGTCCGGCCACGGTTCCGTTCGACGATGTGATCGATGCTCTCGAGACGACCGACGGGCGCATCGAGGCAGTTCGTCGGCTTCGTGAACAGCATCCCGGGTTGAATCTCAAAGATGCTGCCGACCTCGTCGACGAGGTCACCGCACGTCCGGATCTGTGACGCGCCTCTAGAGTTTGGTCAGTGCGTGTGGCCGGGTGTTGACGGGCTCGCAACCGCTGTCGGTGACCACGACGATGTCCTCGATGCGCGCTCCCCATTGCCCCGAGAAGTAGATGCCGGGTTCGATGCTGAACGCCATCCCGGTCTCGAGGGTGACGTCACTGCCGGCGACGATGTAGGGCTCCTCGTGGACCGACAGCCCGATGCCGTGACCGGTTCGGTGGATGAACTGCTCCCCCAGTCCGGCGTCGACGAGGACGTCGCGTGCGGCCGCGTCGATGTCGTGGGCCCGGGCGCCGGGGCGCACCGCGTCGACCGCCGCCTGCTGGGCCCGCTCCAGGATGGCCACCTGCGCCGCGACGTCCTCGGACGGCGCACCGATGACGTAGGTACGGGTGGAATCCGAGTTGTAGCCCGGCGCAACGGGCCCGCCGATGTCGATGACGACGACGTCGCCCGTCGTGATCACGCGGTCGGAGACCTCGTGATGCGGATCGGCGCCGTTGGGTCCCGACCCGACGATGACGAACGCGGCCTCGGTGTGCCCCTCGGCGATGATCGCGGCGGTGATGTCGTCGGCGACCTGACGTTCGGTGCGACCGGCGATCAGGAACTCACCCATCCGGGCGTGCACGCGGTCGATGGCCGCTCCGGCCCGCCGCAGGGCGTCGATCTCGGCCGGGTCCTTGATCATCCGCAGCCGACTCAGCACCGGGGTGGCCAGGATCGGTGCGGAACCCAGGCGGTCGGCCAACGGGATCAGGTGCAGTGCGGGCAGCGCGTCAGAGACGGCCACCACCGCTCCCCCGGCGATACCGTCGAGGGCCGACGCGTACGGGTCCTCCCCGTCGACCCAGTCGCGGGTGTCGATACCGAGTTCGCCGACCGCCGACGCCCGCAACGCGGCGAGTTCGAGACGCGGTACCACCACCCAGGGTGCGCCGGACGCGGGCACGACCAGTGCGGTCAGGCGCTCGAACGTGCTCGCTTTCGACCCGGTGAGGTACTCCAGGTCGGGTCCGGGCCCGACGATCAACGCGTCCACCTGCGCTTCTCCTGCGACCGCGGCGGCCCGTGCAAGACGGTCGGCGTACACCTGACTCGAAAACCGTTGCTCAGTCATGGCTTCCACCGTAGGCGATCAGCACCCGGGGGCATCTGGCACAGTGATCAGCTATGACAGCTCCTGTGATGTTGCTCGATGGCGCGAGTCTGTGGTTCCGCGCCTTCCACGGGATCCCCGAGAAGATCACCGCACCAGACGGCCGTCCGGTCAATGCGATCCGCGGCTTCATCGACATGATCGCCGTGTTGGTGAATCGCGAGCACCCTCGCCGTCTGGTCGTGTGTCTCGACTACGACTGGCGGCCGAAGTTCCGTACCGATCTGATCCCGTCGTACAAGGCCCACCGCGTCGCGGAGGTCGTCGAGGGTGGGGACTCCGTGGAGGAGGTTCCCGACACCCTCACTCCGCAGGTGGACATGATCGCCGACTTCCTCGCGGCCGCGGGCCTGGCGAGCGCCGGGGCCCACGGGTGTGAGGCCGACGACGTCATCGGCACCCTCGCCGACTCGGAGACGCGGGATCCCGTGGTCGTCGTCAGTGGCGACCGAGATCTGCTGCAGGTGGTCGTCGACGACCCCGTCGAGGTACGTGTCCTCTATGTCGGCAAGGGCGTCAACCGTGCCGAGATGTTCGGGCCAGACGAGGTCGCGGAGCGCTATGACGTGCCGCGGGCCCGCCCCGGGACCGCCTACGCCGAACTGGCGATGCTGCGTGGCGACCCGTCCGACGGGTTGCCCGGTGTGACCGGGGTCGGCGAGAAGACTGCGGCAAAACTGTTGGCACAGTTCGGAACCCTTGACGACATCGAGGCCGCGGCGAGGTCCGGCGACAAGTCGATCACCCCGCGCATCCGGACGTCCATCATCGACTCCGCGGAGTACCTCCAGGCCGCTCGCACGGTGGTCTTCGTGCGCACCGACGCCGAGATCGAGGGAGATGGCGACGGGATCATCCCGGCTGGGCCGGCAGACCCGGACCGGATCGCCGCGCTCGTCGCCGAACTCGGGATCGGGTCATCGGTGAACCGGTTGGCCACGGCCCTCGGGTGGAGCGAGCGCTGGTGACCGAGCGCGCGGCCTAGTTCGCGGTGGGTCGACCGACCTCGTACCGACCGTCGTCGTCGAGGAACCTGATCGTGACCTTCTGCTGTGCGCCGGCAACGGTCGCGGTGCAGTCGAAGGTCTTGCCCTTCTCCACCTTCTGACCGTCCGGGCAGCTGACGCCACCGACTTCGGTTGCCTGATAGTCCTTCTCGAGGATCGACTTGACGCCGTCCTGTACCGCGGACTGGTTGAGTTCCTTGTTCAGCGCGAAACCGGGAACGACGAACGCGGTGACGGCGAGCACGATGACGACGATGGCCACCACACCACCGACAACTGCGATCCGGAACGGCTTCCGGTCCCGCAGAGGGCGGTTCATACCGGCGAACTGGTCCTGGCCGGGCGCGGTCGGCCCACCCGTGGGTGCCTGTCCGTATGGCTGCTGACCCGGCGCCCCGTAGGCGGGCTGGCCGTAGGTGCCCGGTCCCTGTTGGCCGTAGGGCGACTGCTCGTAGCCGGTCTGGCCGTAGGGCTGCTGGCCGTACTGCGGCTCGCCGTAGGGCTGTTGTCCGTACTGCGGCTGGCTGGGACCCGTGTAGGGACCCGACTGCTCGGTACCGGGTTGTCCGTACGGCGACGAAGCGGCCGGCGGCTGCCCGTAGGCGGGCGGCTGCCCGTACTGGGGCTGGCTGTAGGGGCTCTGTCCGTACTGCGGTTGCCCCTGGTCGTATCGGGGTTGGCTCGGGTCGGGCTGCTGCTGATAGTTACCCGACCAGGGATTGCCGGCGTCCGGGCCGCCGGCGGGAGCGCCCTGGTCTCCCTGGTGCCGGGGATCGTCGGGGTTGTGGGGATCGCTCATGGTTCCCTCCGGATGATCAGAACGTGGCCGTCGGCGTCCGCGGTGCGGCCCGCTGTCGTGACCGAACATACCGCACCGCACCGGGGGTGATCGGCGCCGCCGGTGCCGTGTCCTCGGGCCGGATCAGCCCAGTTCGACGGCGACGACACCGCGCTTGATGCACCCGACCGCCGACTTCGCCGAGCGGGCGAGGCGACCCTCTCCGCCGGCGCTCATCCGGATCTGCTCGAGCAGATCGATCACCTGCCGGCTCCAGCGCACGAAATCGCCCGCAGGCAACGGCCGACCTCGTTCACCGGCTGCGGCCAGTGCCTCGGCGAGCGACCGCCCCGACGCCCACGTGTACATCGCGGTCGCGAAACCGGCGTCCGGCTCACGGGTGACACCGACGTTGTGGCGGCTCTCGAGATGGGCGAGCGTGCGCCATGCCCGGTGGGTGTCCTGCAGGGCGTCACGGACCTCGCGATGGCCGGTGACCAGATCGGGGCCGGAATAGGAATCGCGCCGGGACTCGTAGACCACGGCCGAGACCACCGCGGCGAGCTCGGGCGGGGTCAGCGCGTCCCACACCTGCGCGCGGATGCACTCGCAGATGAGCAGGTCGCTCTCGCTGTAGACGCGACTGAGCGTGCGCCCGGAGTCGGTGACCACGACACCGTCGGGTCCGTCGACTAGATACCCCAGCTCGGTGAGCACCCCGACGATCCGGTCGAAGGTGATGCTCAACGTCGACGTGCGTTTGCTGACCGACTCGGTGAGGGCGGTGATCTCACGTTCGACACGGTTCCGTCGTTCGGCCAGACGGAACAGCTCGTCACCGGCCGGGAGCTGGTGCGCGGGATGTGCACGCAGGCGCGAGCGCAACAGCCCGAGCTCGCGGTCGTCGGCGGCGGGCGAGCGTCGCGACTGACGGCCCCGGGGCACGTCGATCCCGGTGGCCCGCAACGACGATGCGAGATCACGACGGCCACGCCCGGTCCGCCGGTCCACCGTTCTCGGCAACCGCATGTTGCCCAGTACCTCGGGTGGGTTGAGGAAGTCAGCGGTGCCCACGCGTCCGCACCATGCGTCCTCACAGAGCACCATCGGCTTGGGGTCGCGCCGTTCGGTTGCGGGTTCGATGACCACGGCCAGTCCCCGGTGCCGACCGCCGTGCAGGGCGATGACGTGGCCGCGCTTGAGCGCGGACAGTTCATCGACGGTGTTCGCCTGAGCGGTCATCCGCTTCTCGAACTTGAGCTCGCGCTCTCGGGTCCTGATGACCTCCCGCAGCCGCATGTAGCCGAGGAAACCGTCGTAGTCGTCGGTCGGCGTGTGGTCGTCGGCCGCCGCGACGTCGTTCTCGATCGCCAGGTCGCCCGGCTCCACACCGACGCTCGACGCCCGACCCGAGAGTTCGACGTCGATCTTTCCCAGTGTCCGTAGTGCGGTGTCGATCTTGCGGTGTTGCCCGACCACGGAACGGTCGGTCTGGAACTGCGCGAAGGAACGTTCCAGCAGATTCTTCGCGCCGGCCAGTCCGAGGCGACCGATCAGGTTGATCGCCATGTTGTACTCCGGCGCGAACGAACTGCGCAGCGGGAAGGTGCGGGCCCCGGCGAGCCCGGCGACACGGGTCGGGTCGAGCTCGGGCATCCAGACGACGACCGCGTGACCTTCGACGTCGATCCCCCGCCGACCGGCTCGCCCGGTGAGCTGGGTGAACTCGCCCGGGGTCAGGTCGACGTGGGCCTCGCCGTTGTACTTCACCAATCGCTCGAGGACCACCGACCGTGCGGGCATGTTGATGCCCAGCGCCAGGGTCTCGGTGGCGAAGACGGCGCGGACGAGGCCGCGGACGAACAGCTCCTCGACCGCGTGTCGGAACGCGGGCAGCATCCCGGCGTGGTGGGCGGCGAGCCCGCGCATCAGTCCGGCGCGCCAGGTGTCCACGTTGAGCACGTCCTGATCGGCCTCGGTGAGGTCGCCGACGTACCGGTTGACCACCTCCTCGACCTGAACCGCCTGCGCGGGCTGCAGGAGGTTGAGCCCTGATCGGACGCACTGGTCGAGCGCGGCCTCGCAGCCGGCACGCGAGAAGATGAAGCCGATGGCAGGCAACAACCCGTCACGATCGAGGCGGGCGATCAGATCGGGCCGGGAGATGGTGCCGGCCGGACGTCCCCGCCGCGGCGGCCCGCCACGCCCCCGACGACCGTGTGGGCTCTCGTGGTCGCTGACCATCTCGCGTTGCTTGATGTAGCGCGTCAGTTCCGAGTTGACCTGTGGGCGTTCGCCGTTGCGGGGGGTGCGCTCGAACAGGTCGAAGATGCGGTTGCCGACCAGCATGTGCTGCCACAGCGGGATCGGGCGGTGGTCGTCGACGACCACCGTGGTGTCGCCGCGGACGGTCTTGATCCAGTCGCCGAACTCCTCGGCGTTGCTGACCGTCGCCGACAGGCTGACCACCTTGACCGACGGCTCGAGATGGAGGATGACCTCCTCCCACACCGCGCCGCGGAACCGGTCGGCGAGAAAGTGCACCTCGTCCATCACCACGTGCGACAAGCCGTTCAGCGCAGGCGAGTTCGCATAGATCATGTTGCGGACCACCTCGGTGGTCATCACGACCACCGGAGCCGATGGGTTGATCGAACTGTCGCCGGTGAGCAGGCCGATGGAGTCGGCACCGTGGACGGCGACCAGATCGGCGAACTTCTGGTTGCTCAGCGCCTTGATCGGCGTGGTGTAGAAGCACTTGGTCCCCGCCGCGAGGGCGAGGTGGACGGCGAACTCACCGACGATCGTCTTGCCGGCACCGGTCGGCGCGCACACCAGAACCCCGTGGCCGTCCTCGAGCGCGGCGCACGACTCGACCTGGAACGGGTCGAGCGCGAAGTCGAGACGATCGGTGAACTCCCGCAGCGCAGGTCGGTCGATGGGCGTCGTCGTCGGCGCGGCCTCAGAGAATGTCATCGAACTCGCCGGCACGTGTCGTGATCGGGCCGCTCGACGACACACCCACCGAGCTCGACGCGTTCACCGTGTCCGGGCGATGGTCGATCGGCGACGCCTCGTCGTCGGAGAGGTGCTCCCAGTTCTCGCCGAGGCGCCGGGCCTTGCGCTTGTCGTGGATGCGGGCGAACTGCACAGCGAACTCGAACAGAACGGTCAGCGCGAGGGCCAGGGCCAGCATCGTGAAGGGGTCGGAGCCCGGGGTCACCACCGCGGCGAAGACGAACAACCCGAACGTCAGCCCGCGTCGCCACGCTTTGAGACGCGCGTAGCTGAGCACCCCGATGAGGTTGAGCGCCACGATGATCAGGGGCACCTCGAAGCTGACGCCGAAGATGACCAGCAGATGGAGGATGAAGCTGAAGTACTGCCCGCCGTCGAGCGCGGTGACCTGAACGTTGTCGCCCACGGTGAGGAGGAAATGGAACGCCTTCGCAACCACGAGGTAGGCGAGGATGCTGCCCGCGACGAACAGCGACGCCGCGGCGGCGACGAACGAGACGCCGTACTTGCGCTCGTTCTGGTGCAGGCCCGGGGTGATGAACTGCCAGATCTGGAAGAACCAGATGGGGCACGCCATCACGACGCCGGCGGTGACCGCGACCTTGAGGCGCAGCGTGAACTGGTCGAAGGGACCGGTCGCGAGCAACCGACATTGGTCGCCGGGGGTCAACGTCGCGCGGGAACTCTCCGGGAGTTCGCAGTACGGTCCCCGGAGCAGGTTGCCCAGCGACTCGACGTGCCAGAACCCGTAGGAGTACCAGATGAACCCGATGATGGTGGTGAACAGGATCCCGATGACGGAGATCAGCAGGCGTCGCCGGAGTTCGAAGAGGTGCTCGACGAGCGACATCGTGCCATCGGGGTTGACTTTCTGCCGCCGACGGCGCGGATCAAGGGGTATGCGCACAGTGTGGTTCTCGGTTCCTCACGCGAGGTGTGGATCGGCGGTATGCCGCGAGGATCAGGCGCTACGACGTTCGTTGTCGGTGACGTGCGCGGAGTCCGTCGGGGCGGGTGCCGCGATCTGACGCGAGGCCGGATCGTCGCTCTCGTGCTTGGCGTCAGTATCGGTGTCGGGCTTCTTGCCGTCGTTCTGCATCTCCTTGACCTCGCTCTTGAAGATGCGCATCGACCGACCGAGACCGCGGGCCGCGTCGGGAAGTTTCTTCGATCCGAACAGGACCAGGAACACGATCACCACGATGATGATGTGCCACGGCTGGATGGCGCCCATTGTCGTACCTCCGAAGTTGACTGTGTTCGATGCTACCGGACCGGTCCGGGCCGCAGGTGTGGCGTCAGGTCGCCCCGACGTGGTCAGTTGCCGTCAACGTAGGCGGTCAACGCGGCCGCCGCACGAGTGGCCACCTCGCCGGCGATGTCGGGTTCGTTGAGCAACCGGATACGGCCACCGAACCCCAGCAGGAACCGCGTCAGCCAGTCCGGCGAGCCGTAGGTCATCGTCGCCTGGATCGGCGCGTCGGGGTCGGGTGCGGAATGGTCGGGATCGGCCACGGGGTCGATCAGGTAGTACTCCATCACCCAGGCCAGCGACGGGTCGATCTCGATCTCGGCCGTGGGCAGCTGTGGATCGGCGTTGAACAACGCCAACGTGGCGCCGGAGTCCGGGGTCGCCGGGACCACCGCCGGCTCGTCGAGCAGACGGGCGTCGTCGATGCGGTCGAGCCGGAACAGACGGATTCCCTCGCTCTCGCGACACCACCCCTCGAGGTAACTCGCCCCGTCCACGACCTGGATCCGGACCGGGTCCACGACCCGCTCGGAGACCGCGTCCCGCGAGGCCGAGTAGTAGCGGATCCAGACCGCCTGCGTCAGACGGACGGCATCCCGGACCGTCGACATCGGTCCCGTCGGCGTGTCGGCGGGTTCAGGTGGTCCGGGCTCGTCGGTGACCGCGATGCTCGTCCCGACCGCCTTCTCGACCTTGGCGATCGCGCGCTGGGCGGCGGCGGTGTCCAACAGCCCCTGCATGTCGATCAGCGCGCGCAGCGCCACCAGCAGCACCGACGCCTCGGTCGCGGTGAGTCGCAGCGGGCGGTCCATCCCGGCCGAGAACGTGACCTCGATGCTCTCCTCGGTGAACGCGAGGTCGATGAGGTCTCCGGGTGAGTACCCCGGTAGCCCGCACATCCACAGCTGGTTCAGATCGGTCATCACCTGGGCGGGAGTCGTCCCCAGATCCGCGGCGGCGTCGGCCGCACTGATGCCGGGATGGGCCAGGAAATACGGGACCATCGCCAGGAGACGGCTCAGTCGCGACGGCACGCCCGAACTCGCCGACGCCTTCGACCCGGCTGCGCCGGTCACTGCGACACCGCCACCGCGCGGAGTTCGGCGACCACACGGTCGCGGAGTTCGTCGGGTTCGAGCACCACGGCGTCGGCACCGGCCCCCAACACCCGACGGGCCAGTCCGTCGACGGACCACTGCGGGATCTCCGCGATCGATCCGCGGCGTCCGTTCATCTCGTGGTCGGTGAGCGTGCCTGCGCTGCGGCGCAGACCCTCGGCCCGGCCCTCGGCGATCCAGACCCGTGCGCTCCGGGCGGAGTCCGGGGGGTCGACGTGTCCGACGGCCGAGGCGACGATCTGCTGCAGGTCGAGGTCGTCGGGTCGGTGCGCCGGGGTGTCGACGTCGACCTCGCGGACGTCGCCGCCGATGCGCGAGAGCCGGAAGGTGCGCACATCGTCGCGGTCGTGGTCGTGTCCGACCACGTACCACCGGCCCCGGAACGTCACGACGCCCCACGGTTCCAGACGGCGGGGGGTGAACGGGCGGTTGCGGGTCGGACGGTAACCGAAGGTCACCGCCCGGCCGTGGTCCACCGCGGCGAGCAGCGCCCCGAGAACCGACTCCGACCCCATGGATCGGGGCGTGGCGGTGTGCACTCCGACATCGAGTTCGGAGTCCGACGCGAGATCGACACCGCCGGCACGGAGCTTGAGCAGAGCGGTGTGTGCGGTCGCCGCGAGTTCCGGGGTGTCCCACAGCGCGGCGGCCATGGTGACCGCGGCCGCCTCCGCCTGGTCGAGGTCGATGTCGGGCAGCTCGTAGGCGTCCCGGTTGATGCGGTAACCGTCCACCGGGACCATTCCCGACGCGCGTCCGGTCTCCAGCGGGATGCCGAGGTCGCGGAGTTCGCCCTTGTCACGCTCGAACATCCGGTTGAAGGCGTCGTCGGACGGCGAATCGCTGTAGCCGGCCACACTCTTGCGGATCTGCTCGGCCGACAGGAACTGTCGCGTCGACAAGAGGCAGATGACCAGGTTCATCAGCCGTTCGACTTTGGAGGTTGCCACGGACCAGAAGCCTAGTGGTCCGCGGACTACATCGAGGCGATCAGGCGATCGACGCGCTCGTCGACGTTGCGGAACGGGTCCTTGCACAGCACGGTGCGTTGCGCCTGATCATTGAGCTTGAGGTGGACCCAGTCGACGGTGAAATCACGCCCGGCCTTCTGTGCGGCCGAGATGAAGTCGCCGCGCAGCTTCGCGCGGGTGGTCTGCGGCGGTTCGTCGACCGCGGCCGCGATCGCCTCGTCGGTCGTCACACGAGCGACCAGGCCCTTGCGGGAGAGCAGGTCGAAGACGCCCCGACCCCGCTTGATGTCGTGGAACGCGAGGTCGAGCTGCGCGATCTTCGGATCCGACATGTCCATGTCGTACCGGTCGATGTAGCGCTGGAACAGCTTGCGCTTGATGACCCAGTCGATCTCGGTGTCGACGCCGGAGAAGTCCTGCGACTCGACCGCGTCGAGCGTGCGCCCCCACAGGTCGACGACGCGATCCATCTCGGGGTCGGGCTTGCGATTGCGCAGGTGCTCGACGGCCCGCGCGTGGTACTCGCGCTGGATGTCGAGTGCGCTGGCCTGCCGGCCGCCGGCCAGACGCACCGGACGGCGCCCGGTGGTGTCGTGGCTGACCTCGCGGATCGCGCGGATCGGGTTGTCGAGGGCGAAGTCCCGGAACGCGACGCCGGCCTCGATCATCTCGAGCACCAGCGCGGCGGTGCCCACCTTGAGCATGGTGGTGGTCTCGGCCATGTTCGAGTCGCCCACGATCACGTGCAGACGCCGGTACTTCTCGGCGTCGGCGTGCGGCTCGTCGCGGGTGTTGATGATCGGCCGCGACCGTGTGGTCGCGGACGAGACGCCCTCCCAGATGTGCTCGGCGCGCTGCGACAGGCAGTAGGTGGCGGCCTTGGGGGTCTGCAGCACCTTGCCCGCGCCGCAGATCAGCTGGCGGGTGACCAGGAACGGGAGCAGCACGTCGGAGATCCGGGAGAACTCCCCCGCCCGCACCACGAGGTAGTTCTCGTGGCAGCCGTACGAGTTGCCCGCCGAGTCGGTGTTGTTCTTGAACAGGTAGATGTCGCCGCCGATGCCCTCGTCGGCCAGGCGCCGCTCGGCGTCGATCAACAGCTCTTCCAACACCAGTTCGCCGGCGCGGTCGTGGTTGATCAGCTGCACGAGGCTGTCGCACTCGGCGGTCGCGTACTCGGGGTGTGAGCCGACGTCGAGGTAGAGCCGTGCACCGTTCTGCAGGAACACATTCGACGATCGACCCCACGAGACCACCCGCCGGAACAGATAGCGCGCGACTTCGTCGGGACTCAGGCGCCGGTGTCCGTGAAAGGTGCAGGTCACCCCGAACTCGGTTTCGATGCCCATGATTCGTCGTTCCACCTCATCGACCCTACCGGTGTGCGCGGTTCGCGGTCGGCAAGCGCCGCCGCGGGGACGGGGGTGGTCCGAGGATCAGTCGGTGCTGTGTGCGTCGCCCTCGGCGGTCGGCTCCACGACAGACGGATCCGGGGTGGGCAGATAGCTCGCCACGACGTCCGCGCTGAGTCGTCGGAACGCCCGTCGCGGCCGCTCCCGGTCGAGCACGGCGACCTCCAGATCGCCCGGGGTGAGCACCCGCGGCTCGGACGGTGTCGACGTGGCGGTGGTGCCGTTCGCGGGCGCCGCCGGGGTTCCGAGGGCGGCCACGGCGCCGGCGAGCGCACCGGCGAGGTCGGCCTCGGGGTCGTAGCTCTCCTTCATGGCGGTGGAGATGGCCTCGTTCGCGCCGCCCATGACCAGGAATCGGGTCTCGTCGTTGATCGAACCGTCGTAGGTGATCCGGTAGAGCTGCGAGCTCTTCGAGCTACCCGCACGGGCCACCTCGGCGACGCACAGCTCCACCTCATAGGGCTTGGGCTGCTCGGTGAACACCGCACCCAACGTGCCGGCATAGGCATTGGCCAGCGACAACCCGCTCACGTCGGCGCGGTCGTAGCTGTATCCCCGCATGTCGGCGTGTTGGATGCCCGCCTTGCGCAGACTCTCGAACTCGTTGTACTTGCCGACGGCCGCGAAACCGATCCGGTCGTAGATCTCGCTCACCTTGCGCAGGGTGTTCGACGGGTTCTCCGCGACGAACAGCACGCCGCCCGGATAGGTCAGAACGATGACACTGCGTCCGCGGGCGATTCCCTTGCGCGCCAGGTCGGACCGGTCGCGCATGATCTGCTCGGCACTGGCGTAATACGGAAACGTCATGCGTCGGCTCCTGCTGCGGTGTCGCCCCGGTTGTCCTGGTACTGCGCGGATCGGGCCTCGATGACCGCGCGTGCGGCGACCTCGATCTCGCTGCGATCGACCTCGACCGCGCCCTCGGCGCCGATAGTGACCGCCGTGGGGTAGATACGGCGCACGGTGTCCGGCCCGCCGGTGGCGGAATCGTCGTCGGCCGCGTCCCAGAGGGACTCGACCGCGATGCCCAGCGCGGACGTCGCGTCGAGGTCCGGCCGGTACAGCTTCTTGAGGGCGGACTTCGCGAACACCGATCCGGAACCGATGGCCTGGAAGCCGCCGAACTCCTCGTGCCGGTCGCCTGCGACGTCGAACGAGAAGATCCGGCCGCTGCGGTTCGGGTCGGTACCGTCGTGGTCGTAACCCACGAGCATAGGTATGGCGGCCAGCCCCTGCATGGCCGCACCGAGGTTGGCGCGGACCATCCCGGCGAGCCGGTTGACCTTGCCGTCCAGGGTGAGCGGGACACCCTCGAGCTTCTCGTAGTGCTCGAGTTCGACGGCGAACAACCGGACCATCTCGACGGCGATGCCCGCCGTGCCGGCGATGCCCGCCGCCGAGTACTCGTCGGTGACGAACACCTTTCGGATGTCGCGGCTGGCGATCATGTTGCCCGCCGTCGCACGTCGATCACCGGCGATGAGCACACCGCCCGGGTAGTTCACCGCGACGATGGTGGTGCCGTGCGGAATCGAGTCGCTACCCGTCACGTTTGCGAAAGCCTTGTCCGGCAACAACTCCGGCGCGTTCTGACGGAGGTAGTCCGAGAACGACGAGAGGTCCCGACCGAGCGAGTTGACCTGGTCGCTCACTGGCCGCCTTTCTGCACGTACGCGCGCACGAAGTCCTCGGCATTCTCCTCGAGCACGTCGTCGATCTCGTCGAGCAGGTCATCGGTGTCGTCGGCCAGCTTCTCGCGACGTTCCTGACCGGCGCCTGAGTCGGGGCCCGAACCGGAATCGTCGTCCCCGCCGCCACTCCGCCGTGTCTGTTCCTGCGCCATTGCTGCCTCCTTGAGCCTGCGATCCCCCACTGGTGCAACAGCAGGAGCTCCGTATGAACACCCTACCGGGATGGGGTTGTGAACGGGTTGCGCACCACGACGACGGTCGACGGCGTCGGGTGCGACCTCAGTTGGTCAGTTGGTCGACGAGTTCGGCGGCCGAGTTGACCGAGTCGAGCAGTGCGCCGACATGGGCGCGACTGCCCCGCAGCGGCTCCAGGGTGGGGATGCGCACCAGGGAGTCACCGCCCAGATCGAAGATGACCGAGTCCCAGCTCGCCGCCGCGATGTCGGCACCGAACCGGCGCAGGCACTCGCCGCGGAAGTAGGCACGGGTGTTCTCCGGCGGGGTGCCGACGGCCTCCATGACCTGGGCCTCGGTGGTCAGCCGCTGCATCGAGCCACGCGCGACCAGACGGTTGTAGAGCCCCTTGTCGAGACGGACATCGGAGTACTGCAGATCGACCAGCTGCAGGCGTGGTGCCGACCAGCCCAGCCCCTCGCGCTGCCGGAAGCCCTCGAGCAGCCGCAGCTTGGCGGGCCAGTCGAGCAGATCCGAACACTCCATGGGATCGCGGTCGAGGCGGTCGAGGATGTCGGCCCAGGTGTCGAGCACGTGCTTGGCGCGGGCGTCGTCGCCGTGGTTCTCGGCGTGGAAACGGGCACAGCGCTCGTGATAGATCCGTTGCAGCGCAATCGCGGTCATCTCACGGCCGTCGGACAGCGCGACGGTCGCGGTCAGACCGGGATCGTGGCTGATGACGTGGACCGCGTGTACCGGACGGGCCAGTTCGAGGTCGGACAGATCGACACCGGCCTCGATCAGGTCGAGTACGAGCGAGGTGGTGCCGACCTTGAGGTAGGTGGAGGTCTCGGCGAGGTTCGCGTCGCCGATGATGACGTGCAGACGGCGATACCGATCGGGGTCGGCGTGCGGCTCGTCGCGGGTGTTGATGATGCCGCGCTTGAGGGTGGTCTCGAGGCCGACCTCGACCTCGATGTAGTCCGACCGCTGCGACAGCTGGAAACCGGGCTCGTCGCCGGATTGGCCGATGCCCACCCGGCCGGAACCGGTGAACACCTGGCGTGAGGCGAAGAAGGGTGTGAGACCGGTGATGACCGACGCGAACGGGGTCTCGCGGGCCATCAGGTAGTTCTCGTGCGTGCCGTAGGACGCACCCTTGCCGTCGATGTTGTTCTTGTACAGCTGGAGTTTCGGGGCACCGGGGACGCTCGCCACGTGTCGAGCCGCGGCCTCCATCACCCGCTCGCCCGCCTTGTCCCAGATCACCGCGTCCATGGGGTCGGTGACCTCGGGCGCGGAGTACTCGGGGTGTGCGTGGTCGACGTAGAGACGGGCCCCGTTGGTCAGGATCATGTTCGCCGCACCGACCTCGTCGGCGTCGATGATGGGTGCCGGTCCGGATCCGCGGCTGAAGTCGAAGCCGCGGGCATCACGCAGGGGCGACTCGACCTCGTAGTCCCACCGGGTGCGCTTGGCGCGGGGTACGCCGGCGGCAGCCGCATAGGCCAGCACCGCCTGCGTGGACGTCATGATGGGATTGGCGCTCGGATCGTTGGGCGCGGAGATCCCGTACTCGACCTCGGTGCCGATGATTCGCTGCATCACCAAAGCCTAGTGCCACCACCGAGTGGGCCTTCACGACCCACTCGGTGGCGGACACGACGGCGACTACAGATACTGGCCGGTGTTCGTCTCGGTGTCGATGGCGCGACTCGCACCGGCGCTCTTGCCGGTGACGAGGGTACGGATGTACACGATCCGCTCGCCCTTCTTGCCCGAGATGCGGGCCCAGTCATCGGGATTGGTGGTGTTGGGCAGATCTTCGTTCTCGGCGAACTCGTCGAGGATCGAATCGAAGAGGTGCTGCACCCGCAGGCCCGGCGTGCCGGTCTCCAGCTGCGACTTGATCGCGTACTTCTTCGACCGGTCGACGACGTTCTGGATCATCGCACCGGAGTTGAAGTCCTTGAAGTACATGATCTCCTTGTCGCCGTTGGCGTAGGTGACCTCCAGGAACCGGTTGTCCTCGTTCTCGGCGTACATCTTCTCCACCACGCGCTCGATCATCGCCGCGACGCACGCGGCGCGATCGCCGCCGAACTCCTCGATGTCGTCGGCGTGGATCGGCAGGGTGTCGACGAGGTACTTCGAGAAGATGTCGATGGCCGACTCGGCGTCGGGACGTTCGATCTTGATCTTCACGTCGAGACGGCCGGGACGCAGGATCGCGGGGTCGATCATGTCCTCGCGGTTCGACGCACCGATGACGATGACGTTCTCGAGGCCCTCGACACCGTCGATCTCACTGAGCAGCTGCGGGACGACTGTGGTCTCCACGTCGGAGGAGACGCCCGATCCGCGGGTACGGAAGATCGAGTCCATCTCGTCGAAGAACACGATCACGGGGGTGCCCTCGGACGCCTTCTCGCGGGCCCGCTGGAAGATCAGGCGGATGTGCCGCTCGGTCTCGCCGACGAACTTGTTGAGCAGCTCAGGACCCTTGATGTTGAGGAAGTACGACTTCGCCTCGCGGGCATCGTCGCCACGGGCCAGGGCGATCTTCTTCGCCAGCGAGTTCGCGACCGCCTTGGCGATCAGCGTCTTGCCGCACCCGGGAGGACCGTAGAGCAGGACACCCTTGGGCGGACGCAGGTCGTAGTCGCGGAACAGGTCCTTGTGCAGGAACGGCAGTTCGACCGCGTCGCGGATCTGCTCGATCTGGCGGCCGAGACCACCGATGTCCTCGTACCCGACGTCGGGCACCTCTTCCAGGACGAGATCCTCGACCTCGGCCTTGGGAACCCGCTCGAAGGCGAACCCGGCCTTGGTGTCGACGAGCAGGGAGTCGCCCGGCCGCAGTTTGCGGCGCTTGCCGTCCTCGCCGTCGACCTCGCCGGTCAGCGGCTCGGCCAGCCAGACGACGCGTTCCTCGTCGGCGTGGCCGACCACCAGGGCGCGGTCACCGTTACCGAGCACCTCGCGCAGGGTGCTGATCTCGCCCACGAGGTCGTAGTCGCAGGCCTCGACGATGGTCAGGGCCTCGTTGAGGCGGACCGTCTGGCCGCGCTTGAGGCTGTCGACCTCGATGTTCGGCGAGATCGTCAGGCGCATCTTGCGGCCTGAGGTGAACACGTCGACGGTGGAGTCCTCGTAGGTCGAGAGCAGCACACCGTATCCGCTCGGCGGCTGGCCGAGGCGATCGACCTCCTCGCGGAGCACGAGGAGCTGCTGCCGCGCTTCCTTGAGGGTTTCGAGCAGCTTCGTGTTGCGCGCGGTCAGGGTGTCGATGCGCGCCTGCGAATCGTTGCCCCCGGGCGTGTCACCGGGGCGTCCGAACGGGCTTCGCCCGCCGGTGTCGGGCACGGGGGTCTCACCCGAGTCGGTGGAACGCGCGCTGGTCTCGGACGCGTCCCGGGCATTGTCTCGGTCAGATTCGGTCATTGCTGACTCCTCTCCCCGGCGGAACACCAATGGTTTCACCGTTCCCTCACGTTACCGGCGTGTCGGCCGTTGTGCCCCACACCGCGCGACGTTCGGTGTTGACGTCTCGTTAACTGGCCCGTACGCCGCCGGATGGTTCGGTGGCCCTGCCGATCACCCCTTGCTGGGCCTGCGCTGGGGTCGAAGGGTGACCGTGCCGTCGGCGAGACGACGGGCGGAGACGAGAAACGCGGTGTGACCTTGCATCTTGTGCGACGGACGGACCGCCAGACCGACCACGTTCCACTCACGGACCAGCGACTCCCAGGAGCGCGGTTCGGTCCAGCACTGCAGTTCACGCAGGGCCTCGACCACGCGGGACAGCTGTGTGACGGTCGCCACATAAACGATCAGGACCCCGCCTGGGCGCAACACCGCCGACACGGTCTCGAGGGTCTCCCATGGCGAGAGCATGTCGAGGATGACACGGTCCACCGATGCGCGGGAGTTCTCGGTTGCGCCGTAGTCGACGATGTCGCCGAGGACGAGGTCCCAGTTGTCCGGACGCCCGCCGAAGAACGTCTCGACGTTGCGCACCGCGTGTTCGGCGTGGTCGTCGCGCACCTCGTAGGAGATGACCCGACCGGTCGGACCCACCGCACGCAGCAGCGAACAGGTCAACGCGCCGGACCCGGCGCCGGCCTCGAGCACCACCGCACCGGGGTGGACGTCGCCCTCGGCGACGATCTGCGCGGCGTCCTTGGGGTAGATCACCTGTGCGCCACGGGGCATCGACAGCACGTAGTCGGTGAGCAGCGGGCGCAGGGCCAGGTACTGCGCGTTGCCGGTCGAGGTGACGATGCTGCCCTCGTCCGCACCGATCAGGTCGTCGTGCGCGATGGCGCCGTGATGGGTGTGGAAGCTCTTGCCCACCTCGAGATGCACGGTGAACTTGCGGCCCTTGGTGTCGGTGAGCTGGACTCGGTCACCGGGTTCGAAACTCGCGGAGACGGTCATGGGGTCGCGTCCTGCGCGGGTCTGTCGTACATCAGGCATACCCTGCCAGGTGTGAGTACGACGTTCGAGAACAACCCCGCATCGCTGGTCGATCCGGTCCCGGAGGGGCCCCGACGCCCGGCGTTGTCGCCGTCGCGCGCAGCCGATTTCAAGCAGTGCCCGTTGCTCTACCGGTACCGCGCCATCGACAGGTTCCCCGAGACCTCGACGACCGCGCAGGTCAAGGGCACCGTCGTGCACTCCGCGCTGGAGAACCTGTTCGACATGCCCGCGCACCTGCGCACCCCCGACACCGCCGACGTGTTGGTCGACGCGGCGTGGGACACGCTGTGCGAGAAGGAGCCCGCGCTGCGTGCGCTGGTGCCCGACACCGACGTCCCGGCGTTCCTCGCCGAGGCGCATCGGCTGCTCACCACGTACTACACGATGGAGGATCCGACCGCGTTCGAGGCCGAGTCCTGCGAGCTGCGCATCGAGGTCGACCTGGCCGACGACGTCGCTCTGCGGGGCTTCGTGGACCGGATCGACGTCGCGCCCACGGGTGAGGTCCGCGTGGTCGACTACAAGACCGGCCGCTCCCCCAGCGAGTTGTTCGAGGCTCGTGCGCTGTTCCAGATGAAGTTCTACGCGCTGGCGATCCTGCGACTGCGCGGCGTGGTCCCGCATCGGCTGCAGCTCATGTACCTGGCCGACGGCCAGCAGCTGCGGTACACGCCCGACCGCGACGAGCTCGAACGCTTCGCCGGCACCCTGACCGCGATCTGGCGGGCCATCACCGACGCCGGGGCGACCGGGGACTTCCGTCCCAAGAAGTCGCGGATGTGCCAGTGGTGCGATCACAAGGCGCGCTGCCCTGAATTCGGCGGTGAGATCCCGGAGTACCCGGGGTGGCCCGGTCGGCCTGCCGAGGATTCCGCGGCGGACTATCTCGCCTCGTGACCCCGCCCGCCTCGGCCGACACGGCCTACTTCCGTCCTCTCGGCGTCACCGACGGTCACGAACACTTCATGCCGACCGCGTCGACGGTGAGCGTCTGGACCGACACCATCCAGCACGGCGGTCCCCCGTCGGCGCTGCTCGTCCGCGCGCTCGAGGGACTGGCGCAGGCGCCGGGGTTGTCGATCTCCCGGGTGACCGTCGACATCCTCGGGGCGATCGGGCTGTCGGAGAACCGGACCCACGCAGTCGTCATCCGTCCCGGCAGGCAGATCTCGCAGATCCAGGCCGAGCTCGACGTGCTCGGGCCCGACGGCCGCTATCGCACCGCCGCGCGGGCCACCGCCTGGCTGCTCGCGGCGTCGGACACCTCCGAGCTGGTGTCGCCGTCCGAGGTGTACGCGGTCCCGACCGACGACGTGGCCGGCGGGGCGTTGCCGGACTGGACGGCGATGGGATGGGCGACAACGGGGTTCATCTCCTCGGTCGACTTCCATCGCGCCGATGCGGGGGTGGCCCGGCCGGGTCTGACGTGGCTACGTCCTCGGATCGATCTCGTCGAGGGTGAGACCGCGTCGCCACTGTCCCGTTTCTGCTGCGTGGTGGACATCGCCAACGGGCTCGGCAGCGCGCTCTCGCCGCGTGAGTGGACGTGGATGAACACCGACACCACCATCCACCTGCACCGTGCGCCGGCCGGCGACTGGTTCGGGGTCGACGCGCGGCTCGTCGGCGGCGAGAGCGGGTTCGGTTACACCGCCGCGGACCTGTTCGACGCGAACGGGTCGGTGGGTCGGTCGAGTCAGACGGTGTTGCTCACCCGGCTCTGATCGACCCGACGGTCGGGTGGGTCAGAAGCGGCAGGACCGGATGTCGCTGGCGAGGATCGCCTTGGCGCCCATCGCCGACAGGTCGTCCATCACGTTCTGGTGTCCGCTGCGCGGGACCATGGCGCGTACGGCGACCCAGTTCTCGTCGGCCATGGGCGCGACCGTCGGCGACTCCAGGCCCGGCGTGATGGCGACGGCTTGATCGAGCAGGTCCTTGCGGCAGTCGTAGTCCATCATCACGTACTGCTGACCGACCACGACGCCCTGCACCCGCGCGATGAGCTGCTTCGCGGCGCGGGACGGTTCGACGTCGGCGCCACTGACCAGAACGGCCTCCGACGCGCACATGACGTCTCCGAACGCCTTCAGGTTGTGTTGGCGCAGAGTGCGTCCCGAGCCGACCACGTCGGCGATCGCGTCGGCCAGGCCGAGCTGGATCGAGATCTCCACCGCCCCGTCGAGGCGGATGATCTCGGCGTCGATGCCGCGCGAGTCCAGATCGGCGCGCACGATGTTCGCGAACGACGTCGCGATGCGCGAGCCCGCCAGATCGTCGGCCGACATCTCGCGGTCGGCCGGGCCGGCGTAGCGGAAGGTCGATCCACCGAAGCCGAGTGACAGTTGCTCGACGACCGGTGCTCGCGAGTCCAGGGCGAGGTCACGGCCGGTGATGCCGAGATCGAGTTCACCCGACCCGACGTAGATCGCGATGTCCTTGGGACGGAGGAAGAAGAACTCGACGTCGTTGGCCGCGTCGAGCACGGTCAGGTCCTTGGCGTCGGTCCGACGTCGGTAGCCCGCCTCGGCGAGCATCGCGGCGGCCGAGTCGGACAGCGCGCCTTTGTTGGGTACAGCTACCCGCAGCATGGGGATCGGTCCTTCGAGTCAGAGATGCTTGTACACGTCGGCCGGGGTCAGGCCACGCTTGATCATCATCACCTGGAGCCAATAGAGCAATTGAGATATCTCCTCGGCGAGTGACTCGTCGGGTTCGTGCTCGGCGGCCAGCCACACCTCACCGGCCTCCTCGATGATCTTCTTGCCCAGCGTGTGCACCCCGGAGTCGAGTGCGGCGACCGTCCCACTGCCCTCGGGGCGGGTCGCGGCGCGGTCGGTGAGCTCGATAAAGAGTTCGTCGAAGGTCTTCACGAGGGATCAGTGTCCCATGACGTCGCCGGCCGACCCGATCGGGCGCCACGCGGTGACGACGTCGGCGATGTCGAGACCCACGAGCCCGTCCCGGAACGTCCGACCCGGTCCGGACGGGACCTCGGCGTCGGACGGGACCACCAGCACCGGACACCCGGCCGCCGTGGCGGCCTCCGTACCGGTCGGCGAGTCCTCGACGGCCAGACACTGCGCCGGGGTCGCGCCGACGGCCGCGGCCGCCGCGAGGTACAGGTCGGGGGCCGGCTTGCCCTCCGCGACCTCGTCGCCGCACAACGTGTGCGCGAAGCGATGTTTGCCGATCGTGGGCAGCGCACGTTCGGTGAGTTCGCGCTCGGTGTTGGTCACCAGCACCATCGGGATGCCCAGGGACGCAACGGTGTCGAGCGCGGCGTCGGCGCCCGGACGCCACGGGATGCCGCCACCGAACAGTTCGGCCACGCGGCCGCGTATCCACTCCGCCTGCGCGTCGAGGTCGCGGTCGGCCTCGGGTATGCCCGCGGCCACGTAGAGCTTGGTCATCGCGCCCTGCATGGAGTTGCCCAACGTCGACTGACGCAACTCGGTGGTCATCGTGACGCCGAGTCGCTCCGCGAGCTCGGCCATCGCGATGTCCCACAGCTTCTCGGAGTCGAGCAGCGTGCCGTCCATGTCCCACAGGACGGCACGCGGCAGCTCGAACTCCTGCCGGCCGACATCGGGTACCGGCAGATCAGATCGGTTCACGGTGCCTTACGTGTTGAAGTACTTGGCCTCGGGGTGGTGCAGGACGAAGGCGTCGGTGGACTGCTCCGGATGCAGCTGCAGTTCCTCCGACAGCTCCACACCGATCCGCTCCGGCTCGAGCAGCGCGACCATCTTCGCGCGGTCCTCGAGGTCGGGGCAGGCCCCGTACCCGAAGGAGTAACGCGCCCCCCGGTACTTGAGGTCGAAGAAGCCCTGCGGCGAATCCGGATCGTCGGCCGCGGCCGAGGAGTCACCGAACGTCAGCTCCGACCGCACCCGCTGGTGCCAGTACTCCGCCAGTGCCTCGGTCAGCTGCACGCCGATGCCGTGCACCTCGAGGTAGTCGCGGTAGGCATCCTTGGCGAACAGCTCGTTGGCGAAGTCGGCGATGGGCTGCCCCATCGTGACCAGCTGGAACGGCAGCACGTCGACCTGTCCGAGCTCACGGGCCCGCTCACGCGAGGCGATGAAGTCGGAGATGCACAGGAATCGACTGCGCTGCTGACGCGGGAACTCGAAGCTGAAGACCGTCTCGGCGTCCGGCGTCGGCTCGGCCAACACATGGATCGTGTCGCCCTCGCTGACCGCCGGGTAGTAGCCGTAGACGACCGCCGCGTGCTGCAGGATGTTCTCGGTCGAGAGCCGGGCGATCCACTCGCGCAGGCGCGGACGACCCTCGGTCTCCACCAGCTCCTCATACGTCGGACCGTCGCCGGCGCGGGTCTCGCGTAGACCCCACTGGCCCAGGAAGAGCGCACGCTCGTCGAGCAGGTTGCGGTAGTCCGCGATCGGGATGCCCTTGATGATCCGTGATCCCCAGAACGGCGGGACCGGGATCGGGTTGTCGGCGGCGACATCCGAGCGTGCGGGCACCTCAACCTTCGGCGCTTCGGCCTTGCGCTTGGCCGCGATCCGCGCCGACTTCTCGTGACGTGCCTTGCGTTCGGCGGCCTTGGCCTCGGCAGCCGCCTTGACCTCGGGATCCTGGGTGGATCCGCCGCCGCGCTTGGCGGACATGATGTCGTCCATCAGGCGCAGCCCCTCGAACGCGTCGCGTGCGTAGTGCACGTCGCCCTCGTAGGTCTCGCTGAGATCGTTCTCGACGTAGCCGCGGGTCAGCGCGGCACCACCGAGCAGGACCTGGTACTTCTCGGCGAGTCCGCGGGAGTTGATCTCCTGCAGGTTCTCCTTCATGACGACCGTCGACTTGACCAGCAGTCCCGACATGCCGATCACGTCGGCACGCTTGTCCTCGGCGACCTCCAGGATCGTCGCGATCGGCTGCTTGATGCCGATGTTGACGACCTCGTAGCCGTTGTTGGACAGGATGATGTCGACAAGGTTCTTGCCGATGTCGTGGACGTCGCCCTTGACCGTGGCCAGCACGATGCGGCCCTTGCCGTCCTCGCCGGTGGCCTCCATGTGCGGTTCGAGGTGCGCGACCGACATCTTCATGACCTCGGCGGACTGCAACACGAACGGCAGCTGCATCTGACCCGATCCGAACAGCTCGCCGACGGTCTTCATGCCCGAGAGCAGCGTCTCGTTGATGATCTTGAGCGGCGGGACCTCTTTCATCGCGTCGTCGAGGTCGGACTCGAGACCGTTGCGCTCCCCGTCGACGATGCGGCGCTCGAGGCGCTCGAACAGTGGCAGCTTCGCCATCTCCTCGGCGCGACTCTCCCGTGCCGAGGCGGCCGAGACGCCCTCGAACAGACCCATCAGGGTCTGCAGCGGGTCGTAATCGGCGTTGCCCTCGCTGCGTGTTCCCTCCACGCCGCGACGGTTGTAGACCAGGTCCAGGGCGACCTCACGCTGGTCATCGGGGATGCGGGCCATCGGCACGATCTTCGACGCGTGCACGATCGCGGTGTCGAGACCGACCTGGGCGCACTCGTGCAGGAACACCGAGTTGAGCACCTGGCGTGCGGCTGGGTTCAGACCGAACGAGATGTTCGAGATGCCCAGCGTGAAGTGGACCGCGGGGTGAGCTTCCTTGATCCGACGGATGGCCTCGATCGTCTCGATGCCGTCCCTGCGGGTCTCCTCCTGGCCGGTGGACACCGGGAAGGTGAGGGCATCGATGATGATGTCTTCCTCGCCGAGGCCCCAGTTGGTGGTGATGTCGGTGATGAGCCGTTCGGCGATCGCGGTCTTCGTGTCGGCGGTACGCGCCTGACCTTCCTCGTCGATCGTCAACGCGACCACGGCGGCACCGTGCTCGACGGCCATCTCCATGATCTTCGTGAACCGCGACTCGGGGCCGTCGCCGTCCTCGTAGTTGACCGAGTTCACCGCGCAGCGACCACCGAGGGCCTCCAGACCGGCCTTGATGACCGCGGGCTCGGTCGAGTCGAGCATGATCGGCAGCGTCGACGCGGTGGCGAGTCGAGTGGCGAGTGCGGTCATGTCATCGGCACCGTTGCGGCCCACGTAGTCGACGTTGAGGTCGAGCATGTGCGCGCCGTCGCGGGTCTGGTCCTTGGCGATGTCCAGGCACTTCTGGTAATCGCCGGAGAGCATGGCCTCGCGGAACGCCTTGGAGCCGTTGGAGTTGGTCCGCTCCCCGACCATCATGAAGCTGTTCTCCTGCTCGAACGGCACCGACGCATAGAGCGACGACACCTCGGGCTCGTGCTCGATGGTCCGGGTGCCCTTGCTCGAGCCGCGGACGGCCTCGGCAAGCTGCGCGATGTGCTCGGGGGTGGTGCCGCAGCAACCACCGACGAACGACAGGCCGTAGTCGGAGACGAAGCCGCTGACGGCCTCGGCCAGCTCGTCGGGCATCAGCGGGTACTCGGCGCCCTTCGGGCCGAGCTGGGGCAGACCGGCGTTGGGCATGACCGACACCGGGATGCGGGCGTGCTTGGACAGGTAGCGCAGGTGCTCGCTCATCTCGGCCGGACCGGTGGCGCAGTTGAGCCCGATCAGGTCGACACCCAGTGGCTCGATGGCGGCCAGGGCCGCACCGATCTCCGAGCCCAGCAACATCGTGCCGGTCGTCTCGACCGTGACGTGGGAGATGATCGGGATCCGCCGGCCGAGGTCGACCATCGCGCGCTTGGAGGCCAGTACGGCCGCCTTCACCTGGAGCAGATCCTGGGAGGTCTCGATCAGGATGGCGTCGGCGCCGCCCTCGAGCATCCCCATCGCGCACTCCTGGTACGCGTCACGGATGACCTCGAAGGTGGTGTGGCCGAGGCTGGGCAGCTTGGTGCCCGGACCGATCGAGCCCAGGACGAAACGCGGCGTCCCGTCGGAGGACGGGCCCATCTCGTCGGCCACGCCCTTCGCGATCGCCACACCCTTGCGGGCCAGCTCACGGATCCGGTCGGCGATGTCGTAGTCACCGAGGTTCGACAGGTTGCAGCCGAAGGTGTTGGTCTCGACCGCATCGGCGCCGGCCTCGAAGTACGCGCGGTGGATCGCGGCCAGTACCTCGGGGCGGGTGTCGTTGAGGATCTCGTTGCACCCCTCGAGACCGAGGAAGTCGTCGAGGGTCAGGTCGGCCGCCTGCAGCATGGTGCCCATGGCTCCGTCGCCGATGAGGACCCGTTTGGCCATGGCATCGAGGAAGGCCGAGTCGTACGAGGCGCTTCGTGTGGGTGCAGACATGGTGTTCAGGGTAGTTCGCTCCCTATCGGTGTTCGGTCGTAGGCTGGTTCAGTGAACGCTGATGCGACCGGAGATCTTCCCACCCTGCGGACGCCGATCCTGGTAGCGGCCTTCGAGGGTTGGAATGACGCGGGCGATGCAGCGAGCGGTGCGGTCGAACATCTGGCATTGATCTGGGACGCGCAGCCGCTCGTCGACATCGACTCTGATGACTACTACGACTTCCAGGTCAACCGTCCCATCGTAAAGCAGATCGATGGTGTCACACGACGTATTGACTGGCCGACCACGTCGATCTCCTGGTGCAGCCCGCCCGGTTCCGACCGCGACATCGTCCTGCTGCGCGGCATCGAACCCAACATGCGTTGGCGGGGCTTCTGCGCGGAGATCCTGGACCTGGCCCGGGCCTTGAACGTCCAGACCATGGTCATCCTGGGTGCGCTGCTGGCCGACGCGCCGCACACCCGGCCGGTGCCGGTCACCGGCACCGCCTACAGCACCGACTCCGCGTTGGCCTACAACCTGCAGGAGAGCCGGTACGAGGGGCCCACCGGCATCACCGGCGTGTTGCAGGACCAGTGCGTCAACGCGGGCATCCCGGCGGTGTCGTTCTGGGCCGCCGTTCCGCACTACGTCTCCACCCCGCCCAACCCGAAGGCGACGGTTGCGTTGCTGAGCCAGGTCGAGGAGGTCCTCGACATCGAGGTCCCTCTCGGTGATCTCCCCGGGCAGGCCGAGGAGTGGGAGCAGGCCGTCACCGAGATGACCGAGGACGACGAGGAGATCGCCGAGTACGTCCGCGGGCTCGAGGAGCGCGGCGACGCGGAGGTCAGCGTCGACGACGCGATGTCGAAGATCGACGG
>NZ_JAEMTF010000028.1:4171-16180 GCF_016462415.1 Williamsia sp. | reverse complement strand
AGGAGCGCGGCGACGCGGAGGTCAGCGTCGACGACGCGATGTCGAAGATCGACGGCGACGCCCTGGCCGCCGAGTTCGAGAAGTACCTGCGTCGACGCGGTCCCGGCTCGTTCGGGGCGTGATCACCCGTCCGTGGCCGCGATCGTGAGCACCTGACAATCGAGTCGTAACCCGGGCGCAAATGCGGGTTGATCCCGGCCACGAACACTGGCGCTCATGTCGACCACTCCGAAGTTCCTGCAGGGCGTGTTCGGTTTCACCGGTACCGGCCTCACGAAGCCCGCACCGCTGGACCCGTCGCTCACCTTCCTCGTCCCGGCCGGGATGACCGCCCAGCCGCTGTACTTCCGCGGCGGCAACAGTTCCGACGAACTGGTCTACGTCACCCTGACGCGCGACGGTGCGTCCATGCGGATGTTCCCCATCGGCGCGAAGGCGTCGGTGAACGTGCCGCTGCGGGTCGTCGAGGACGTCGACCCCGATTCGGTGCTCGAGTTGGTGTTCGCGGCGCCCGCCGGGGCCAGTGGAGAGATCGTCGTCGACTTCGGGCTCGTGATCTTTTGAGCGAGGACATCGCGGCCGCCACGTCGACGCCGGGTGGACGCCGTCGGCTGGTGGTGGTCGGCAACGGGATGGCAGGCGCCAGGACCGTCGAGGAGATCCTCTCGCGGGGCGGTGGCGAGATGTTCGACGTCACGATGGTCGGCGACGAGCCCTACGGCAATTACAACCGGATCATGTTGTCGCACGTGCTCTCCGGCGAGAACGCCATCGACGACGACGACCTCATGCTCAACCCCATGGCCTGGTACCGCGAGAACGGCGTCACCCTGTACGCCGGCGACCGCGTCCGGCGCATCGACCGGTTCGCCAAGACCGTCACCTGCGAGAGCGGACGGGACGTCGACTACGACGTGCTGATCATCGCCACCGGCAGCACCACATTTTTCCCGAACATGGACGGACTGCGCGAACCCGACGGTCGCCTGGCCCGCGGCGTGTTCGGGTTCCGCACCATCGCCGACACCAACGGGATGCTGCAGATGGCGCAGGCCGCCGACGACGTGCGCGCGGTGGTCATCGGAGGCGGGCTGCTCGGACTGGAGGCCGCGTACGGGTTGCGCACGCAGGGACTCGATGTCGACGTCGTGCACTCCCCCGGCCACCTGATGAACCAGCAACTCGACGAGCGTGGTGGACGTGTGCTGCGCACCAAGATCGAGTCCCTCGGCGTCGGTGTGCACACGTCGAAGCGGACGACCTCGGTCCTCCGCGACCCCGACGGTGTGGTCGTCGGGGTCGGCTTCAACGACGACACCACGCTGCCCGCCGACATGATCGTGGTCACCGCGGGCATCCGACCGAATGTCGAGATCGCCCGCAGCGCCGGACTGGTCATCGAGCGCGGCATCGTCGTGGACGACCAGATGCGGTGCGAGGACGAGGGTTCTATCTACGCGGTCGGCGAGTGCTGCCAACACCGCGGTGAGGTCTACGGTCTCGTCGCCCCACTCTGGGAGCAGGCCGCGGTCCTCGCCGACGTGCTGACCGGGTCCGATCCGAAGGCCGCCTATCACGGGTCGCGCCTGACGACGAAGCTCAAGGTGGCCGGTGTCGACGTCGCCGCCATGGGTGTCAAGGGACCCGAGCGTGACGACGACGAGTTCGTCCAGTTCTACGAACCCCGAAGCGGCACATACAAATCGGTGGTGGTCCGCGACAACAAGCTGATCGGCGCGATGCTGCTCGGCGACATCAGCAAGGCCGCCTTCCTCACCCAGGCATTCGACGAGAAGGTCGCACTCCCTGACGAGCGCATCAGCATGCTGTTCGACATGGGGACACCCTCGGCCGAGACCGGCGCGGCCGAGTTGTCCGACGACACCCAGGTCTGCAACTGCAACGGCGTCACCAAGGGTCAGATCGTGGGATGCGTGCGCGGTGGCGCGACGAGTCTCGGCGAGGTGGTCGCCGCCACCCGCGCGGGCAAGGGCTGCGGCTCCTGCAAGGGTCTGGTCTCCGACATCGTCGCGTTCGCCGCGGGCGACGACCTCGCCGTCGACGTCTCCGCCGACTGGTACGTGCCCGCCATCCCGATGACCAAGCCGGAGTTGATCGGGGCCATCCGCGCGAGCGGGATCCGCTCGGTGTCCGAGGTGTTCGAGAAACTCGCCCCCGCGGGCGAGGACGCCGCGGCCAAGATGCCGCTGGCGTCGCTGCTCCGGGTGATCTGGGGACCGGAGTGGACCGACGAGCGCGGTGCGCTGTTCATCAACGACCGGGTGCACGCCAACATCCAACGGGACGGCACGTTCTCGGTGGTCCCGCAGATCAAGGGCGGCGTCACCACCGCCGACCAGTTGCGCCGCATCGCCGACGTTGCCGACAAGTACTCCATCCCGATGGTGAAGATCACCGGTGGCCAGCGCATCGATCTGCTCGGGGTCCGCAAGGAGGATCTGCCGAAGGTGTGGGGCGACCTCGACATGCCATCGGGGTTCGCCTACGGCAAGAGCTTCCGGACGGTGAAGACCTGCGTGGGCACCGACTACTGCCGGTTCGGGCTCGGGGACTCGACCGCGCTGGGTGTTGCCATCGAGGAGCGGTTCCAGGGCCTGGAGTCGCCCGCGAAGCTCAAGCTGGCCGTGACCGGATGCCCCCGCAACTGCGCCGAGTCGCTGTGCAAGGACTTCGGCGTGGTCGCCGTGGGTGCCGACGGCGGCGCCTCCGATCGGTGGGAGATCTACGTCGGCGGGGCCGCGGGCGCTCACATCCGCAAGGGCGACCTGCTGGCGACGGTGGAGTCGAGCGCCGAGGTGATCCGCCTGTGCGGCATCTTCATCCAGTACTACCGCGAACAGGCCAAGTGGCTCGAGCGCACCTACGCGTGGGTCCCGCGGGTCGGGATCGACGAACTGCGGGCGATCCTCGTCGACGACCGTGACGGTCTCGTCGACGGTCTGCACGAGCGTGTCAGCACGGCCGTGGGTCAGTATCGCGATCCGTGGGAGGAGCGGGTCGAGCCACGATCGCCGGCTCAGTTCGTCTCTGCGTTGCCGTTGCTGCCGCTGCCCCGGGTGCCGGTCCGATGAGCACCGACACCGCGACCGACGTCGCCTTCACACCGGTCGGATCGGTGTCCGACCTGACCCGCGGAGAGGGTCGCGCCTACGCCGTCGGTGGTGTGCAGATCGCGGTCTTCCTCCTGGGCGACGGCACGGTGCGGGCCACGGCCGCGGTCTGTCCGCATCGCGGCGGTCCGATCGCCGACGGTCAGAGCGACGACACCAAGGTCATGTGCCCGCTGCACCAGTACGCGTACGCGTTCGCCGACGGCTCCTGCAACGATCCGGCGATCGGGACGCTGGCGGTCTACCCGTCGCGCGTGGTCGACGGGACCATCGAGGTCGCGGTCGGAACCTGACCGGTCGGGTCAGCTGATCCGCTCGATCGAGACGACCGGGGTGGTGATGCGCCAGGTCCGTACGTCGGGATCGTCGGCGGCGCGAACCCAGAACTGCGCCGATTCCCCGACCCGACACGACTTCACGCCGAGGAGCGGTATGTCCTCGGAATCGCGGCGCAACTGACTGACCGCCCAGGTGTCGTCGGTGCTGCCACCCACGCCCGGGGCGCGGAGCAGGGTCATCTCCTCGAAATCGAGGAGGTAGGTCGATGTCCTGGTGACCACCGTCCAGACGCCGTCGGTGGTGTCGGGCTCGAGCTCCTGCGTGTTCGCCACAGCGGGAACTCTACCCACGCGTCCGGACGTGAGGCACGCTCACCACCGACGGCCGGTCACGGGGCCGTTGTCGCGTGACCGAGGTCGATACCGAGCAGGCTGTCGACCGCGGTCGCGATGTCGGCACCGGCGTCGGTGGCCGACCCCAGCCCGCCGATGGCGTCGCCGGCCCAGGCGTCGAGCGCGGCGATCGCCTTCGGGGTGTCGAGGTCGTCGGCCAGGTGCTGGCGAACCCGGGCGATGGTGTCGGCGGCGTCGGGAGCGGTGGGACGACCGATGGCGTCGCGCCACCGTGCCAGGCGCGCGGTTGCGTCGTCGAGGGTGGTGTCGGTCCACATCCGGTCGCTCCGGTAGTGCTCGGCGATCAGTGCGAGCCGGATCGCGTTCGGGTCGACGCCCGCCGCGCGCAGCTTCGAGACGAACACCAGGTTGCCCCGGCTCTTCGACATCTTCTCGCCGTCGAGGCCGATCATGCCGGTGTGCACGTAATGATCGGCGAAGCGGCGCTCGCCGGTGAGCGCCTCGCCGTGGGCGGCCGAGAACTCGTGGTGCGGGAAGATGAGGTCGCTGCCGCCGCCCTGGACGTCGAACGGCGCGCCCAGGCGGTTCAGAGCGATTGCGGCGCACTCGATGTGCCATCCGGGGCGTCCGGGTCCGTGCGGTGACGGCCAGGACGGTTCGCCGTCGCGGGCCGCCCGCCAGATCAGGGCGTCGAGCGGATCGCGTTTCCCGGCGCGGTCGGGGTCGCCGCCGCGCTCGGCGAAGAATGTGTCCATCGTCGCGCGGTCGTAGTTGGACTCGTAGCCGAACTGTTCGGTGGCGTCGGCCCGGAAGTAGATGTCGGGATGCGTTGCGTCGTCGACGATGTAGGCCGCGCCGGAGTCCAGGAGCCTGCCCACGACCTCGACGACCTCGTCGATCGATTCGACGGCGCCGATGTAGTCACGCGGCGGCAGCACCCGCAGCGCCGCCATGTCGTCGCAGAACAGTTGCGTCTCACGCCGTCCCAGATCCCGCCAGTCGATGCCGTCGCGATCGGCCCGTTCGAACAGCGGGTCGTCGACGTCGGTGACGTTCTGCACGTAGTTGACCTCGTGCCCCAGATCGCGCCAGATCCGGTTGACCAGATCGAACGTCACGTAAGTCGCAGCGTGGCCCAGATGGGTTGCGTCGTACGGGGTGATGCCGCAGACGTACATCGTCGCGACCGGGCCGGGTGTGACCGGTCGGACCTGTTGGTCGGAGGTGTCGTAGAGCCTGAGTTGCGGGCCCTGCCCGGCGAGCGGAGGGACCGCGACATCTGACCACGACTGCATCGGTCCACCATATGGGCGAGGTGGTCGGGGGCGAGCATCCGCCCCCTCACCTGCACCGTCTCCGAACGGGTCGCCCCTAGAAGGCCGGCCACGGTATCGGCCGCGACCGTGCGGGTGTCGGCATGACCGGGGTGCGCACCAGCCCACGGGCGCGATCGTGCAGGGCGACGACCTCGGCCGGGGTGATGAGCGAGGGCAAGGCCTCCGACAGTGCCGAGCTGGGGGTGGTCAGGGTGCTCAGCAGGGTCTCGATGTCGGCGACGAGGTGCGCCGGGATCGCTTCTCCCGCCCATCCCCACAGGACCGTGCGCAGTTTGTCCTCGGTGTGCATGCAGATGCCGTGGTCGACGCCGTACACCTCGCCGTCACAGCCCTCGAGGACGTGACCGCCCTTGCGGTCGGCGTTGTTGATCAGCAGATCGAGCACCGCCATGCGCTGCAGGCGCGGGTCGTCGGCGTGGACGAGTGTGACCTCTTCGCCGAGCGCGTCGTAGGCGTCGATGATCCGCCGGAAATTGTCCGGGATAGCGCCGCTGGGACACAGGTCGACGAGGTCGAGGTGTTCGGGGACGCTGTCGCTCGGCTCCGGCGTGTCGATCCAGCGCTGGACCATGCCCGGACCGAATTGACCGTCGCGCAACACCGTGACCGGGATGACCGACCAGCCGAGGGCATCGGACACCAGATACGACGAGATCTCGCGACCGGCGAGGGTGCCGTCGGGGAAATCCCACAGCGGCTGCTCGCCGCGGACCGGTTTGTAGACGCATCGGACCGTGTCGTCGCCGAGGACGGCCTCGCAGACCAGCGTGGCGTTGCTGGCGCCGCGGACCTGACCGATGAGTTCGAGTTCCCCGGTGCGCAGGATCTGCGCGATGTCGGCGGGCGAACCGGCCGCTGACGACTCCGACGCGGCGGCGCTCGGTGGCATCGGGTCAGGACCGATCGGAGTCGGGATCGTCGTCGTCCGGGGACGGGTCGTCGTCCTCGGCGTCCTCCAACGCGGCTCGCAGGGTGGGGTCGTCGAAGACGACCGGGTCGACGAACTCGATGGACTTGTCGATCGCGACGTCGCGCTTGTAGCCGTTGGTGCGCACGCACACGTGGCCGGCCGGGTCGAGCGGCTCGGCGCACAGTGGGCACGGCTCGCGACCGGCGGAGATCACGCGCGTCGACCGCGCGGCGAACTCTCGTGCGGCGGCGGTGCTGAGGAACACGCGCACCGCATCGGGGCCCTCGTCGGTGTCGTCGAGGACGACGCTCTCGTCGAACTCGCCCTCGGTGATGGCCAACAGCTCCACCACCACGGCCTCGGCCTCGGCGTCCCAACCCAGGCCCATGGTCCCGACCCGGAACTCGGCGTCGACCGGCATCTGCAACGGACTCAGGTCCTCGACCCGATCGGTCTCCGGCGGCAACGGGGTGCCGAACCGACGGTGGATCTCCTCGAGCAGCGCGCCGATGCGGTCGGCCAGGATCTGTACCTGCTGTTTCTCCAGCATCACGCTGACGATGCGGGCCTCATGGGTGGCCTGCAGATAGAACGTCCGGTCGCCGGGTGCGCCGACGGTCCCCGCGACGAATCGATCCGGGCTGCGGAACACGTGTATCGCTCTGGGCATGGCACCTCCTCCAAGCTGTTGTCTCAATACTGCCCGATGGGTTCTGATCCCGACCGGTGTGGCTAGTGCGGTGGGTGTCCGCCCGCCGGTGCGGCGGGCGCACCGGTCGAACCGCCGATCACCGCGTCATCGGACGAGCCCTGATCCGCGGAGACATCCGCAGCCGGGGGCGGCGGGGCGGGGAACGACGGTTTCACACCCGTCGAGTTCACCGTGTGCACGTAGGGCCGTGACGGGCTGTACCGGATGATGCTGATCGAGGCCGGCTCCACCACTATCCGCTGGAACGAGTCCAGGTGCATCCCCATGGCATCGGCGAGGATCGACTTGATCACGTCGCCGTGTGAGCACGCCACCCAGACGCCGCTGCCGTCCGATCCGCCGTACACGGCGTCGAGTTCACGGATCGCGGCGACGGCGCGACTCTGGACGTGGGCCAAGCCCTCGCCGTCGGGGAAGATCGCGGCCGACGGTTGCTGCTGCACCGTCTTCCACATGTCCTCGCCCAGCAGGTCCTTGATCGGTCGGCCGGTCCACTGGCCGTAGTCGACCTCGATGAGCCGGTCGTCGACGATCTCGGTGAGTCCCCGGTCGGCGACGAGCGGCGCGACGGTCTGCTCGCAGCGCTGCAGAGGCGATCGGACCACGGCCGCCAGCGTCGCGACGTCGGACAGTCGGTCGATCAGGGACTGGGCCTGGGTGCGGCCGGTGTCATCGAGGTCGACGCCGGTGCTGCGCCCGGCGAGGACGCCCGAGGTGTTCGCGGTCGAGCGTCCGTGGCGGAGCAGGATGACTGTCACACGTTCACCATATGCGTCCGCCCGGGGGCGATCAGGTCGCGCTGACCACGCCGCCTGCCAGCAGACCGATCACGATGAGACCGACGACGACCCGGTACCCGACGAACCAGTTCAGCGAGTGCTTGGCGACGAAACGCAGCAGCCAGGCGATCGACGCGTAGCCGATGACGAACGCGATGACCGTGGCGACCAGGAGTTGTATGCCGCTCGCCTCCAGCCCTTCTCCGCTGGGAGAGAACGCGTCCGGAAGGCTGAACAGCCCCGACGCGGTGACCGCGGGGATGGCCAGCAGGAAGGAGAACCGCACCGCCGCCTCGCGTTCCAGACCGAGGAAGAGGCCGGCGCTCGCGGTCGCGCCGGAGCGGGACACCCCGGGGATCAGGGCGAGGCACTGCGCGAGACCCATCGTGACCCCGTCACGCAACGTCAGCTGCTCCATGGGACGTTTCCGGGTGCCGTAGCGCTCGGCCAGGAAGATCACGAGCGAGAAGATGATCAGCATGGACGCGATGAGCCACAGATTGCGCGCCCCGGTACGGATCTGGTCCTTGAACACGAAGCCGAGCAGACCGATCGGGATGGTGGCGAAGATCACGTACCAGCCGATCCGATAGTCCAGTCCACGCTCGTCGGCCGAAAACAGGCCTCGGAACCAGGCGCCGATGATGCGGATGATGTCGCGCAGGAAGTAGATGAGCACGGCGGCCTCGGTGCCGAGCTGGGTCACCGCGGTGAACGACGCGCCCGCGTCGTCGCCGAAGAAGACCCCGGACACGATCCGCAGGTGTCCCGATGACGAGACCGGCAGGAACTCGGTCAGTCCCTGCACTGCCCCGAGCACGACAGTCTGGGTCCACGTCATCGCATCAGTCACGGCGACAGACACTACGGCAGCCGACGGTCGAGGCGCACCCATGCGCGGGCGGATCGGATGTGCGTGCGCGCGTGCAGCACTATGGACCGCATGCCCGTACTGCCGCGTCGCACGTCGACCGCCCTCGCCGTCGCTCTGAGCGCGCTCGTGATCGTGACCGTCGGCGCCTGTGGGAACAGCTCGTCGGGCAGCCCGAACGTCGCGACCACCATCCCGCAGACGCCGATCAGCGCGCCGCCGACCGCGGCCGCCGCAGCGGGGACCGTGGTCCCCGCCCCGGCGTCGCAGTCGATGGCGCTCGACACCTCGACGTCGACACTCACCGTTCTCGGTGCGGACCGCTCCTCGCTGGAGATCTATTCGACCGCGGGCTCCGGCGCCCCTCCGACACCGCGACGGGTGACGTTGCCCACGGCCGTCACCGCGATCGCGACCGTCGGCAACGGGACGGTCGCCGCGATCGCCCCTGACGCGGTGGTGCGGGTGAACACGAGCACCGGGGCGGTGTCGAAGCAGACCATCCCGGCCGCCGACCCGCTCAGCCTGGCGAGGTTCACCGACGGCTCGCTGCTCGTCGGGACGGGCTCGGGGTCCATCCTGCGGGTGCGCGCCGACGGCTCGATCGTGCGGACCATCACCGGGTTCGTCCGTGTCGACGGGCTCGCGGTGGCGTCGGCGGACCCCGACAGCGGGAACGGTCAGGTCGTGGCCCTGGACCGCGCGCAGTCGTCGGTCACGACCGTCGATGTCGAGGACGGGTCTCTCGGGGCGGCACTACGCGCCGGTGACGGGGCGACCGGCATCACCGTCGACCACTACGGTCGCTTCCTGACCACCGACACCCGCGGCAACGAGTTCCTCGGATTCGACGGGAACCCGCTGGTCGCGAAGTTCCGCTATCCGGTGGCGGCCGGTCCGTACGCCGTAGGATACGACGACACGAAAAACCTGGCGTGGGTCGCGACGACCGGCAACAACCAGGTCGTGGCCTACGATCTGTCCACCGGAATTCCGGTGGAGCGTCGACGGTTGGCCACAGTGGGCCAGGTGGACTCGTTGACCGTCGACAGCGCCACCGGCACCGTCTACCTGCTCTCCGCCCGCGGCGAGGGGCTCCAGATCATCCGGTGACGACAACGACCATGGGAGGCGACATGCGGCGCACGACAGCAGGTGGTCGCGGCCCCGGGTTCCCGCGCGAATGGACGTCTGCGACCAGCGACGACTACGAGTACACCCCGCTCCGGCTGCCCCCGGACGTCACGCGGGTGACCGCATCGATGCGGTTGTCGATCGAGGCCGAGTTCGGAGGGTGGGAGATCTCGCGTGTCCGGCTCTACTCCGACGGCACCCGCAAGGTGTTGTTGAAACGCAAGAAGACCCGGGCCGAGCGCAACGGCGTCGAGGTCGATCGGTGAGCGGAGCTCCCCCGGCGAGGTCGACGGGATCCCGAACGCTGCTGCGCCGGGTCAACCGGATCCTCTACCCCGTCCTCCTGCGCGCGATGTTCCTGGTACCCGCGGAGCGGATCCACACCCTCGTCTCGCGAACCCTGGCCACGGTCGGTTCCATGCGTGTCATGACAGCGCTGTGCGCGCGGTTGTTCGCCCGCCACGACCCCATCCTGCGGACCACGGTGTTCGGCGTCGACTTCCCCGCTCCGATGGGACTGGCCGCCGGCTTCGACAAGAACGCCGAGGCCGTGAATGCCTGGGGTGCACTCGGATTCGGGTTCGCCGAGGTCGGCACGGTCACCGGGGTGGCGCAGCCCGGTAATCCCACCCCGCGGCTGTTCCGCCTGCCGGCCGACCGTGCACTGATCAATCGCATGGGGTTCAACAACCACGGCGCGTCCGCCGCGGCCGGACGGCTGGCCTCGCGCCGACGCGATTCCCGTTCGGTGCCGGTGGCGGCGAACATCGGCAAGACGAAACTCGTCGAACCCGCCGACGCCGTCGCCGACTATCTGATCAGTGCTCGACTGCTCGGTCCGCTGTCGGACTTCGTGGTGGTCAACGTCAGCTCGCCGAACACCCCGGGTCTGCGGGACCTGCAGGCTGTCGCCTCGCTGCGCCCGCTGTTGTCGGCGGTGATCGACGCGACCACCACCCCGGTGCTGGTCAAGATCGCCCCCGACCTCAGCGACCCCGACATCGACGACATCGCCGACCTGGCCGTCGAACTGGGGCTCGCCGGCATCGTGTGCACGAACACCACCATCGGTCGCGACGGTCTGCGGACCGACGACGCGACCATCGGTGACATCGGTGCGGGTGGGCTGTCCGGCGCGCCGTTGGCGGAGCGTTCTCTCGAGGTGCTGCGTAGGTTGTACCGGCGCGTGGGCGACCGGCTCGAGCTGATCTCGGTCGGTGGCATCGAGACGCCCGAGCAGGCATGGGAGCGCATCTGCGCAGGCGCGTCGCTGATCCAGGGCTACACCGGTTTCATCTACGGCGGGCCGATGTGGATCAAGGACATCCACGACGGCATCGCCGACCGGCTGCGTGCCGGGGGCTTCGACTCGCTGGCGGCGGCGGTCGGAAGCGAGAACACCGCCGAGGCCTGAGGCCCCGGCGGTGTCGATGTCGTCTCGCCTAGATCACTCGGCGGGCTGTTCGTAGGTCGCGTGGATCACCGCGCGGGCGATCGCATGGCTGAACAGGTTGAAACCGAGGAACGCCGGCGTCGCACCGTCGGGCAGTTCCAGGGTCTCCACGTCGACGGCGTGCACCGCGACGTAGTAGTGGTGGGGTCCGTGTCCGGGTGGCGGCGCGGCACCGATGAAGCGCTTCGCCGACGCGTCGGAGGCCAGGGTCACCGCTCCCGATGGCAGCCCACTGCCGTTCTCGTCGCCCGCACCCTCGGCCAGCGACGTCGTGCTTGCGGGGATGTCGGCCACCGCCCAGTGCCAGAATCCGGCCGCGGTCGGGGCATCGGGGTCGTACACCGTCACCGCGAAACTCTTGGTCTCGGCGGGGAAGCCCGACCAGCTCAGCTGTGGTGACGCATCGTCGCCCCCGGCGCCCATGATTCCGCTCACCTGCGCCGTGGCGAGGGCTCCACCGTCGGTGAAGCTCTCCGACGAGATACTGAAAGTCGGGAGGTCGGGCAGATCGTCGTACGGGTTTCTCGACATGGGTGTGGTGCACATCCTTTCGACGTCGTGCGTGCCGGCGGGCACGCCGTGCCCCATTCAACGCCCGAAAACGATGCGAGTGTTCCCGGGCGTCGAACGTCGCTGCGGCGCAGGGGGTTCAGTACAGCGCGAACACGGCCTTGCCCGGGATGCTCGGCAGTGCGACCTCACCCTCCTCGTCGTACTTGCTGTATGTGTGGATGGTCGCGTCGATGATCCCCGCTCCCGGACCGAAGCCGAACCCGTCGAGAACGTTGTCGGGTGCGCCTTGAACGGAACCATCGGGATTCACGTCGAAGATCTGGCCACCGGTCCCGCCTGCGGTGGCGTTCCTCCAGTCGACCGACAGCTTGAAGATCCCGCAGTTGGTCCCGAAGCGCTGGACTCTGACCTTGACCCGGTATTGGTTCGCGACCGTCTGCGGCAGCTTGACGGCCCCGATGACCGCCGAGCACCCGGCACCCTGAGACGAGCGGGTCGAGACGGACATGCGAACTCCTTGGATCCGGGTGGGTTCGA
>NZ_JAEMTF010000028.1:0-4071 GCF_016462415.1 Williamsia sp. | reverse complement strand
TGAGACGAGCGGGTCGAGACGGACATGCGAACTCCTTGGATCCGGGTGGGTTCGACGGAAGGTCGAATCACCCGGTACTTCGGAGTACCGATCGTTCGCGTTACTAGTTAGCGGCGATGAATTGATAACGCTTTGGTATCGGGATCAGCTGTGCAGCAGGAAATGCTCCAGCACCTCGGTGCCGAACAGCAGACCGTCGACCGGGACCCGCTCGTCGATCCCGTGGAACAGCGCCGCGAAATCGAGCTCCGGCGGGAGCCGCAGGGGCGCGAACCCGAAACAGCGGATGCCGAGCTTCGCGAACGCCTTGGCGTCGGTGCCGCCGGACAACATGTAGGGAACCGTGCGGCCGTCGGGGTCGAAGGCCAGGATGGCGTCGTTCATCGCGTCCACGAGCGCCCCGTCGAAGGTCGTCTCGTAGGAGTCGAGCTTCGTGACCCACTCCCGCGTCACGTCGGGTCCGATGATCGCGTCGACCTCGGCCTCGAACGCAGCCTGCCGTCCCGGCAGGACTCGGCAGTCGACGACCGCGGTCGCGGTCTGCGGGATGACGTTCGCCTTGTAACCGGCGTTCAACATGGTGGGGTTCGCGGTGTCGCGCAACGTCGCCCCGATGATCCGCGCGATCGACCCGAGCTTGTGCAGCGTCGTCTCCAGATCGGGCGAGTCCGGCGACAGCTCGAGAGTCGACTCGGCGCTGACCGCACCGAGGAACTCCGCCACCGAGTCGGTCATCACGAGCGGGAACGTGTGGCGGCCGAGCTTCGCGACCGCCTCGGCCAGGATGGTCACCGCATTGTTCTCGTGCAGGAACGACCCGTGGCCCGCCGTCGCCGACGCGGTGAGCCGCATCCAGGCAATTCCCTTCTCGGCCGTCTCCACCAGATACAGCCGCTTCTGCGAGCCGTCGGGGGTGTCGACGGTCAACGAATACCCGCCGACCTCACCGACCGCCTCGGTGATGCCCTCGAACAGGTCCGGACGGTTCTCGACGAGCCAGTGCGAGCCCCACTTGCCGCCCGCCTCCTCGTCGGCGAGGAATGCGAACACGATGTCGCGGGGCGGCACCGTGCCCTCGCGTCGGAACTGACGCGCCAGCGCCAGCGCCATACCCACCATGTCTTTCATGTCGATCGCACCGCGACCCCACACGTACCCGTCCTTCACCGAACCGGAGAACGGATGCACGCTCCAGTCCTCGGGACGAGCTGGGACCACGTCGAGGTGCGTGTGCAGCAGCAGGGTGCCGCGTTCGGGATCGGCGCCGCGGAGTCGGGCGAACACGTTGCCGCGTCCGGGTTGACCGGATTCGACGTACTCGGTCTCGTACCCGACCTCCTCGAGCTGCCCGGCCACCCACCGGGCGCATTCCTCCTCGCCCACGGTGGTCTCGAGTTCGCCGGTGTTGGTGGTGTCGAACTGGATGAGCGCGCTGACGAGGTCGACGACCTCGTCGGTGGCGCGGGGAGCACTGTTGTCGGTCACGTCCCATTCCTATCACTGGTCACACCCGTGAGTGTCCCGGTGATTTGGGTTCGGGCGAGACGGTCGGTTAATGTTGTCCGGCACTCGTACGGGAGCAAAAAACCGTGCATGTCCGGGTGGCGGAATGGCAGACGCGCTAGCTTGAGGTGCTAGTGCCCTATTAACGGGCGTGGGGGTTCAAGTCCCCCTCCGGACACAATCGTCTCGATGTCGATCGAGACTTTCAATCGGTCTGAATTCTTCGGAGGACCGCGTCGACGGTCTCCTCGATCGAACCCGCAGTGGAGACCTCGACACCGTTCTCGTCGGCAGCGACCGGCTCCAGGTCGGCCAGTTGCGACTGCAGCATGTCGACATGCATGAAATGGCCCTTCCGGTTCCGTAGCCGATCCTCGAGCGCGGCGGGGTCCGCTGTCAGATGGACGAAGAACACGGGGGCGTCGGCCTGGGCGATCCGGTCCCGGTACCGCCGTTTGAGGGCGGAACAGGCGAACACGACCCCGCCGGTGTCGGTGGGCCGATCGTCGAGCCACTCGACCACCGCATCCAGCCAGGGGGCGCGATCGGCGTCGGTGAGCGTTGTGCCGGACGCCATCTTGTCGACGCTGGCCTTCGGGTGGAGATCGTCGGCGTCGCCGAACGCACGACCCAGCCGCCGTGCCAACTCCTGCCCGACGGTGGTCTTGCCGACCCCGCTGACGCCCATCACACACAGATGAACGTCACGGCCGACCGCAGGCTTGCTCATAAGTTCCTTGTAGCACAAGCCGTCCCGGCCGGGATCGCGCGGCAGGCCCTTCTACACTGGTCAGGTGACCGAGCAGATCGACCCCGACGACATGGCGACGATGCGGCGGGTTCTCGAACAGGCCGCGCTGCTCGACGACGGCCATCCCGACTCCGTCGCCGTACAGCGGGCGGTAGCCCGCATGTTCAAGGTCGCCAAACGCACCCACCGGCGCGCCAGACATCGTGAGCGTCTCGATGCCGATCGCGCGGTCCTCTCCGCGACGGCAACCGGGTCGGCCGACCGCATCGACGACGAGACCGCGGGGATCGGTCTGTCGGGCGACGGGACCGGAGTCGCCGGCCATCTGATCCGCCCGCAGGCCTGCTACATCTGCAAGCGGGAGTACACCGAGGTCAACGCGTTCCATCATCAGCTCTGCCCGGAGTGTGCGCGCAGCAACCGGGCCCGCCGTGATCAGCGCACTAATCTGACCGGTCGGCGTGCGTTGCTCACCGGCGGTCGCGCGAAGATCGGCATGTACATCGCGTTGATGCTCCTGCGCGACGGTGCCGAGCTGACGATCACCACCCGTTTTCCTCGGGATGCCGCGAGACGCTTTGCTGCGCAATCGGATTCTGACGACTGGTTGCATCGTCTCGACATCGTGGGCATCGATCTGCGTGACCCGGCGCAGGTGGTCGCTCTGGCCGACTCGGTCGCGTCGAAGGGCAGTCTCGACATCCTGGTCAACAACGCCGCACAGACCGTGCGCCGCTCCCCTGGCTCCTATCGTTCGCTCACCGACGCCGAGGCAGCCCCGTTGTCGGGTCGGGCCGCAGCGATACCGGCGATCACCATGGGCGACAGCAGCGAGCTGCACCCCAACGCCCTCGCGGGCGGGTCGGACTCGGATGCGGCAGCGGAATCGCTGGTGGCGCTGGCGATGACGGCCGGGTCGGCGTCGCCGGCGCGTATCGCCGACGGCACCGCGGTCGATGCCGGCGGCCTGCTGCCTGATCTGGTCAGCTCGAACAGCTGGGTCGCGTCGGTCGATCACGTCGACCCCCTCGAGTTGCTGGAGGTTCAGCTCTGCAACAGCGTGGCGCCGTTCATCCTGTTGTCACGCCTCACGCCTGCCTTACGGGCATCGACCGCGCGACGTAAGTACGTGGTGAACGTCTCGGCGATGGAGGGCATCTTCTCCCGCGGCTACAAGGGGCCCGGCCACCCGCACACCAACATGGCCAAGGCCGCACTCAACATGCTCACCCGCACCAGTGCCGGCGAGTTGTTCGACGACGGAATCCTGGTCACCGCGGTCGACACCGGGTGGATCACCGACGAGCGCCCGCACGATTCGAAGATGCGGTTGGCCGAGGAAGGCTTTCGGGCGCCGCTCGATCTCGTCGACGGCGCGGCCAGGGTGTATCACCCGATTGTCGACGGGGAGAACGGGATCGATCTGTACGGCTGCTTCCTCAAAGACTTCGAGCCGTACCCGTGGTGACGTCGTCACCACTGCAGACCGCGGTCTGCGCGCTCATCGCGGAGAACCTGGCGTCGTTGCGTGCGATCGTCGTCGAGCTGGGCGACGAGCACGTGAACACGACGCCGGCTCTGCCCGGCGCCAACAGCTGTTACGCCATCGTCTTCCACTGCACGGAGATGCTGAAGTCCTGGCTCGGCTCCGTCATCGGCGGCGAACGGATACCCCGCGACCGTGCAGCCGAATTCACCGCGCGTGGCACGGCCGCCGACCTGGTGGCGGCCATCGACGATGTGTCCACACGGATCGACGCCTGGGTCGACATCGCACTCACCGAGGGCCCTCGCGACCGGACCGCCGGCGGTTCCAC
>NZ_JAEMTF010000027.1 GCF_016462415.1 Williamsia sp. | reverse complement strand
GCGTTCCGCAACCGCCTCGTACCGACCACGCGACCACTCCATCGGAGACGACATGCCGTCACACTATCCGGTGTCGGTGCGGCGGCGTCGGCGGTCAGGCCCGGTCGAACCACGCCCGCCAGCGGCGGGCGCCGGGGATGTCGGCGCGCTCGATCTGTTCGATCGATGTCGTGGTGAGTCCTCCGGTCGCGAAGGAATCGATCTCCGCGCGGGTGAGTGGCCACGGAGGACCGTCGACATCGACGCCGTCCGCACGTACACCGGAGATCACGAGTAGCCGACCGCCCGGTGCGACGGTGCCGGCGACCGCTGCGATCGCTTCGTCGCGGACCGACAGTGGCATCGATTGCACGGTGATCGACTCGACGACGAGGTCGAAGGTGTTGTGCCACCGGTTCGGCAGGTCGAGCAGATCGGCGACCACGTAGTCGACCGCGGACTCCGGGAACCGGGCCCGGGCGCTGTCGATGCCGGTCGGCGACACGTCGAACGCGGTGGTCGCGAAACCCAGCGAGGCTACGTGTTCGGCGTCGCGACCGAGTCCGCACCCCACCACCAACGCCGACCGCCCGGCCGCCGTACCGGCCGCGGCGAGCGCGTCGACGATCAGCGGGTTGGCCTCCGGCGCATCCCACGGCACCACGGCCTCGCCACCCGCGGCCTCGACGTAGAGGTCTTCGAACCACCCGGTGACGTCGCCGCGGGCGAGGGATCGGGCCGCGAGGCGGCTGGCGTCGGCGTCGTGGGGTCTGCTCACTCGGCGATCGTATCGGTCGTCTCGGCGACCGGGGCTTCCTCCACGCGGGGCTCGATGGGGATGCGCACCTGGAACACCGTCTGTCCCGGTTGCGAATCCACGCGCAGACTCCCGTGATGCTTCTTGACGACGATCCGCCACGAGATGTCGAGACCCAGGCCGGTCCCCTGTCCCACCGGCTTGGTGGTGAAGAACGGTTCGAAGATGCGGGTCCGGATGTCCTCGGGGATCCCCGGGCCGGTGTCGCCCACCTCGATCAGCGCCTGCTCGCCGTCGCGGCGGGTGCGGATCGTCAGGGTCCCCACGCCCTCCATCGACGCGACCGCGTTGTCGATGAGGTTGGTCCACACCTGGTTCAGCTCGGCGGCGTACATCGGGATCGCGGGCAGCGACTGGTCGTATTCCTTGACCACCGTGATCGATCCACCGATCTTGCGTCCCAGCATCACCAGCGTGCTGTTCAGCAGCTCACGCAGATCAGCGCGCTGATAGGGCGCGCGATCCATCTGCGAGTACTGCTTGGCCGCATCGACCAGGGTGGACACCCGTGTCGTCGAGTCCGCGATCTCGTTCATCAACAGCTCGGTCTCGATCGTGTAGTTCAGCCACCGGATCGCGCTCTCGAGGATCTCGTCGTTGTCGACGCCCGCGCTGACCTTGTTCAGCCAACCGACGTCGATACCCGCCTGCACGAAGGACGGCGCGAGATCCCACCCGCCGCTGATCCCACGCTCGTCGAACCACTCCCCGAGCTCGTCCTCGCGGTCGGCCGCCTCCATCGGCGTGAGGGTGGGCGCCTTCGCCACCAGCTCGGCCGCCTCCTCCTGCAGACGGATCAGGGTGGCGATGGTGTCGTGGTCGTAGACACCCGAGGCGATCACCCCCAGCTTGCGACGCATGTGCGACACCCGGTCACGCAGTGACGAGGTCGCCCGCACCGCAGCGGCCGCCGGATTGTTCAGCTCGTGGGTCAGTCCCGCCGAGAGCGAACCGAGGGCGAGTAGACGCTCTCGCTGATCGACGATCTGCCGCGAGCTCTGGTTGCCGAAGAACAGTCCTTCGAGCAGGTGCACCGCCATCGGGAACCAGTCACGGACGAGGGTTCCGAACACATCGGCGTCGAGGACGAAGAACCGCGACGGGACCAGCACCCGCGCGGACGCGGGGTAGGTCTGCGAGGCACGATCGCCCAGATAGGCCTGCCACGCACCGGAATACACACCACTCTGAGACGTACGACTGATCTCGATGTCCTCGCCGCCGGACAGCTTGCTCATGACCATCTCGCCCTCGATGAGGACGTAGAAGCACGTGGCCGGCTCCCCCTCGGCGTACACCGGCCCCGGCTCGATCCACTCGACGTGGCCGTTCTCACAGAGCGTCTGCAGTTGGTCGTCGCCGAGCTTCTCGAACAGGAAGAGGGTCTTGAGTTCCTCCGGGCTACACGTCGCTCGTGTCATGATCGTCTGATTTCTGTTGTCGCAGTTGTGGTGCCGCTCATAGTTGGCCCAGGTACCGGTGCACGAGCATCACGGCCATCGCTCCCTCGCCCACCGCGGACGCCACGCGCTTGGCCGACTGTGAGCGGACGTCGCCGGCCGCGTACACCCCGGGCACGCTGGTCTCGAGGTGGTGTGGCGCGCGATCCAGCGGCCACGTCGCGTGCGCCGTGTCGTTCTCGACGAGGTCGGGTCCGGACAGGATGAAACCGTGCTCGTCCCTGGCGACGAGGCCGTCGAGCCAATCGGTTCGGGGTGCAGCTCCGATGAACAGGAACAGAAATCCGGCGTCGACCGTCTCGACTTCGCCGGTCGCGTTGTTGCGCAGTCGGATCGACTCGAGATGGTCGGAGCCGGACACCCCGATGACCTCACTGCAGGTCCGGACGCGCACGCCGGGGGTCTGCTCGATCTGCGCGATCAGATAGTGCGACATCGACGCGGTCAGCGACGGCGCCCGCACCACGATGGTCACCGACTTCGCCCCGCGCGCCAGGTACAGCGCGGCCTGCCCGGCCGAGTTCGCGCCGCCGACGATGTAGACGTCCTGGTCGGCGCATCGGGCCGCCTCGGTCACCGCCGAGCCGTAATACACACCGCGACCGGTCAATTCGTCGAGTCCCTCGGCGTCGAGACCGCGGTAGGCGACGCCGGTCGCCAAGATCACCGTGTGCGCGTGGATCCGCGTGTCGTCGGCGAACCGCACGCTGCGCGCGGATCCGTTGCACTCCAGGGCGACGACGTCACGCGTGGTGATCAACTCCGCACCGAACCGGGTGGCCTGGCGGCGGGCGCGGTCGGCGAGCTGGGATCCGCTCACGCCGTCGGGGAACCCCAGGTAGTTCTCGATCCGGGAGCTCTGCCCGGCCTGCCCACCGGCGGCGGTGCGTTCGACCAGGACGGTCCGAAGCCCTTCGGACGCACCGTAGAGCGCCGCGCCGAGACCGGCCGGGCCGCCACCGACGACCACCAGGTCGTAGAAGTCGCCCGACGGATCGGTGCGCAACCCCAGGTGTTGGGCGAGCTCGGTGTCGGTCGGCTCGACCAGCACGGTCCCGTCGGCACAGATGACGACGGGAAGCGAGCGGTCGTCGATGTCGGCGGCCTTCAGCAGGCGACGACCCTCGGACTCGTCGGACATGTACCACGTGTAGGACAACTGGTTGCGCGCCAAAAATTCTCGCACCGCCGACGACCGGGGCGACCAGCGGTGCCCGATGACCCGCGTCTCGTCGACCGGTCGGCGATCGGATGCCGTCCACGCCTCGAGCAGTGCGTCCACCACCGGATACAGCTTCTCCTCCGGCGGATCCCACGGCTTGAGCAGATAGTGGTCGAGATCGACGAGGTTGATGGCGTCGATCGCGGCGCCGGTGTCGGCATAGGCGGTCAGCAGCACGCGACGCGCCATCGGGTAGAGGTCCATCGCCTGCTCGAGGAACTCGATGCCACTCATGCCGGGCATGCGGTAGTCGGCGAGGATCAGCGCGACCGCGCCGCCGCGCAGCTTCAGCTCGCGCAGCGCCTCGAGGGCCGCGTCACCGGACTCGGCTCGGATGATGCGATAGCGCTCGCCGTACCGACGACGTAGATCGCGGGCGACCGCGCGGGACACCGACGGGTCGTCGTCGACGGTCAGCAGGGCGGGCTTGCCGGGAACGGGTTGGGACACGAAGAACCTCTCATCGCGCAGGTGAACCTTGTCCAGTATGGACTCACGGCCACGGCCGCGCGCGTCCGTTCCGGCCCGTCACCTGGGACTTCTCGCAGGGCGAACAGTGTCCGGACGCACACGTCGAACACCCCGGACCCGTGCCACGATGGACTGATGACCGCCGCGCCCGATCCCGCAGCCCGGCCGGACGCCGTTCCCGACGCCCTGGTCGGTTATCCCGTCACCCCGGAACCGCTGCCGCGGCCGGTCGTCTTCGACCAGACGTGGGGCGACCTGACGTTCATCCATTGGCCCGTGGACCCCGAGTCGGTGGCGCATCTGTTCCCTGCGGGGACCCGGCCGGACGTCTTCGCCGATGGCATGACCTACGTGGCGCTGGTGCCGTTCGCGATGAGCGGTATCGGCCTGGGCCCCTCTCGGCCGATCCCGTACCTGGGGACGTTCCTCGAGACGAACATCCGCCTGTACTCGGTCGACGACGCGGGCAGGCACGGTGTCCTGTTCCGATCCCTGGAGACTGAACGACTCGCCGTCGTCCCGATGACGCGGATCGGACTCGGCATCCCCTACACCTGGGCCAAGATGCGGCTGACCCGTGACGGCGACCTCATCACCTACGACAGCGTCCGCCGCTGGCCCGACCGCGGCCTGCGCAGCCGGGTGTCGGTGCGCGTCGGCGACCGGGTCGACCCGACGCCGTTGGAGGTCTGGCTGACGGCGCGCTGGGGTGCGCACACCCGGAAGGCCGGTCAGACGTGGTGGGTGCCCAACGAGCACGACCCGTGGCCACTGCACGACGCCGAGGTGGTCGAACTGCACGACGATCTCCTGGGCGCGAGCGGTGTCGAACCGACGGGCGAGCGTCTGCGGGCGTTGTTCTCCCCGGGTGTCCGCACCCGCTTCGGCCGACCGTCCGTAGTCCGATGATGCGTGGTTTCGGTGATCGAATGCCCAGGTCGGCATCACCGGAACTACACATTTCCGGAGCCGGCGTGGCGGATGGCGATGTCGACGAGGTCGCGTGCCGGCCCGCGCAGGCCGCGGTCGCGGTCCCACACCGCCCGTAGTCGCCGCGGCATCGTGATGCCGTCGATCGGCACGGCGACCAACGTGCCGCGACGGAGGTCGTCGGCCACCGACATCGACGACAGGACCGCTGGGCTGTCGGAGCTGAGCATGGCCGCGCGCACCGCCGACACCGACGTGAGTTCGAGCATGGGTTCGGCGGGCTCGTAGCCCGCGGCAGCCAGCGACTCGGTGAACACCACCCGCGTGCCCGATCCGGGCTCACGCTGCACCAACGCCGTCCTGGCGAGTTCGGCCGCGGTGACGCTCGTCCTGCGCGCCCACGAATGCCCCTGCGGCACAACCAGGATGAGCTCGTCGGTGGCGACCGTGCGCTCCTGCAACGCCGGGATGTCACCGGATCCCTCGACGAAACCCACATCGCAGGAACCGGCGACGACGCGGGTCACCACGTCGGTGCTGTTCATCGGGCGGACGCGGATCTTCACCTCGGGGCTCGCGCGGCGCAGCGCCACCACCCATTCCGGGACGAGGTATTCGGCGATGGTCATCGACGCCGCGACGGTCAGTTCCGCGTTGCGATGCCCGAGCAGCGATTCGACCCCGGCCGAGAGCCGTTCGGCGCGTTCGATCACCGCGCCCGCCCATTCGAGGATCAGCACGCCCTCCGCGGTGGGCTCGACGCCCGCCGGGGACCGTCGGAACACCGCGATCCCGATCTCCCGTTCGGCGCTGTGGACGCGGGCGCTGACCGCCTGTTGGCTCATGTTGAGGGCACGCCCGGCCGCGCTCATGCTCCCGGCCACCGCGACCGCGACGAGGACGTCGAGGGTGGCGAGTTCGGGAACGTGCGCGGGTACGGCCATCTCCGCCGACCCTACAGTCGCGACGGAGCGGGTACAACGCTGCCTTGTGCCCCCACAAGAACAAGGGGTCTACCAGCGCGTTGCCGATCCGACGACTGTGGGGACATGACCACCGCAGCGCCGTTGCGCCCGACCTCCCTCGAACCCGTCGTGGGCCATACGCGGGGTCGTCTGGCGCACGTCACGCCCAACTGGTTCACCACCGTGATGGGGACCGGCATCGTGGCGACCTCGGCCGCGACGTTGCCGGCGCACGTGGCCGGACTGCACACCGTCGCGACGGTGGTGTGGGCCGTCGCCTCGCTGACGCTGCTCGCGGTGACGGTGGCGTTCGTCGCCCACTGGTCACTGCACCGCGCGCAGGCGCGTCGATACCTCGACCACGGCGTGGTCTCGCACTTCTACGGGGCACCGGCCATGGCCGTGATGACCGTCGGGGCGGGCACGCTGCTGTTCGGTGCAGATCTGATGGGGACGACCACGGCGGTGCGCGTCGACGCAATGCTGTGGACGGTCGGCACGGTCATCGGCGTCGTCGCCGTCGGTTTCGTGGTCGCCCGATTGTGCACCCGTGCCGATCGCGGTGGCGCCGCGGTGCCCGCCCGGATGATGTCGGTGGTCGCGCCGATGGTCTCGGCCTCCACCGGCGCGTTGCTGGTGCCGCACATCGCCGATGCCGACCTGCGTCTGGCCTTCCTGATGCTCTGCTACCTGCTGTTCGGTGTGAGCTTCGTGTTCGGCACCGCCACGGCGTTCGTCGTCTACCGACGGCTCCTTCGCGTCGGCCTTCCCGCACGCGATGCCGTACCCACCGTGTGGATCCCACTGGGCATGATCGGTCAGTCGATCACCGCGGCCATCACCCTGGGCACCGTGAGCCGAGGCGAGTTCGCCGGCGCCAGGAGCGTGGCGAGCGGGCCTGTCGCCGCCGATCTGCACACCGCAGGCGTCGCATACGGGGTCGTCGTCGGCACGCTCGGGATCGTCGCCTTCGCCGTGTCGGCCACCGTCACCGCTCGCGCCGCACACTCCGGTCTGCCGTTCTCGCTGACCTGGTGGAGTTTCACCTTCCCCATCGGAACCTGCGTCACCGGCGCGACCGCGCTGGGAACCGCGACCGGTGTCGGTGCGATCCACACCACTGCCGTGGTGCTCTACGTTCTCCTGTTCAGCGCGTGGCTGGTCGTCGCGGCCCGGACGGTGGCCGGCATCCGCAGCGGCGCACTTCCCGCCGCGGCCTGACCTGGTCGAGCCTTCGGACGGTCGATCAGGGAACGATGGAGTCGACGTATCCACCGTCCACACGCACCGCGGCGCCGGTGGTGGCCGAGGCGAACGGTGAGCTCAGGTAGACCACGAGGTTGGCGATCTCCTCGGGCTCGATCAGTCTCTGCAGCAACGATTGTGGTCGGTGCTCGCGCATGAACTCTCGCTGGGCCTCCTCCCACGGGAGGTCCTTGTCAACCAGCTGATAGACGAAATCCTCCACACCGCCGGTGTGCGTCGGGCCGGCGATCACCGAGTTCACCGTGACGCCGGTGCCTGCGGCTTCCTTCGCATAACCCCGCGACACCGCGAGCAACGCGGTCTTCGACATCCCGTAGTGGATCATCTCCTCCGGGATGACGAGAGCCGAGTCGCTGGCGATGTTGGCGATCCGCCCGTCGCGCCGCTCCATCATCCCGGGGAGGTACAGCCGGATGAGCCGCGCCGCGGAGAGGACGTTGATCTCGAAATAGCGCCGCCACTGCTCATCGGTGATCTCCAACGCCGGTGTGGCCCCGAAGATGCCGAGGTTGTTCACCAGGATGTCGACGTCGGGCAGCTGCTCGAACAATGCATCGGCTGCATCGGCGTCACCGAGATCGGCGGGCGCAGCGATCAGCTCGGCGTCGGGCAGCTCGCCACGCAGCGTGGCGATGGCCGAGTCCACCGTGTCGGCGCTGCGGCCGTTGATCGCCACCCGGGCTCCGGCACGGGCGAGACCGGCGGCGATGGCTGCTCCGATGCCCTGGGTGGAACCGGTGACCAGGGCGGTGCGCCCGGACAGATCGATGTGCATCGCGTGCTCCTGGGGTCGACGACGCCGGAGGCTCGCCGGCGAATCCACCCTAGGCGGGCAGTTTTTCGCTTACCGCTGCACCCGGCGGCCGGTTCGCCTAGTTTGCGAAGCATGCGCCGTCGCCGGGTTGTCATCGCCTGCCTGTCCGCCGTCGTGGCCACCGGAGCGCTCGGCTCCTGCGGCAACACGGACTCCGGCGACGACACAGCCGCGTCGAGCACGTCGTCCGACGCGGTGTTCGAGGGTACGTACTCGGTGTTCCGGACCACCGCCTCGGTCGATCGGGAACCTCCGACCGGCGGTGACGCCGAACCCGTGACGTCGACCTGGGTGGTGCAGTCCCGGTGTGACGGCGGCACGTGCGTCGCGGTCGCCCGGTCGACGGCGCCGAACAACTCATCCGGTCTGGACCTCGACCGAATGGAGTTCGTCTTCGCCGACGGTTCGTGGTCACGCGTTGCCGTCCCACCGAAACGGACGTGTGTTCTGCCGGGGACGACCGCACCGGTCGACGAGCCGTGGGTGGCCATCGACAACACAACGGTGACACCGCGCTCCGACTCGGCGACCAACGGCGCGCCGGACACCCTGGGCGGACCCACCACCTCCATCCAGGGGGGTTCGTGTTCCCGGGTCAGCACGGGCCGGATCACGCTCACCCGGAAAGGCGATCTACCCGCCGGCACCCCACCCCTCGGGTCGGTGTCCGTTCCCGACGCCACCACGACACCGGGTGACGGGTTCCGTGGGTCCTACCGACAACGCACCACGGTGGTCTCGTGGGACCCGCCGTCGTTGATCGCACGGCCCACCACACAGACCACCGAGTTCACCGCGGCACCGACCTGCACCCGTGACGGCACCCGATGCGTGGTGGTCATGGTCGACAAACCGTCTCGACCCGGTCAGACGGTCGTCGACTTCGCCGACGGCGTCTTCCGCCAGACAGAGACCCTCCCCGAGCGCCAGTGCCCGGGCCGCAGCGAACGGTACCGCCCCACCTTGACCTCGCAGACCCTCGTCGAGCCGAACTCCTCGGCCCCGATCGACACCCTGGACAACGAGTCGACCCTGACATGGTCGGGAGCGTGCGCGGGGACCGTGCGCTTTCGCGCGGAACTCACCCGCACCGGCGACTGATCCCTACCGGACCCACAGCCTGGAATATTGGGCTTGCTCACGATGCTCTGGAGAAGCGACACCAGATGATGTCGTTCAACCACAGGAGCAGGGCACATGAAGATCGGAATCATCGGAGCAGGATTCATCGGCGGCACGCTGACGCGGCGCCTCACGGCCGTCGGCCACGAGGTCGCGGTCGCCAACTCACGCGACCCGGAGACGCTGGCCGACCTCGCAGCGGAGACCGGCGCCACGGCGGTCTGGGCCAAGGACGCGGCAGCCGACGCCGACCTCGTCATCCTCTCGATCCCGCAGAAGAACGTCCCCGACCTCGCCGACGACCTGTTCGCGGCGCGTAAGCCCGGCGCACCGATCATCGAGACGAACAACTACTACCCGCAACAGCGCGACGGTCTCATCGCCGCCATCGAGGACGGTCAGCCCGAGAGCGCGTGGGTGTCGGAGCACATCGGCGCGCCGGTGATCAAGGTGTTCAACGGGATCTACTGGAAGCACCTGCTGGAGAAGGGTGTCGACGCCGGCACCGACGGCCGGATCGCGCTGCCCATCGCCGGTGACGACGTGGACCACAAGAAGATCGTGTCCGACCTCGTCGACCAGATCGGGTTCGATCCCGTCGACGCCGGGTCGATCACCGATTCGTGGCGTCAGCAGCCGGGCACGCCCGTCTACGGCAAGGACTACGACGTCGAGAAGACCCGCGCGGCTCTCGCCGAGGCGAGCAACGAGCGCACCGACGAGTGGCGCGCCAAGGCCTGACGCCTATTCCACGAACGACCAGTCGTCGTCGCGGTTGACGACGATTCGGTCAGCGCGCGCCGATGTCGCCGAGACCACCTCGGCGTTGCGCTGATCGACGGCGTCAACCCAGGCGCGGGCGTCCGATGACGTCTTGCCGAACTCGACGTGGCGTGTCACGAGACGCTCGACGCGTGTCGTCTCGTCCGCGGTCACGAACCAGACCGCGTCCATCTGCCCGCGGGCGACTCGCCACGCCGGGTGGTCGAGCAGCAGATAGTTGCCCTCGGTGATGACGAGCCGAGCTCGGGGCAGCACGACCAGCGCGGCGGCCAGCGGTTGCTCGAGTGTGCGTTCGAACCCCGGCGCGTACACAGCGGTGTCGGTCTCGCGGCGAGCCCGATCGAGTGTCGCGGCGTAGCCGAGGGGATCGAAGGTGTCCGGTGCACCCTTGCGGTCCAGCGCCTCGAGTCTGCGGAGTTGCCGGTCGGCCAGGTGGAAACCGTCCATCGGGATGTGCGCCACCCATCCCGGGCCCTGCATGTCGTCGATGCGCGCCATCAACGCCTCGGCCAACGTCGTCTTGCCGACGCCGGGCGGACCGGTCACGCCCAGAACGGCGCGTTGCGGGCCTGCGGCCAGGGCGATCGCCTCGCTGACGAGCGCGTCGATCACGTCGTCGTCACCGACCGTCCCGGGGATGCATGAATCGAGTTATACCTGCACTCGGGTGGTCCCCGGAACGAGAAACCGCCTTCTGTACCGTTGAAAACGATCATCTCCGACCGTTCGACGCGAAGGAAGGATCTTTATGTCGCAGCCCGCAAAGCTGCCGAAGAACCCGGACAAGGGCTATGTCGCCCTGCTGGGCTGGAGTCTCGCCGCGGTGGAAGCCCTCGAGAGCTTTGACCGCCGGTACATCGTCGTCGCCCCGGAATGGGCCGAGGAGTACTGCACCACCAACGACATCCCGTTCCTCCCGTGGAACTTCGAGCGGCTCAACGATCGATCGTTGGAGATCGCAGAGACGTTGCGCGACAAGGGCGTCGATGTCGCCATCCCGCTGTACGAGGAGACCGTCGAATGGGCGGGTGCCATCAACTCGGTCCTGCTGGACAACCCGCGGTTGTTCGGGCAGGCGATGTTGTTGCGCGACAAGGCCCTGATGAAGCGACGCGCCCAGCTCGGCGGCATCCGCGTCGGCATCTTCGAGGAAGCGCACGACCGTGAGGACGTCATCCGGTTCCTGCGACGCGTCAACCAGACGCTGCTCAAGCTCGACGGCGACCCGAACGACCCCATCCACCTCAAGGCGTTCGACAAGGCCGGATGCCTCGGGCACCGCGTGATCCGCACCCCCGACGAGGTCGACTCCATCCCGGAAGAGGAGTTCCCGGTCTTGATGGAGTCCCATCTCGACGGCTGGGAGTTCGCCGTCGAGGCATGGATCCACAACGGAAAGATCAAGTTCCTCAACATCTCCGAGTACGTGACACTCGGGTACTCGGTGTTCGTCCCGGCGACGCCGGAGCTGGAGAAGTACCGTCCGGCGATCACCGCCCAGATCGAGAAGCTCATCAAGACCTTCGACATCGAGTTCGGATTCGTCCATCCCGAGTACTTCGTGACCAGTGACGGCGAGATGTACTTCGGTGAGGTCGCATACCGCCCGCCGGGCTTCAAGGTGTTCGAACTGCTCGAGCGTGCCTACGGCTTCAACGCCTACCAGGGGCTCGCGCTGGCCTTCGACCCCAAGACCACCGAAGAGGAGATCGACGCGTTCTTCCCGCGCGAGGTCGTCGACGCCGCGGGTGTCGCCGGGTGTTTCGGCGTCTATCCCCGTCGACGCGTGGTCAGCAACCTCGAGATCCCCGAGGTCACCCTCGATGACGACTACTACGAGACAAACGACCTGGCCCCGCCGCTGGAAGAGACCGTCACCAAGCGCACGGCCTTCGGAACGCACTGGGGTCTGCTGTACTTCTTCGGTGAGGACCCGTATCGGATGCGGGATCTGCTCAAGCAACAGGAAGAACTGGACTTCTACGTGTGAAGCAGGAACTCGGGAACGACCGGACCGGACCGACGCAGACGATGGACGCCTCCTCGACAGAGGGGGACTCCTCGCCTGCGCAGGATCCGGCTCTGACGTCGCGGCTCGCGCAGCTCGATCACGCGACCGCCGCCCTGCGTGACGCGCCGAGTTTCACCAAGAACACGAAGGTTCGACGCGTCCTCGACTCGCTGCACCGCGTGCTGGCGCAGAAGGGCGGGTGCGCGGCGATCCGGGACCGCGCCGCGGAGCTCGACGGTGCCGGACTGTTCGAGGGCACCGACTGGTCGCAACCGGACATCCTGGTGCCGGGCTTCGTCGGGCCGAGTCTGCGCAGCGGTCAGAACGACACCGTCGTGCTCGAGGCGACCAGCGAACTGCGGTTGGTGGCGATCGCCGCCGGCGAGTTCACCCACCCGTCGATCTCCGCCGACGACGCGCGGCGGTTCCTGTCGCAGGTTCTCGCGATGAACCTCGAGGTGTTGTTCACGCCGCCGTCGGAGTCAGAGCGAGTCCGGTTGGGCCGCACCGCGTATCTGATCCGCGATCTGTTCGCCTACGTGGCCGAGCAGATCGGCTACGACAGCGTCCTCGACGAACTGGTCGAGGAGATCTGGCGCATCCTGCGGCAGCGTCCGATCCAGGTCGAGCAGGTCACCTCGATGGTGACCCGCATCGCGATCTACCGCGACGACCCCGACGTCGACCTCGGCAACTCCGGTCAGGGCCTCGACCGCCTGATCACGGCACTGTTCGGAACCACCGACTCATGTCGCGAGGATCCCGGTGTCGACGTCTACCGGTCGCGCCTGGAGAACATGGACGCCGGCGCCCTGCAGTTCGAGGCCGGCGGATTCGCCCGCGCCATGCACGACACCGGACTCGTCTCGCCGTACCACGCGACGCTGGTGCGCTTCCTCGTCGAGAACAACTCCTACGGGTTGCCCGAGGCGCTCGGACTCTCCGAGACCGGCCGTATCTCGTTGCAGCGCTACCCCGAACTGGTCCACCGTCTCGTCCTCGAGGCCGTCCACCCGGAGACCGCGCAGTGCCTGTACGGCCTCGCGCTGATGCTCGATCGAGGCATTCTGCACCAGCCGCCGATCGTGCCGTCGCTGTGGCGGCAGATCGCGCTCAAGCTCTCGCCTGCGGTCCGCGAACGGATGACGCTGGCGTTCGGGCCCACACCGGCGCCGGAGTCGCGCCTGCTCGGTGGGTTGCTGTCCATGCTCGGACAGCCGCTGGGCGTCGGTCAGGGCGACAACCCGACCTGTCAGTCGGCGCGTGCACTGTCGATGTGGGCCTACAACGACCCGGACTACCTGCTGCAGATGGTGGTCTGGGCGGCGCGCGACGACGAGATCGTCATGCACTTCGAGGGGCAACCGTTGTCGTCGACCGACAGCGTCTCCGGTGTCGCGACCAGCGACCCCATCGACCTGGATCCGGTGTCGCTGCTGCTGGTCCCACACCTCGACCGCATCTACGCCGAGATGGTCCGGCGCTGCGCCGGACGACCGGGCGATCCGCACCGATGGGTCAACCCCGAGTTCCACGGCTGGTGGGCCGCAAGGGAATTCCACATCAACGTCGACGTGGAGACCGGCAACCTCATCGACCTCGACGACTTCCTGAGGCAGTTCCACGCCTCGTATCACCCCGCCTACAACGGCGATCAGCCGCTGATCCACCCCCAGCCGGCCGGGGTGGCGGTGACCGACAGCGCGGCACGGTACGTCGGCTGGCACGCGATCACCATCCTGCGCGTCGCCGCCGACCCCGACGGCGTGATGCGGGTGTACTTCTTCAACCCCAACAACGACAGCGGCCAGGACTGGGGTGACGGCGTCGTGGTCGGGACCGCCGGCAACGGGGAGCGGGCCGGCGAGGGATCGCTGCCGTTCGACCAGTTCGCCTCCCGGCTCTACATCTTCCACGCCGACCCGTTGGAGAACGGCGAGCCGCAGAACGTCCCGTCCGAGGACATCGACCGCATCGTCGGGTTCATCGAACGCAGTTGGGGTGCCGAGCGCATGCCGGTCGATTCCGGTGCGACCGACAGCTGACGGCGAGCACACACGGCGCCCCCGACCTCGTGGTCAGCGCCCAGCGGCCCTGTCGAGCAGCATGATTCGCCTCTGCTCGCCGAGCTCGGTCGACCGTTGCGTCATGTGGTCACGACGTCGGCCGAGTTCGGCGGCGGCCTGCGCCACCGAGTGCCGCGCCACCTGTACCCGCTCGGCCGCATCGCGGATGCGCCCCCGTACCGCGCCGTCACTGAAGAAGTTGTCGAACCAGACGTCGAACGTGCTGGTCAGTCCACCCACGTCGACCCCGCCGATCGACGTCATACCGATGTCGGACAATTCGGAGGAGAGGGTTCGCAGACTGTCCTCGGCAGCAGCGATCGACGCCTTGGCGGAGTCGATTCGGTCGTATTTGATTGCGTCCCCGATCATCCCGCCGCCGAAGAAAGTGTCGTAGGTCGCCCAGTCCCCGGCCTTCCCGAGCCAGACCGCGGCCTCGGCCAGGCGGGATTCGGCGGTCTCCACGGCCGCGATGGCCTGGCGCACCTCGCCGAGTTCGTCGTCGAGCGCGTGGCGTTCCAGGGCCACCCGCCGCAGCGAGTCCAGCCCCACCGCACCAACACGGTCAATCCACTGCTCCATCGCGTCGAGAGCGTCGGCCCGCCGGCTGTCGACGTCGCCCAGATCGGCGATCGCCTGCCGGAGTCGCTCGGCGTCGGCACGAGCTCTGCCGTCCTCGTACTCGGCCGCACGCAGCCTGCGCTCGGCGTCGTCGCGCTCCGCACGCTCCTGCTGCAACCGTTCGTCGCGCGCCCCGCGCAGCGAGGCCCACACCCGGGTGGGAGTCACCGACTCGAGATCGTGGACGTCATCGCTCTCGATCTCGTGCATACCGGCGACCCGGTCCAGTTCAGCTGCGGTGGTCTCGCCGACAGCCACCGCCGCGTCGAGTTCTCGCTGCAGCCGGTCCCTCGTGTCCCACACTTCCTGTGCGGCCAGGAGCTCCGTGCAGATCGGCCGTGGCGGTTCGGAGGCGTCGTCTCCTCCACCCATGTTGTCGTCTCGTACACCCGTCATGGTGGCCACTGTATTGGCGCCCTACCGGTTCAGAGTCGACGCAGGGCATCCTGGGAACGTGAAGACCTACGAACTCCCCGCCACGGGCCGCAGCGCCTCAGCCGTCGTCCTCGGCCTGATGCGGATCGAACCGCTCGACGACGAACAGATCCGGACGCTCGTCGGGACCGCGATGGATTCCGGTGTCACGGTCTTCGACCACGCCGACATCTACGGTAGCGAGCGGCACGCGTGCGAACGGAGATTCGGTGCGGCGGTGACGTTCACGGCATCACAACGGGAGCGGGTGATGCTGCAGAGCAAGGTCGGCATCCGCGACGGTTTCTACGACTTCTCGACCCGACACATCCTCGACACGGTCGACGAGTCGCTGGACGCCCTGCGCACCGATCACCTGGATCTGTTGCTGTTGCACCGCCCGGACACGCTGGTGGAACCGGCCGAGGTGGCCGCCGCCTTCGACGCGCTGCAGTCGTCGGGCAAGGTGCGCGCGTTCGGCGTCTCCAATCACACTCCCGGTCAGATCGAGCTGCTCAAGACCGCCGTCACGCAGCCCCTGGTGGCGAATCAGGTGCAGCTGAGCGTCACCCACGCCCCGCTCATCGCAGCCGGCGTCGCGGCGAACATCGGCGGCCTCGACCAGTCGGTCAGCCGGGACAACGGATTGCTCGACTACTCACGCGTGCACGGTATGACCCTGCAGGCGTGGTCACCGTTCCAGAAAGGCACGTCCGACGGCGTCTTCCTCGGCGATCGTGAGAACTACGCAGAACTCAACGACGTGCTCGACGAGTTGGCGGACCACTACGGCGTCACGCCAACCGGGATCGCGACCGCGTGGATCACCCGGCACCCGGCCAACATTCAGGTCGTTCTCGGAACCACGACACCGAGTCGGGTGACCGAGGCCGCCGCCGGATCGGACGTCGAGCTCACCCGCGAGCAGTGGTACCGGATCTTCCGTGCGGCCGGGCACACGCTGCCCTGAGCCGGCTCAGCGCACCGGGGCGACCGCGGCGGCGATGACGAGTTCGGCCGCCGCGTCGACACGGGCACGCTGCGAGGTCACCAGTCCGTCCTGGCACAGTCCGCGCAGGCCGGAGACGACGAGGGTCGCTCGCGCGGCGGCGTCGGCGGGGTCGTACCCCAGCGAGACCAGCGCCTGCGTGGCAGGACCCAGCATGACGTCGACCGCCACACGGGCGTACCGACCGTAGATGTCGGGATCGGTCGATGCCAGGCTCAGCACCTGCAGCATCACCGTCACGCTGCGGCGTTGCTCACCGCGTGTGATGGCCCGCCACAGGGTTCGTGCCGCGTCGACGAACTCCTCGTCGCTGGTGACGCCGTCGAAGATCTGGCCGGCGTCGGGTCGAGCCGCATCCATCGCCTGGGCCAGCAGCGCCCCGCGGTCGCCGAAGTAGTAGAGCAGCATGCGTTTGCTCGTTCCCAACGCCTGCGCCATCGGCGCCAGTGACAGATCGCTGACGCCGTTGTCCTCCAGATAGCCCACGACGTCGCGCAGCAGGTCCGCACGCTTCTTCTGATCGGGCATTCGCGGCATTGCTTGAATGTATCGATCGGTACGTCTACCGTCAAAAGTGTGCCGATCGGTACATGAACACGTCGAGGGAGGACACATCGTGAATCGCACGCGCACGCTACGAGTGGCAGTGGTCGGAGCCGGCATCGGCGGACTGACCGCGGGCATCGCGCTGCGGGCCCGGGGAATCGACGCCACCGTCTACGAGCAGGCATCGGAACTGAAAGCGCTCGGCGCGGGGGTCTCGATCGCCACCAACGGATCTCGGATCCTGACCCGCCTCGGCCTGGGCGATCGCCTGCATGCGGTGGCCGGCGCGTTCGACCGCTACGCGTTCCGCAACTGGCAGGGCGACCCGATTGCCGGCGAACCCTCGCGGCTGTCCTTCGGCGACCCTGCCACCACCTGGTTCCTGCACCGCGGCGAGTTCCAGCAGGTGCTCTCCGATGCGTTGCCCACCGGCGCACTGCGCCTCGGACACAGGGTCGTCGGCGCCACCGAACACGCCGACGGTATCGAGGTGGACTTCGCCGACGGCACCAGCGTCGAGGCCGATCTGCTGATCGGGGCCGACGGCATCCACTCCCACATCCAGGGCATGGTCAGCGAGCCGGCCGACCCCGTGAGCGAAGGGGTCATGGCCTACCGCGCACTCATCCCCACCGACCGGCTCGACGGTGTGGTCGACATGTCCATCTGCGCCATGTGGCTCGGACCGCAACGCAGCTTCCTGACCTACCCCGTGTCCGACGGCGCGCTGCTGAACGTCGTCGCTTTCGCACCGACCAATCTCGACGTCATCGAATCGTGGACCGCGCCCGGTGACGTGAACGAGTTGGCCGACACCTACGCGGGTTGGGACCCCCGCGTCGGCGACATCATCGGCGCCATGGACGCGACGTTCCGGTGGGGCATCTACGACCGCGAGCCACTGGACCGGTGGTCGACCGGTCGCATCGCACTGCTGGGCGACTCCGCGCACGCGGTGACACCGCATCTCGGCCAGGGGGCCAATCAGGCCGTCGAGGACGCTGCCACGCTTGCGGTCGTGCTGCGTGACTGCGATCCGATCGACATCCCCGCACGGCTACGGGTGTACGGAGGGCTGCGTCGTGACCGCACCCGCCTGGTGCGCGAGAGTGCGCGCGATGCGGGCCGAACCTACCGGTCGACCGACCTGACCGGCCTGGAGCAGGCCGAGCGGATCGGCGCGATCTTCGCCGGCATCGACGTCAACACCCACGACGCCGAGAGCATCGCCGAGATGGCGCTGGCCGCGGCCGGGTAGACAGACGAAAGATCCCGCCGCTGCGAGGGCAGTGGCGGGATCGTCGTGTGGTGCGCCCGAAGGGATTCGAACCCCTAACCTCTTGATCCGTAGTCAAGTGCTCTATCCGTTGAGCTACGGGCGCGTGGTCGTGCGTGTTCAGTTGTACGGCCGCTGGTGCCGTGGCGGAGGCGAGAGGATTTGAACCTCCGGTCCCGTTTTAGCGGGACAATTCATTAGCAGTGAATCCCATTCGGCCGCTCTGGCACGCCTCCAGCGGAGTCCTTACGAACTGCCGAGAGCAAAGGTTACACAGCGTGCGTCGCGCGGAGCAAACCGGTTGGTAACCCGCAGGACACCCGCCTAGATTTGACGTGTGACACCGCGCATCCGACCCGATCTGGCCACCCTGCCCGCCTACGTTCCCGGCAAGACGTTCCCGGGCGCGGTGAAGCTCGCGAGCAACGAGGTCACCTTCGGGCCTCTGCCCAGCGTCGCCACCGCGATCGCCGACGCCGCGGGCGGCCTCAACCGCTACCCCGACAACGCGATGGTGGCGCTCACCGAGGCGTTGGCCAAGCGGCTCGGCGTCACCCCGGACAACATCCAGACCGGGTGCGGATCGGTCAGCCTCTGTCAGAACCTGATCGCGATCACCAGCGCGCCCGGCGACGAGGTCCTGTTCGGGTGGCGGTCGTTCGAGACCTACCCGCTGGCGACCCGCGTGGTGGGCGCGACGCCGGTCCAGATCCCGCTGACGGGCGACCACACCTACGACCTGCCCGCGATGGCCGAGGCGATCACCGAGCGCACCCGTCTGATCTTCGTCTGCAACCCGAACAACCCCACCGGGACCGTGGTCGACGCGGACGCCCTCATCGCGTTCCTCGACCGGGTGCCGCCCGAGGTCGTCGTCGCGCTCGACGAGGCCTACATCGAGTACGTGCGGCCGAGTGAGGCGCAGCGCTACGACGCGATCGAACTGCACCGGCGCTACCGCAACCTCGTCGTGCTGCGGACCTTCTCCAAGGCGTACGGACTGGCCGGTCTGCGCGTCGGGTACGCGATCGCCGACCCGACCGTCATCGAGGCGCTGCGCAAGGTCCACGTCCCCTTCAGCGTCAACTCCCTCGCCCAGGCCGCCGCTGTCGCGTGCCTCGCCGCCGACGCGGAGTTGCTCGCCCGGACCGAGGCGGTCGTCGCCGAGCGGTCCCGGGTCTCGTCCCGCCTGCGCGAGCTCGGTTACCGCGTGCCCGAGTCGCAGGCCAACTTCGTGTGGATCGACCTCGGCGCGGATTCGCTCGACTTCGCCGCCGTGGCGATCGACAACAAGGTGGTCATCCGCCCGTTCGCCGGCGACGGTGTGCGTGTGACGGTCACCGAGCCCGACGAGAACGACGTCTTCCTCGCGTTCGCCGAGCGCTGGGCCGCGGAGGCGACGGCGGGCGGGGATCGCTGAGGCGATGGGTTTCACCGAGTGTGCCCGCACCCGGGGATGCAACATGTTCCCGCACTACATGGAGGTCGCGGGGTGGCTGGCTCTCGCCGCGGTCGCGCTCGCCTGGGTCGCGATGGCCACCTACCTGACCATCGACCTCATGACGCGCCCGACCGCGTCGAGCAGAACCCGATGGCGCGGCGTTGCGGTCATCTGGCTGCTGCCGGTCGTCGGGGTGGTCGCGTACCTGGTGGTCACGAGACGCGCACGACGACCGGCCTGAGCGATCACTCCGAGGCGTCGACGACGATCACGATCTTGCCCGAGATCGTTCCCTGCGCCGCCCGGGTGTGGACATCGGCCAGCTCGGACAACGCCATCCGTTCGGCGACATCGACGGTCAGCTCACCCCGGTCGACGCGCGCGACGAGCTCAGCCAATTGCGTTGCGTCACTGCGCACGTACTCGTCGATGCCGCGCACGCCTCGATCGGCATCGGACGGCGCCGGCATCCAGACCGTCGTGTTGACCACGACCCCACCGTCTCCGACGAGGGCCGCGAGCGCGGCGAACCGGTCGGGGTCGATCGACGCGAGGTTCAGCAGGATGTCCACCGGCTGGGTCACCGCGTCGATCACGTCGGTCGTGGTGTGATCGATGATCTCGTCGGCGCCGGCCGCTTCGACGCGCGCCCGGCTGTTCGGGCCGGCCGTGGCGATGACGTGGGCGCCCGCCGCCGACGCCAACTGCACCGCGTAGCCACCCACCGCGCCACCGGCCCCGTTGATCAGTATCCGTTGGCCCGCCTGCAGATCGGCCAGCTCGAACAGCGCCTGCCAGGCGGTGAGCCCGACAACCGGCAACGCGGCCGCGTCGGCGAGCGGGATCGTCGTCGGAGCCGACGCGAGGATCTCGGCTGACGCCAGGACGAACTCCGCGGCCGCACCGTCATCGACGAACGGCAGGAAGCCGACGACACGATCGCCGACCGCGATGCCGTCCACCCCGTCGCCGAGGGCATCGACCGTCCCGGCGACATCCAGGCCAGGGACATGGGGAAGCTGCACCGGGATCGGCTCCTGCATGAACCCGGCGCGGATGTTGCCGTCGACGGCGTTGAAGGTCGTTCCCGCGACACGGATCCGCACCTGTCCGGCACCGGGTTCCGGCCGCTCGAGGTCGTCCTCGCGAAGCACCTCGGGTCCGCCGTACTCGTGGAATCGCACTGCTCTCATGTTCTCGCCTCTCCTGAGATCCCAATGTGCTTCGAACTCGAAGCACATTGGGACGCTAGCATTACTTCAGATTCGAAGCAAGTGTTTCGAATCTGAAGCAGTGACTAGAGTGGGGGCATGGCCGACGAACTCACGCCTCTCGATGCGACCCAGTTGGGCGCGTACTTCGCGCTGATGGATGTCGCCGGACTGCTCCGACACGCGGTCGAACAGCAACTACGCGACGTCGGCGACCTGAGCTATGTGCAGTTCCAACTGCTCGCGCGGCTCGGCCTGAACTCGCCGACCGGCAGTGAGCGCATGACCGATCTCGCCGACGCCGTGGTCTACAGCCGCAGTGGGTTGACCTACCAGGCGGGGCTGCTGGAGAAGGCGGGGTTGATCACTCGCGCCCCGTCGGCGGAGGACGAGCGTGGCGTGACGGTGTCGATCACCGAGGCCGGGCGTGAGGTGCTCGGGCGGGTGCTACCCGGTCACACCGAGGTCGTCCGAGGCCAGCTGTTCACGACGCTCTCGCAATCGGACGCCGGAGTACTGGCGGACCTGTTGTCGCCGGTGCGCGACCACATGCGTTCGGCACCACCGCGATCGGCTCGGCGGCGGTGACGCGGGGTCAGAGCCCGCGGGAGATCGTCGGCCAGAGCAGCGGCAGATCCCGCGACCAGTAGGCCCAGCTGTGGGTGCCGATGAGCGGGAAGCTGACGTCGGCCGCGACACCGTTGGCGCGCAGCGTGAGCGCGAACTCGAGCGAGCAGCGGTAGGCACCGGACTCCAGTCCGGACGCGGCCAGCAGCGTGGTCTGCCGGGACATGCCCGGGTCCAGCGGCGTCGTGAAGTCCAGCGGTCCGATCGCGCCGGAGCCCGCGGAGATGTACAGGTTCTTGCCGCGGAGTTCGTCGAGATGCAGGCTCGGGTCGTGTGCGGCCCAGTCGGGGCCACCGATCGGACCCCACATGTTGGTGGCGTCGCCGCCGTCCTTGGCGACGGTCGCGCGCACGTAGGCCTCGTTCAGCAGACCGCTGACCGGCGGGCAACCGCTGAGCGACGCGGCGCCGGTGTAGAGGTTCGGATGGCGGAACGTCAGTGCCAGCGCGGCCTGGCCGCCCATCGACAGTCCGACGATCGCGTTGCGGCCGTTGCCGTTGTAGTTGGAGTCGATCAGCGGCGGGAGTTCCTCGGTCAGGAAGGTCTCCCACTTCGGCATGCCGACCTTGGGATCCTGCTTCTGCCAGTCGGTGTAGAACGATCCGGCTCCGCCGGACGGAAGCACGACGTTGACGTTCTTGTCGGCGAAGAACTTGGCGGCGTTGCCCTTGGTGAGCCAGTCGCTGACCTGACCGGTCGCGCCCGCGCCGTCGAGCATGTAGACCGTCGACCGACTCACGGACGTGTCGCGGGGCAGCAGCACCGAGACCGTGACCTTGCCGCGCATCGCCGGCGAATCCACCGTGACGTCCAGGTGCCTGCTGTTGACCTTCACGACCTTGTCGAGCTTCGCGACCGGTGCGGGAGGGGCGGGAGCGGCGGCGGCCTGGGGCGCCACGACGACGGCCGAGGCGACAATTCCGATCGCGAGCAACGACGGAACCACCCGTCGGCGGATGGACCGGTGACGCGGCCGCGGGACGAAGCCGGGGCGAGCTCTCACACGAGAGTTCAGCATGTCTAACTACCCCCAGCATTCAGCAAACATCGTGGACTGTTCCCACAGTACCGACGCGCGAGGTCCACACCCCCGAACAAATCAGGCAACGTGAGCCTCGGCTGCGTAACGATTGAGCCACCGACGAGCAACGGAGAACCCGCGTGACCACCGATGACGGCTTTGCGTTCAGTGCCCATGTCCCCGTCCGATGGTCGGACATGGACGCCTTCGGGCACATCAATCACGCCCGGATGGTCACCCTGATGGAGGAGGCGCGGATCCAGTGGCTGCTCAGCGCGGGCGAGCAGTATCAGCCGCTGATCACCAGCGCGATGATCGTCAACGTCGCCATCCGCTATCAGGCGCAGCTCCGTCACTCCGACACCCCGCTACACGTGGGGATGTGGATCAGCGCGTACCGGTCGGTCGACTTCACCATCTCCTACGAGATCCGCGGCGCGCAGACGTCGGCCGCCTCCAAACCGGCCTGTGTCGCGACCACGCAGATGGCTGTCGTCGACATCGAGAAGCACACCCTGCGCCGCCTCTCCCCCGACGAGAAGGCCCACCTCGCCGCGTGGTCGCGCAGCTGACCGGGCGGGCCCTCACATCCGCGTCGCGTTGATCCCGCCGTCGACGTAGAGGGTGATCCCGTGGATCTTCGACGCCTCGTCGGAGACCAGGAACGCGACGCCGTCGGCGATGTCCTGCGGATCGACGACGGTGCCCGCGGGCGTGGACGCGGTCATGGCGTCGAGGATGGGGCGGGAATCCTCGTTGCCGGGGGTCAACGTGACGCCGGGCGCGACCGAGTTCACCCGGACCCCGCTCGGCCCGAATTCGGCGGCCCAACTCCGGGTCAGCTGTTCGTCGGCCGCCTTGGTCGCGGTGTACATGGCGGCGAACGGGCTGCCCACCGCGGCCATCCACGATCCGATCGTGACGATCGCCCCGGCACCTCGATGCGCCATCGGCGGGGCCAGTTCACCGACGAGTACGTGGGGTGCGCGGACGTTCACCGCCAGCATCGCGTCGAGGTCGGAATCGGCCAGATCCACCGTCGCGGTGGCGGGGTAGATGCCCGCACTGTTGACGAGGACGTCGACGGACCCGCCGAGTTCGGACGCCGCGGCGGCCGCGAACGAGCGGATGTCGCTGTAGCTCCCGCCGAGGTCCACCGGCACGAACACCGCGGTGCCGCCCGCGTCCCGGATACGGGCCACGACGGCGCTCCCGCGGTCGCGGTCACGGCCGCTGACGACGACGCTCGCGCCGTGAGCGGCGAGAGTGACGGCGATGGCCTCGCCGATCCCGCTGGTGGATCCGGTGACGACGGCGGTGCGGCCGGCGAGTCTGTGCGTGCTCGGAGTTGTCATGACCTCTGTCTATGCCGCTCAACGGTCGGCAACCAGGCGAGGATCAACCTAGGTCTGTCATGACCAGGCTCGTGGTCGGTGACGCGGCTAGCCTGGCGTGATGACCCAGGACCGCACCGCGTTGAGCGCCTTTCTGCGGGATCGTCGCGATCGCCTCACGCCCGCCTCGGTCGGGTTGACGGAGTACGGGCGGCGGCGGGTGCCGGGGCTGCGCCGCGAGGAGTTGGCGCAGCTCGCGGGGGTCAGTCCGGATTACTACAGCAAGCTCGAACAGGGGCGGCAGGCGAACGTCTCGCCGGAGGTGTTGCGGGCGCTCGCCCGGGCGCTGCGGCTCGACGCGGTCGAGTCCGCGTACCTCCATGACCTGGCGGCACCGGCGATTGCACCGGATCCGGTTGCGCAGGTGGCCGATCCGGGGCTGCTGCAGGTGATGCAGGCACTCGACCACGTCCCCGTCATCCTGCTCGGACGCGCAGGCGAGATCCTTGCCAGCAATGCCCTGATCCGTGCGGTGCTCAGTCTTCCCATGGAGACCGGGGCGTCGTTGCACCACTATCTGTTCCGTAATCCGATCGCGCGGGAGCGGATCGTGAACTGGTCGCAGTTCGCGTCGGCCGCGGTGGCCGGGCTCCGTCGCGACGCGGCGCGCCGACCCGGCGACCCCGTACTGGCTGCGCTGATCGAGGAACTGCGTGTGTCCGAGCCGCAGTTCGCCCAGTGGTGGGACGACCACGAGGTCTTGGAATTCGAGCGTACGATCAAGGTCATCCAGCACCCGTCGGCGGGCACGATGCAGTTCGGCATCGAGTTCCTCTGCACCCCGGGCAATCCCGACCAGAGTCTCATCGTCTACACCGTGGAGCCCGGTTCGACGACGGCCCGGGTGCTGCCGATCCTCGCGAGCTGGGACCCGGATTCGACCATCTCGGTCTGACCCCACAGGGGGCTCATCGGGCCATCTCGGACGAACCCGTCAAACGACCGTCGGTATTGCCCGATACCCGTCACTGTCAGCAAACTCTCAGCCGCACAGTGGCTTTGACGATGCACACTGGTCCTCGTGCCTCCGATGTCAGCGCCCGCGGGCTGGTCTCACCACCAGGGTGTGTCGTTGTTGGACGGGTGGTTCCCGCTCACCGTGCAGATCGTCGCCGTGGTCCTGCTCGTCGTCGCGATCGGATGGCGGACGCGGCGGTGGCGCCTGATCTGGTTGCCGGCATCGGTGGCGGTCGCCGTCCTGGGCGCATTCGGTGTGCACCTCTACTTCGACTCGCAGGGTCTGGCCACCGATCCCGCTCCGCGCAGCCTGTGGATCTGGGTCGGCGTGACCGTCGGCGCGCTCGGAGTCGTCGTGTTCGGCTGGCGCAGCGCCCGGTGGTGGCGACGCGGGGTCGCCATCGCCGTCGTGCCGATCGCCCTGTTGGCCACAGGGATAGTCCTCAACCAGTGGGTCGGGTACTTCCCGACCGTGTCGGCGGCCTGGGGTGAGATCACCTCCGGTCCGCTGCCCGACCAGGTGTCGGCGAGCGACCTCGCGTCGATGCGGAACACCACCCACACGACCGGCGCCCTGGTCCCCGTGACGACCCCGGACACCTCGAGCCACTTCGCCCATCGGACCGAGTACGTCTACCTGCCGCCGACGTGGTTCGTCGGCGCCACCCCGCCGACACTGCCGGTCGTGATGATGATCGCCGGCGAGTTCAACACCCCGGCCGACTGGATTCGCACCGGCGACGCCATGCACACCGTCGACGCCTACGCCGCCGCCCACCACGGTTCGGCGCCGGTCATGGTGTTCGTCGACGCGGGCGGGTCGTTCAACAACGACACCGAGTGCGTGAACGGGTCGCGCGGCAACGTCGCCGACCACCTCACCGAGGAGGTCCGTCCGTACGTGATCTCGCACTTCCACACGTCGTCGGCCGCGGCGAACTGGGGCATCGTCGGATGGTCGATGGGCGGTACGTGCTCGGTGGACCTCACCGTCATGCACCCCGATCTGTTCTCGAGCTACGTCGACATCGCCGGCGACGCCGCTCCCACGGCCGGCACCGCCGCGCAGACGTTGTCACGGCTCTACGGCGGTGACGCGGCAATGATGCAGTCCTTCGATCCGGCCACGGTCATGAGCAGGCACGGTCCGTACCAGGGGATCTCGGCCTGGTACGACGACACCGGCGACAGCCCGCGGACCGGTCGTCGTCCCGGAGGCGGGGGCGGGGGCGGGCACCACTGGACGCACTCGGCGCAGAGCAGCGGCACCGGACTCGGCGGACGCGGCGAGGGGCCCGACGCGAACGATCAGGGCCAGGCGGCGCAGACCCTGTGCACCGAGAACAAGGCCGTCGGCATCGCCTGCCAGATCCACACCCAACCGGGTAGGCACTCATGGCAGTTCGCGTCGACGGCGCTGTCGGTGTCGCTGCCGTGGTTGGCCTCGACCATCAAGGTCCCCGGAGCCTGACCGCCAGTTGGGGAGGCGGGTTATTCGGGGAGGCGACGACTGCGCAGGGTGGCGTCGCCGGCGGACAGACGAGCGATGTTGCCCTGCAGCACGTCCCGGTAGATCCGCAACTGGTCCTCGCCGGCGCGCACCTGTTCGGTGAGCCGCTTGGTGTTGTCGGCGGAGATCTCCCGCTCCCCCGACCGCGCCACCAGCCGGTCGATGCGGTCGTCGATCGTCGCGGTGTGGGCGAATTCGGCGATGACCCGGAGCTCGATGGCGGCCGACTCGACCACCTCGGCCACCGACGCCAAGGCGGCGACACGGTCGATCAGCTCAGTCCACACGGGTCGCAGCGAACTCTCCCGGCTCGCGATGTGGTCGCTGAGGTCGGCGTCGAAACCCGCTGCGCGGCGGCTGTTGTCGAGATCGACACGGATGGTGCGCAGCGCGATCACGTCGGCGGCGATGTCGCCGAGCTCGGCGTTGAGGTCGACGGCGGTGCGCTGCACGTCGAAGTGGTCGGAATGCCATGCGGGACAACGCACGATCCGGTCGTAGAACGAACCCGCCGCGAACAGGATGGTCTCGTACCCGTCGACGAACTTCGCATCACCGCTGGGAGAGGGCGTCTCGAGATCGCCGAGGATCTCGCTCACCCATCGATTCCCCTTGTCGATCCCGGCCTTGGTGGCCGCGGCACCGACCACCCCGGCGACACGGTCGATGGCGGCACTACCCGCGCGGCGGACATATCCGCCGGCGTTCACGTTGGGCGTCGGGGTGTAGGTCAGCCCGACGAACAACCGCTCTCGATCGATCAACTCGAGGTGCACGCCCTCGCGGCGCTCCCGGCGGATACCGCGGATGCTGGTGGCGAAGATCCCCTTGCCCGTGATCACGTTCTTCCGGGCGTCGTCGAGCCGTCGGGTCATGGTGTTGCGCCGACTCCGGATGACCGGAGCGACCATCGACGGCAGCATCGGGTTCGCCAGCTGCGCCTCGATGGCCCCGACACTGCGCTGGAGTCGTCGGAGCCCACCGAATCCTCCGGGGCCGTTGATCGACGTCGAGCTCGGGACGGGCAGCCCCGCCGACATCCGGCGGACCACGATCTCCCGTGCCGCAGCCGACAGATGCCCGGACGCGATGACCACCGCCGCGTCGTCGGACAGTTCCGGTTGCACGCCCGGGATCACCGACTTCTCGCACCACCGACCGATGTCGGACGGCGTCAGCGGGTCGGGCAATCGGGGTCCGGGGTGAGGTGAACCGGGGTCGGTCATGGCACCGATGGTACGGATTGCCGTTTCGGTGCGGTGGCCCGCGGACGCCAGAACACCACGGTCAGACGGTGCAGCAGCCACGCCACCGGGATGCTCAGCACGCTGGTGACGATGAGCACGCCGACAATCGACCCGGTGAAGATCGAATACCCCAGCAGGTCCATCACCAACTCGACGACCATCACGTGGACCAGGAAGAACTCGTACGAGATCTCACCGAGCCACACCATCGGCCGCGAGCCCATCAGTCGGTCCCACCACGATCCGGCCGGTCCGAGCACCAGCGGCGCGATCAGCCCCAGGGCGATCACGAGGTAGAGCAGCAACTTGATGACGGTCGCCGACCCGGACAGCGGCGTGATCGTCGGCTCGCCGGCGATCGAGGTGCAGCTGACCTGGAACGCGAGCACCGCGATCAGCACCGACAGCAACGGGTTGATGCGCAGTCGCGTCTGCGCGAGCGCGGCCAGCAGCATGCCGCCGACGAACCACGTGAGGAACGCCGGGGGCCACAGCCGCGCGGTCGGGTCGAGCCCGTCGCCGGTGTGGGTGACGATCGCCCACAACGGCGACACCGAACCCAGGACCACCAGCGAGATGACGATCAGGTCGAGGCGCCACCGGCCGCGGCACACAGCGCTGACGATGAGCCATCCCGCGATCGGCAGCACAACGTAGAAGCCGACCTCGGCTGCGAGACTCCACATCTGGGTCAAACCCGAGTGCAGGTGTCCGTACCCGTAGATCTGGGTCAGCGTGAGGTTGCGCAGCAGCCCCGACCACCCGTGGCCGAGGTCGGAGGTGTCGGTGCGCCACCACGTGAAGATCGCGTAGACCGCCAGCACCGTGACCCAGTAGGCGGGCAGGATCCGTCGCGCGCGGTGCTCGGCGTACCGCCGCACCGACGGGCGTCGACCACCACCGGCCAGCGCCGTCATCCACGGCTTGAACAGCAGATACCCGGAGAGCACGAAGAAGATCGCGACACCGATCTCCAGGCGGGCGAAGAAACGGCCCGCGAGGTCATCGGTGTAGTTGCCCGTCCAGAACGCCGCGTGCGTCGCGCACACCAGAAACGCCGCGAGCGTGCGTATCCCGGTCAGCGAGTCGACGCGGCCGGTCGTCTTCTCCGGGGTGGGCGCCGGCCGACTGTCCTCGACGCTCAGGAGGCGCCCGGTGCGGCGAGCAACGCGACCGCGACCCGTTCGAGCGCCGCGACCCGACTGCCCTTGACGAGAACGGCGTCCCCGGCGCGCAGGTCACTCAGCGCGGCGACCGCGGAGTCGATGTCGGGGACGTGGGTGACCGACGACCCGTAATCGGCTGCGTCGACGGCGATCACATCCACGCCGAGCGCGGCGGCGCGTTCGCTGATGGCGAGGTGTTCGGCCCGGGCGGTGTCACCGAGTTCGGCCATCACACCGAGAACCGCGACCCGACGTCGGTCCGACAGCCCGACGAGCGCGTCGAGAGCTGCGTTCATCGAGGTGGGGTTGGCGTTGTACGAGTCGTTGAGCACTGCGACGCCGGAGTCGGTGCGCGACAACTCCATCCGCAGACCGGAGATCGCCGCACCGGACAGCCCCTGGGCGATCTTGTCGAGGTCGATGCCGACGCCACCGGCCACCGCGGTCGCGGCCAGCGCGTTCGACACCTGGTGGCGTCCCCGCGCGGCCATCGACACCTCGATCGACCCCCACGGGGTGTGCAGGGTGAACGTCGGGCGGAGCTCGGAGTCGAGTCGGATGTCGGTGGCGTGGACGTCGGCGGGCGTGGTGAGGCCGTAGCCGATGACACGCGCAGAGGTGCGCGACGCCATCGCCGCGACCGCCTCCTGGTCGACGTTCAGGACGGCCAGTCCGTCGGCGGGCAACGACTCGACCAGTTCACCCTTGGCCTGCGCGACCGCGGCGATGCTGCCGAACAACTCCAGGTGCACCCCGTCGACCCGCGTGACGACGCCGATCGTGGGGTGCGCGATGTCGCAGAGCGTCGCGATGTGTCCGACCCCGCGCGCGCCCATCTCCACGACGACGGCCTCGGTGCCGTCGGGGGCGCCGAACAGCGTCAGCGGCAGACCGAGTTCGTTGTTGAACGACCGCTCGTTGGCCGCGGTACGCATCTGCGTCGAGAGCACCTGGGCGAGGAGGTCTTTGGTCGAGGTCTTGCCCACCGAGCCGGTGACCCCGATGACCGGACCGGTCAGCCGCGCACGGGCCGCGCGTCCGAGGTCGGCGAGGGCGAGGGAGGTGTCGGCGACCTGGATCGATGTCGCGTCCGCGTCCACCGCGCGGTCGGTCAGGAACGCCGACGCGCCGGCGTCCACCGCCGTGGCGATGAAGTCGTGACCGTCGCGCTCGGCGACGATCGGGACGAACAGTTGTCCGGCCGACACGGTCCGCGAGTCGATGCTCGCACCGTCGACGGTGACATCGGGGCCGGTGAGGCGGCCGCCGGTCGCTTCTGCCACCTCGTTCGCTGAGAAATGCACCCACCGAAACTACTCTGCCGCCGCAGGGAAACCACACCCTCGCCAGGCAACCGATGGGGTCCGTAGGGTGTGGTCCATGCTGATCCCCGCCCCCGAGAGCGGTTCATCTCCCGGCGAGACCCCGGGCCGGCACCGTCTCGTGGTCCTGTTCGGCGGCGTCTCCGCTGAACACGACGTCTCCTGCGTCTCCGCCGCACACGTGTTGGCCGCGGCCGACCGCGGCAGATACGACCTCGTCCCCATCGGCATCACCCACGAGGGGCAGTGGGTCCGCAACGACGACGCCATCGCCGCGCTCTCCGGGTCGACCGCACTCCCGGCGTCGCTGAGCACCGTCGGCACCGAGGTCGAGGCCCTGAACCTGCTCCGCGACGCCGACTCCGACGCACCGATCGTGGTGCTGCCGCTGCTGCACGGACCGCACGGCGAGGACGGCACCGTGCAGGGCATGTTGGAACTGGCGGGGATCCCCTACGTCGGCAGCGGGGTGCTCGGGTCGGCGCTGTGCATGGACAAGGCGATGGCCAAGGTCGCGACCGCCCAGGCAGGCATCCCGCAGTGCCGCTGGCTGGAGTACCGCGACGGCATCGGCACCCGGTCCAAGATCGTCGACCGGGTGCTCGCCGAACTGGGCCTGCCGGTGTTCGTCAAGCCCGCCAACCTCGGGTCGTCGGTCGGTATCTCCAAGGCGCACGACGCCGACGAACTCGTCGCGGCCATCGACCTGGCGCTGACGTACGACGAGGTCATCGTCATCGAGGAGGGTGTCGTAGGCCGCGAGATCGAGGTGGCGGTGCTGGGCAACGAGATCCCGGAGACGTCGCTCCCCGGCGAGATCCTGCCCGGCGCGGAGTTCTACGACTACGAGGACAAGTACCTCAACGGCACTGCGGCACTGTCGATCCCGGCGAAGCTGACCGACGACGCCATCGGCGAGGTACGCGAACTCGCCGCCCGCGCGTTCACCGCTCTGCGGTGTTCGGGCATGGCCCGCGTCGACTTCTTCTACGAGGAGGACGGCCGCGGCTGGCTGCTCAACGAGGTGAACACCATTCCCGGCTTCACCCCGTCGTCGATGTATCCGAAGATGTGGGAGGCCACCGGCCTCGAGTACACCGACCTGATCGATCGCCTCGTCGGGCTGGCCGTCGAGCGACACCGTCGACGCTCGGGGTTCTCCACCCACCGGTGAGCCCCGCCCCCGCGGTGGCACGATGAGGTCGTGAGCAACCAGGCCGTGCGCGGCCAGATCTGGCACAAGGGCAAACCGGTCGACGGTTTCGAACTCGAGAAGGTGTCGGACTGCATCGACGACCCGGACCGGCTCGTCTGGGCCGACCTGATCAACCCGTCGCACGACACGCTGACCCGTCTCGCCGAAGAACTCAGCCTGAACAAGTGGGCGGTCGAGGACGCGCTCGCCGCCTCCGAGCGGGTCAAGGCCACCGCCTACGCCAAACACACCTTCGTCACCGTCTACGCCGTCGCGTTCGATTCACCCACCGCGACGACCGGGGACGAGGCCGTCGACGCCGCCGCGGCCGAGATCCGCTTCGAGCGGATCTCGATGTTCATCGTGCACAACGCCCTGATCACGGTCCGCCTCACCGAGGGCGGCGGCGACCGGGGTGACAGCGAGTACACCGAAGTGTTCGACATGGACGAGGTGCAGCGCCGATGGGAGGAGATCGGTGGGCAGGAGTACGGCGTCGGGGCGCTCCTGCACGGGCTGCTCGACGTCGTCGTCGACGGGCACTTCGACACCGTCCAACAGCTCGACGACGCCATCGAGGACCTCGAGGAACTGTTGTTCGACGAGAAGGTCGCCTCGCGGGCGCTGCAACGTCGCACCTACTCGCTGCGCAAGAACCTCGTCGCGCTGCGTCGCGTCGTCCTGCCTATGCGGGAGGTCGTCTCCCTGGTCCAGCGCCGACGTCACGACCTGGGCCACAGCGACGCCCTCGAGCCCGAGTTCACCGACCTCTACGACCACGTCCTGCGGGTCACCGAGTGGACCGAGTCCCTGCGCGACATGGTGACCACTGTGTTCGAGACGAACCTGTCGCTGCAGGACGCCCGCCTGAACACCGTGATGAAACAGCTCACCGCGTGGGCCGCGATCATCGCCGTGCCCACCGCGATCACCGGCTTCTACGGCCAGAACGTCCCCTTCCCCGGTTTCGAACACACCGGCGGGTTCATCACCAGCGTGTCGTTGCTGGTGGTGTCGATGACGGTGCTCTACCTGCTGTTCAAGCGCCGGGATTGGCTGTAGTCGCCGGTCGGCGCGGTTGTTCCCCAGACCGCACGAGCCACATCTCACACTGAAACCGCACGTCACCCTCCGTACGGTGGGGGATATGCGAATTCTGGTCACAGGCGCCACCGGCTACGTGGGGTCACGTCTGGTCACCGAACTTCTTTCCGCGGGGCACGAGGTCATCGCCGCGTCGCGCAAGCCCGACGGGCTCGCCGCATTCGGGTGGTACGACGACATCGTGCCCGTCGCTCTCGACGCATCCGACCGCACGGCCGCGGCGACCGCGTTCGGCGCCGTCGGCCACGTCGATGTCGTCTACTACCTGGTGCACGGCATCGGGGAGTCCGACTTCCGTCAGAAGGACAACGCCGCCGCGCGCAACGTCGCCGAGGCGGCCAAGGACGCCGGGGTGTCCCGCATCGTCTACCTCGGCGGATTCGTCCCCGACGGCGAGAAGCTCTCCGAGCACCTCGCGAGTCGCGCGGAGGTCGCCGAGTACCTCAAGGTCGACGGCGGGCCCGAACTCGTCTGGTTGCGCGCCGCGGTCGTGGTGGGCGCCGGGTCGACCTCGTTCGAGCTGGTCCGCTACCTCTCCGACCGCCTTCCCGTCATCCCGCTTCCGCACTGGGCCGACAACAAGATGGATCCGATCTCCGTGCGCGACGTCGTGTACTACCTCGTCGCCGCAGCAGATGCGGACAAGCTCCCGGCCGGCGCCTACGACGTGGCCGGCGCGAACAAGGCCAGCTACCGCGAGCTGCTGTTCACCTACCTCTCCGCAGCGCGACGTCGCCGGCTCCCGTTGCCGTTGCGCGGCCTGGGCACCGGGCTGGCGTCGCTCGTCAGCGGACGCCTCGTGCCTGTGCCGACGGATCTCACCGGGGATCTGGTCGCGTCGTTGGATTATCCGATGTTCGCCTCGGAGGACCGCATCCGCTCGATCGTCCCCGACCCGCCCGGCGGCCTGCTCACCGTGCGTCAGGCCGTGGAGGCGTCGCTGCATGCCGGACCGGCGCTGCCGGTCAACAAGCTCGAAGACATCCACCACCTCGCCGACTCCGACCCCGAGTGGGCAGGCGGCGACTGGCTGCGCATCCGACGCGTCGGTTCCAGCCTGATCAGCTCCCGCGGATGGAACGAGTTCGAGCGCCTCGGCGCCGGCCTCGTGCTGTCGGTCGGTCCCGCCGCGGGGGCCGTCCGCACCGGCGTCGACTTCGCGGTGTCCCGGGCCAACAAGATCGCGTCACACGTCGGGCGGTGAGACCATGACCACGATGACAACCAGGGCGACCGAGGGCTGGGACCAGTTGCGCACCGCGCTGCTCGACCGCCGACCCACGAATCCCGATGAGGCACGGTCGGTGGTGCGACGCCGCCGGATCGTGGTGATCGTCTTCCTCGTGTTCGGTGCGGTGTTCCTCGCACTGTCGCTGTCGGCGAAGCCGGGCGACTCGATCTTCTACGTCTACACACTCGCGCTCGCCGCGGTCTGGGTCGTGGGGGCGGCGTTGTCGCGACCACTGCACCTCGGGCGGGTGACGTGGCGCGGACACAAACGCCGACCGGTACTCACCGGACTCGGTGTGGGTATCGGGCTCGGCCTGTTCTTCGTGGTCGGCGGGCTCGTGGTACGCGAGATCCCCCCGATCCGCGACCTGATCGCCGGCGTCTTCGAGTACGCGACCGCGGGCAACCTCGCCCTCGTCGTCGCGATCGCTCTGGTCAACGGAATCGCCGAGGAGTTGTTCTTCCGCGGCGCGCTCTACTCGGCCCTGGGCAAGTACTACCCGGTGGTCTACTCCACGATCATCTACATCATCGTGACGCTGGCCAGCGGCAACCCGATGCTCGGCTTCGCGGCCATCCTGCTCGGACTCGTGTGTGCGCTGGAGCGTCGAGCGACCGGCGGTGTGCTCGCGCCGATGCTGACCCACGTCGCCTGGACCGCGATCATCCTGCTGGCGCTTCCGCCGCTGTTCGGCGTCTGAGACACCGGCGGGGGGAGAGATCACCGGGTCGACTCATCGACTTGCCAGGTCTTGGTACTGGAGGATCGACCTCATCGTCGGTGGGTAACGATCCATCATTTCTGCCCACCCCTGGTTGGTTTCATGCGAGAACTCGCGACCGGTGCGCTCGGCGAACTCCGTGAGAGCGGCGTCACTCAATCCCCGGTTGGGCAGTTTTGCCACCAGTTTGTTCTGATCGTCCACGGCAAACAGTTCGATCGGACTGTCGCGCCGCACGAACTTCGCGACGTTGTCCGGAAGGGGGTGTCGGTGCCCCGTCGAATCCAGAACTGCGAGCCCTGCGTCGTCGTCGATGATCCCGCCACTCTCGTACCATCCGGGGCTCGGCCGGGGGCCGTCCTGGCGCAGCCACCACGACACTCGGCGTAGGAGACCGCGGGGTGGCTCCTGGCTATCGCCCTCCGAACGTATCGGGCGGACAAAGTGATTCATAGTTCCCCTTCCAGAGGCACGCCCCCAGAGACATTCTTAGATAAGCTAACAGTGCCGTCCGAGTGAAAGGGTGAGGCCATGGGCCAGACCGAAACATCCGAAGAGTCGACAATCGACGTCGTCCAGCGCCCGATCTTCGATGCACATTTCCACATCATCGATCCCGAGTTCGACCTCATCGGCAACGACGGGTACTTTCCTCCGACGTTCACCGCCGGCGACTACTCCGAGCGCGGCTCATCGATGAACATCGTCGGCGGCGCCATCGTGTCGGGATCCTTCCAGGGGTTTGATCAGAAGTACCTGGAGCACTCACTCGCAGTACTCGGCTCGAACTTTGTGGGGGTCACGCAGCTCCCGGCCACGGTCAGCGACGAGGAGATTCTCCGTCTCGACCGAATAGGCGTGCGGGCCATCCGGTTCAATGTCCGCCGCGGCGGGTCCGAATCGACCGATGAGCTGGACCATTTCGCGCGCCGCGTTCACGAGGTCGCCGGCTGGCACACCGAACTCTATGCGGACGCGAGCACACTGGGCGATCTCGTCGATGTGATCGCCGCCCTGCCGTCGGCCAGCATCGACCATCTGGGCCTCTCTGCCGAGGGGCTGGCCACACTGCTGAAGCTCGTCGATTCCGGTGTCCGGGTGAAGGCGACCGGGTTCGGACGCGTCAAGCTGGATGTGGCGGCCACCCTTCGGGCCGTCTGCGACGCCAACCCCCGAGCTCTGATGTTCGGAAGCGACCTTCCGTCTACTCGAGCCGACCGCCCATTCCATGAGGACGACCTCGGTGTCCTCGCCGATGCAGTCGGCGAACAACATCTCGATGCGGTGTTGAGAGACAATGCAGTCGAGTTCTATCGGCTTCCCGCCGTCACCGTTCCGACGTGACCCGGTAAGGCCATGAAAACGACCGATCGAACTGCGATTTCGAGAAACAGGGAGATCTCGATCGTCAGCGACAGTTGACGCACGGCCGCTCTGAAGCGGAAGTGGAGGGATTTGAACCCCCGGTGGTTTCACCCACGCTCGCTTTCAAGGCGAGTGCATTCGGCCGCTCTGCCACACTTCCCAGCGGGATAAGCGTACGTCAGGCCCCGTCGACGGTGTTCCGGACCGTGGTGAGCACGCGGGTCATCTCCACCACCTGCTCCGGCGTCAGATGGTCGAACAGATACCGACGCACCAGGCGCACATGATCTTTCGCGGCCTCGTGCAACCGTTCCCGGCCGAGGTCGCTGATGCGAACCAGCCGGTTGCGGGCGTCGTTGACGTCCGGGAGACGTTCGACGTCGCCACGCTCGACGAGCCGGGACACCTGCCTCGACACCGTGCTGCGCGAGGCAAGCCCGCCACGGGAGAGGTCCGACATCCGCAGGGTGCGGTTCTCGGAGAGGATCACCAGGATCCGGTACTCGTCGAAGCTGAGGCCGGCTTCGGCTGTCAGGGCTCGATCGAGGGCCCCGATGAGTTCGTGGGAGCCGTCGACGAACGATCGCCACGCCGCCTGCTCGGTGTCGGAGAGCCAACCAGGGCCCGATCTGTCTGATTCCACCGCGTCCTCGACGGAGCCGACAGGCTGACCGTTCACACTCACAATGATCTCCCTGTACTTCCCGACCGGCCCGAACCGGCGTCCTGGAAGCGTACGTGGACAAGCGTCCACTCGACAGTCGTGCGAACGACCGAATGAACACGTTGTGCTCATCACATCGCCCGTCGCGGCCCGTTCGTTTCGTCTCGGCCTCGACGCGGGTAGAGATGGATGGGTGACTTCCATGCGCATCATCAGCATCCAGGGATCGGGTTCGTCGGCCACTCTCGAGGCAGACCGCGCCGATCGCCCCCGGCCCGAACCCGGAGAGGTGCTCATCGCGATGACCGCGGCCGGTGTGAACCGCGCCGACCTCATGCAACGCCAGGGCCTCTATCCCCCGCCGCCCGGCGCGAGCGAGATCTTGGGCATGGAGGTGTCGGGGACCATCGCCGAGTTGGGCGAGGGTGTCGACGGGTTCTCCGTCGGCGACGAGGTCTGTGCGCTGCTCGCGGGCGGCGGCTACGCGGAGTACGTCGCGGCCCCGGCCGGTCAGGTCCTGCCGAAGCCGAACGGGGTCGACCTCGTGGAGGCCGCCGGGCTGCCCGAGGTCGCGGCGACGGTCTACTCGAACCTATTCATGGCCGCCGGTCTTCAGCCCGACGAACTGGTGCTGCTGCACGGCGGCGCCAGCGGTATCGGCACCCACGCCATCCAGCTCACGCACGCGCTCGGTGCGCGGATCGCGGTGACCGCGGGTTCGCAACGCAAACTCGATTTCTGCACCGAACTCGGCGCCACCACAACCATCAACTACAACGATCAGGATTTCGTCGAGGTGGTCGGTGACCTGGGCGGGGCCGACGTCATCCTCGACATCATGGGAGCGAAGTACCTGGAGCGCAACGTCTCCGCGCTCGCCGACAGCGGCCGTCTGGTCATCATCGGCATGCAGGGCGGCGCCAGCGCCGAGCTGAACATCGGGGCGCTGCTCAAGAAGCGGGGCTCGGTCATCGCCACCAACCTGCGGGGACGTCCCGTCGACGGCCCCATCGGCAAGTCGGCGGTCATCTCCGGGGTGCGGGACCACACCTGGCCGCTCGTCGAGGCCGGCCGCGTGCGCCCGATCATCGACCGCACCTACCCGCTCGAGCAGGCCCGACAGGCGCACCAGCACCTCGAGGACAGCGCAGCCATCGGCAAGGTGCTGCTCACGCTCTGATCAGGCGCGGGTTTCGGCACGGTCGGCACGCATTTTCGGCACGCTCGGCGGGGGATTACGGCACGGTCGGCGGTCAGCCGAGGGAACCGAGGCACCGCACGAGCTGATCCACCTCGTACGGCGTCGAGTACTGGCCGAGGCCGATGGTGACCGCGCCACCCACGTCGTTGACCCCGATGCCGCTCAGCGCCCGGTTCGAGACATCTGCCAGCGCACAGATCCCGTTGTCGGCGAGACGTCGCACCACCTTGTCGGCGGTGACCCCGGCGACGGTGAAGCTGACCGTCGGCACGCGGGCGTCAGCCGTACCGAGGACACGGACGGTGTTGAGCTGGTCGAGCGAGTTGATCAGGTACGACAGCAGCCGCTGCAGGTAGTGCGACAGGCTCGTCATCGACGTCACCAGTCGCTCGCGACGGGTGCCCTCGGCGGCCTCGTCGAGGGACGCGAGGTGCTCGACCGATGCAACCAGCCCGGCGAGCATGGCGTACTGATGTCCCTCGACCTCGAGTCGTTCGGGGCCCTCGGCGTTCGGGGACAGGCTCACCGGACGCACCCGGGCGAGGTAGTCGGGATCACGGAACACCAGCGCGGCCGTCTGCGGCCCGCCCCACCGCTCGGCGGAGACCACCATGACGTCGGCCTGCAGCTCGTCGATGTCGAGGGACATGTACGGCGCCGCGCTGGTCGCATCGACCACCAGCAAGCCGTCGACCGCATGGATGACCTCGGCGACCGCGCGGACGTCGGTGACGGTGCCCAGGGTCGACGACGCGAGGGTCATCGCAACGACGCTGGTCGCGTCGACGATGAGGTCGCTGTACTGCCACGGCGGCAACGCGCCGTTCTCGATGTCCACCTCGGCCCAGACGACCTTGCCGCCGTAGCGGTCGGCCGCCCGTAACCACGGCACCAGGTTGGCCTCGTCGTCGAGCCGACTGACCACCACCTGCGACCCCAACCAGACACGGGTGTTGAGAGCCTCGGCGAGAATGTTCAACAGCAGCCCGCGACTCGGTCCGAGGACGACTCCGCGGGGATCGCCACCCACCAGATCTGCGACCGCGAGCCTGGCCGCATCGACGATGGCGCGTGACTGACGCGCCGCGGGATAGACCCCGCCGGGGGCCGACACGAGCGCCCGGAACGCCTTGGACACCGTGGAGGCGACCGAGTCGGGGATCTGCATCCCGACCTGCGGATCAAGGTGAATCCAGCCGTCGCCGAGTGACGGAAACAATCCGCGCACCCGGGCAACGTCGTAGGTCATGGCAGACACGATAGACGGTCAGGTGAGGTGAGCCATACCCCCTCGTCAGGACGGCTCACGAGATGGGTACTGAACACATCTGTCCCAGGTCACCGGGTGTGGGGGCCGACCGAGTCGGACGGATGTCGCACAATGGAAGCCATGACATCGGGAGCATTTGGATCCGCAGCCGACCGCGACCCGACCGGAGGTGCCGGCCCGGCCGGGAACGGCTCCGGTGACGACGGCATCGTCGTCATGGGGCCCACCGGATCGTCGGACGCCGAGGGCGACAAGTCGGGCGGTCTCAGCGACATGGTGGAGCAGCCGGCCAAGGTGATGCGCATCGGCACCATGATCAAGCAGCTGTTGGAAGAGGTGCGGGCGGCTCCTCTCGACGACGCCAGCCGTAATCGGCTCAAGGAGATCCACCAGTCGTCGATCCGCGAGCTCGAGGGCGGTCTGGCGCCGGAGTTGCGTGAGGAACTCGAGCGGCTGGCGCTGCCCTTCACCGACGACTCCACCCCGTCCGACGCGGAACTGCGCATCGCGCAGGCGCAGCTCGTCGGATGGCTGGAGGGCCTCTTCCACGGCATCCAGACGGCGTTGTTCGCCCAGCAGATGGCGGCGCGGTCGCAGCTCGAGCAGATGCGCCAGGGCGCGTTGCCGCCGTCGGTCGGCGGCTCGGCGGGTTCCGGGCACGGGGTTCCCGGCACCGGTCAGTACCTCTGACCTGCCGCGTGACCCGGTCGGATGGGCGCGGCCGGTAGGCTCAACCACCGTGTCCACCGTTCTGCATGACGACGACGTCGCACCGCTGCGACCGCAAGCCTCGGACTCGCGGACGCTGCGACGAGCCCTGACCGATCTGCGTGTCGGCTTCGCCCAGCGTGAGCTGTGGGCGCTGCTCGGCTGGCAGGACATCAAGCAGCGCTACCGTCGCTCGTTGCTCGGTCCGCTGTGGATCACCGTCGCAACGGGCGTCACCGCCGTCGCCATGGGCCTTCTCTACGGCGAGTTGTTCGGCGCTGACATCAAGACCTTCCTGCCGCACGTCACCCTCGGCCTGATCTTCTGGAACTTCATCTCTCAGTCGATCCTCGAGGGTGCGGTGGTGTTCTCCAGCAACGAGGGCCTGCTCAAGCAGATCCCGTCACCGCTGAGCGTCCACGTCTATCGACTGGTGTGGCGACAGTCGATCATCTTCGCCCACAACATCGTGATCTACGCCGTCGTGATGGCGGTGTTCCCGCAGCCGGTGAACTGGACGATTCTGCTGATCATCCCGGCGCTCTTCCTGTTCGCGCTCAACGCCGTGTGGGTGACCATCGTCTTCGGGATCCTTTCGACCCGTTTCCGCGACATCGGTCAGCTGCTGGCGACTCTGGTGCAACTGGTGTTCTTCATGACGCCGATCATCTGGACGACCGACAACATCACCAAGAACGTCGACAACTCGAGCCGGCTGAAACTTGTCGAGATCAACCCGATGTTCCACTACCTCGAGATCTCACGCGGGCCGCTCGTCGGCGAACACGTCGAGGCCTACCACTGGTTCATCGTGATCGGCTGCACCGCCGTGGGCTGGCTGGCCGCCCTGCTGATCCTGCGCAACTACCGGGCCCGCGTGGCCTACTGGGTCTGAGGGGGCGCACACATGAGCACAGTTCGATTGGACACCTGGGACGCCGGCGTCGACTTCCCCATCTTCGACGCCAAGACCCGCTCGTTCAAGAAGTCCGTCCTCGGTCGGGCCGGTGGAGTGATCGGCGCCAACGAGTCGGACGTCGTGGTCGTCGAGGCGCTGAAGAACATCAATCTGCACCTGTCGCACGGCGATCGGATCGGACTCGTCGGCCACAACGGCGCCGGCAAGTCGACGCTGCTGCGGTTGTTGTCGGGCATCTACGAACCGACCCGCGGCGCCTGCAAGATCCAGGGTCGCGTGGCGCCGGTGTTCGACCTCGGCGTCGGCATGGACCCGGAGATCTCCGGCTACGAGAACATCATCATCCGAGGCATGTTCCTCGGCATGAGCCGCCGCGAGATGCTCAAGAAGACCGACGAGATCGCCGAGTTCACCGAGCTCGGCGACTACCTCAAGATGCCGCTGCGCACCTACTCCACCGGTATGCGTGTCCGTGTGTCGCTGGGCGTGGTCACCAGCATCGATCCCGAGATCCTCATCCTCGACGAGGGCATCGGCGCGGTCGATGCCGACTTCATGCGCAAAGCCCGCATCCGACTGCAGGATCTGGTCAAGCGCTCGGGAATCCTGGTGTTCGCCAGCCACTCCAACGAGTTCCTCGCCCAGCTGTGCGACCGCGCGTTGTGGGTCGACCACGGTCAGATCCGGATGGACGGCGGTATCGAGGAGGTGGTCGGCGCCTACGAGGGTCCCGACGCCGCCCGCCACGTCCGCGAGGTCCTCGCCGAAGTGGACAGAGACGACAAGGCGCGCTCCGCGCGGGACGACAAGGCGCGCTCCGCGCGGGACGACAAGGCGCGCGCCGGCGCAGGCACCGACCCGACCGAGTCGCCCGATCCCGACAACGCCGCGCAGAACGGCTGACGCGGCGTGACCGAACGGGTCATCGCGGTGGTCGTCACCTACCGCCGCGCCGAACTCCTCGCCCAATCGTTGGCCGTGCTGACCGCACAGAGCCGACCGATCGACCACCTCGTGGTCATCGACAACGGCAGCCAGACTGAAGTCGCCGATCTGGTTGCGCAGCAAGCTGTCCCGACCACCTACATCCCCTCGGCCCACAACCTGGGCGGCGCAGGCGGATTCGCCCTCGGGATGCTGCACGCGCTGGCGCTCGGCGCCGACTGGGTGTGGTGCGCCGATGACGACGGACGCCCCGAGGGCCCCGAGGTCCTGGCGACACTGCTGCGGTGTGCGACCGAGGGCGGCTACGACGAGCTGTCGCCGGTGGTCTGCAACATCGACGACCCCGACACCCTCGCGTTCCCGCTGCGACGCGGAGTCGTCTGGCGACGCAAGCGATCCGAACTCTTCGTCGACAGCAGCGAGACCGAAGAAGTCCTCGACGGAATCGCGTCGTTGATGAACGGCGCCCTGTTCTCGTCGCGCGCGATCGATGCGGTCGGTGTCCCCGACCTGCGGCTGTTCGTCCGCGGCGACGAGGTCGAGATGCATCGTCGGCTCGCCCGGTCGGGGATGCGGTTCGGCACCTGTCTGATCACCGCGTACCTGCACCCGGACGGGACCGCGGAGTTCCACCCAATACTCGGCGGACGCATGCACACGCAGTACCCCGATGACACGACCAAGCGCTACTTCACCTATCGCAACCGCGGCTACCTCCTGCACCAGCCCGGACTTCGTAAACTGATACCGCAGGAGTGGGCTCGGTTCGGGTGGTACTTCCTGATCCACCGCCGCGACGTGGCCGGCTTCCGCGAGTGGATCCGACTGCGCGGCGAGGGTCGACGCGAGCGTTTCAAGCGCCCGTAGGGATCAGCGGGCGCTGTCGGTCCCGTCGCCGCGCTGGTCGTGCGACGGGTGGTCGATGTCGATGAGGCGTCGGGCCAGTTCGACCAGTTTGGTGTTGCTCGTCTGCGAGATCTGCTTGAGCATGTCGAACGCCCGGTCGGCGTCGACGGTGTAGCGCTCCATCAGGATCCCCTTGGCCTGCCCGATGTCGTCACGCGAAGCCAGAGCCTGGTCGAACTGCTCTGTCCAGGTACGGCTGTGTAGAGCGAGCGCGGTGTTCGCCGCAAAGACGCTGGCCAATCGCTGCGCCCCGTCGTCGAAGGCGTGGGCGCGATCGGCGTGCAGGTTGAACGCACTCATGCTGGTGTCGTCACGATGCAGCTGGAACGACAGGCTCGACCGCACCGGCGTCTGGGCGACCACGTCCTCGATGAACCGAGGCCACCGTTTGTCGGTCGTGTAGTCGCCGATCAGCACTGGGTGCTGCTCCCACGCCGCGTCGAGGCACGGTCCGATGTCGTGTTTGGACTGCAACTCGTCGAGGCGGGCCGCGATGGGGTCGGTCGGCGCGATGGTCATGACGTCGCCGTGTTCGACGACGGTGATGCACCCGAAGCGCGCCGCGTGAACTGACGCGACCGCCCCCTCGGTGAGCGACGCGAGAAGCTTCTCGACATCCTCATCCGACACCTCGGTGTCGTGCAGCTTCGCCACCTGTGCCGCAACAGCTCTGAACAATTCGTTGCCGCGTTCGACCACGGTCCCACACTCCTGTTTGTTCGACTACGCCTGCGATCCTATAGCGACCGCGGACGCCGGGTCCGGGACTTCGGCGATGACGGACGGCGCTGGTGGCCGATGGTTTCGTTGAAGATACCGATATGTTTTCCATACCTTGCGGGTCATGACGACCTCCTACTCCCCGCCGACGGCAGGCCACCGCACCCATCCACTCCCCGTCTTGCGACACCTTCTCGATCACCCGATGATCGTGCTGGTCGCGCTCATCGCCGTCGTGGCGTCGGCCTGCAGCTCGGATACCGCGGCCACGCCGGCGGACCCACGGTCGTTGATCGACCGCACGCCCGGACTCGTCCGACCGGCGGCGGTACACGTCCCC
>NZ_JAEMTF010000129.1 GCF_016462415.1 Williamsia sp. | reverse complement strand
GCGGCGACCGCCTCGGGGACCGTCGGGGACGCGGTGGTGACGAACCCCACCTCGACCGGCACATCGACGAGATCGGCGAGGTGGGCTGCCGCGCGGCCGACGTCGGCACACGCGGAGGCGTCCGACGACCCCGCAGCGGCGAGGACGACGGCGTCACCGGGGCGCCATCCGGCCTCGATCAGACGCCGGTGCACCACATGCGCGAGAGCCGGATCCGGTCCGAGGCTCGGCGTGACGGTGACGTCGGGATGACCGCTGTGGGCGACGTGGTCGGGCAGGTCCTTGCGCACGTGGTAGCCGGCGGCCAGGAAGGCGGGGACCACCACCGCCGGTCCGTCGAGCTCGGAGAGCACATCGGACGGGTTGGGGCCGAGCACGTCGACGAACGCGACCCGTGTCCGACCGATGCGCTCGGAGACCAGGTCGGCGATGGCGGCGATCACCGACACCCCTGCGGCCGAGCGGGTTCCGTGGGCGACCAGCACGGGCGTGATGTGCGGCGGGAACGCGGCGTCACGGGACTCAGTCATCGTCGCCCTCCTCCTCGTACTCGAGGTCGACCGACAATCGATATCCCCGTTTGACGACGGTCTGCACCATCTTCGGGTCGCCGAGTGCGGTCCGTAGACGCGCCATGGCCGTCTCCACCGCATGGGTGTCGTCGCCACCGCCGGGCAACTCGGCGAGCAGCGCCTGACGGGAGACGACCCGCCCCGGGATCCGCGAGAGTCCCTTGAGCAGTGCGAGACCCGCGCTGGTGAGCGTCCGGACCTCTCCGTCGACGACGACGTTGCGCGACAGGATCGACACGTCGTGTCCGGCGACCCGCAACACCTGGGCACGTCGCGGTAGCTCGTCGGCGATCAACCGGGCCAACGCCCCGAGACGGAAGCGGGTGGGTTGCAGTGTGGGGACCTGGAGTTCGTGCAGCGGCCCCGCGGTGACCGCACCGACGCACATGGCGTGCACCGACGTCCGCAATGCGTGCAGCAGCGAGTCGAGCACACCGATGTCGCGGGCGCGTCCCAGCATCGACGCCACCGCGGGCGCGCTGGTGAACGTGATCGCGTCGATGTCGGAATCGATGGCCGCGGTGATCATCTGGTCCATCGGGCCGTGATCGTCCGGCGGTGTCCATCGGTACACCGGGATGGGCACGACGATCGCGCCGGCCTCGCGGAGCACCTGACACAGATCAGGCAGCGGTTCCCACTCGGTGGTCGCACCGTGTAACTGCACCCCGACGCGTACGCCGTCGACCCCCTGCTCCAACAGGTGATCGAGCACCTCGCTCGACGACTCGTTCGGCGGCGACCACTCCTCGCGCAGTCCGGCCGCGCGAATGGACCCCTTCGCCTTGGGGCCGCGCGCCAACACCGTGGACTGTCCGAGCGCGTCGACGAGCTTCTCGGCCATGCCCCATCCGTCGGCGGCCTCCATCCAGCCGCGGAAGCCGATGCCGGTCGTCGCGACGACGACGTCGGGTGGCGCGGCGATGATGTCGGCGGTGACGCGCTCGAGTTCGGCGTCGTCGGCCAGCGGGATGATCCGGATCGCGGGGGCGTGCATGACCTCGGCGCCGCGGCGGCACAGCAGTGCCTCGAACTCGTCGGCTCGGCGGGCGGCGGTGATCCCGATGGTGAACCCGGCCAGCGGGCGATCGGTCGGGCAGGGAACGGGGGTCGGGGTCACTGCGGACAGACTTCGACGGTTCCGTCGACGACACGGGTCCCGTAGGTACCCAGTTCCACCGTGTCGTCGTCGAGGCACCGGCCCGTGCGCAGCGAGAACACCTGCTTGAGCAGTGGCGACGCCACGATCGGCTCACCGGCACGGTCGCCGACGAGACCGCGGGACATCACCGCGGCCCGGCCGAACGGATCGACGTTGCCGACCGCGTACAGCCGGTCGTCGGACAGCCGGAACAACGCCACCTGGGTGGCGTCGGGCAGCAGTACCGCGACACCACGACCGGGGACGAGGTCGTCGAGCGCACATGCTGACGTCCACACCCGCGCGGGCGCGTCGGTGTCGGTGTCGTGGTGGTCGATGACGGTCATGGTGAGTACTCCTCCGGCGGTGGTGTGGTCGCCGCCCTCCAGTGTGGTCAGCAGATGTGAATGGGGTGTTTCGCCCGTGTCGGGTGGCGGTAAACCGCCAGGTGGGTACGACCCAGCCCGGTCACGACCTCGCGGGGACCGTCGGCGAACCGAGCAGGACCGGCACCTTGCGGCCCGACGAGTCGTCGAAGCCGATCGTCGGGTCGGGCTCCTCGGGCGCGTTGACGAACGAGACGAACCGCTTGAGTTTCTCGTCGTCGTCGAGCACCGCCGACCACTCGTCGCGGTAGCCCTCGACGTGACGCTCCATGGCCTCCTCGAGCTGCGCGCAGATGCCGAGGCTGTCCTCGCACACGACGTCGCGCAGATGGTCCAGACCGCCGTCGAGGGACTCCAGCCACGGCGCGGTCCGCTGCAGACGGTCCGCGGTGCGGATGTAGAACATCAGGTAGCGGTCGATGTAGGCGACGAGGGTCTCGTCGTCGAGCCCGGAGGCCAACTGCTGGGCGTGCACCGGACTCTGACCGCCGTTACCGGCCACGTAGAGGTTCCACCCGGATTCGGTCGCGATCACACCGACGTCCTTGCCCCGGGCCTCGGCGCACTCGCGGGCGCAACCCGACACCCCGAACTTGATCTTGTGCGGCGACCGCAGTCCGCGGTAGCGCTGCTCGAGCCGCACGGCCATCGCCACCGAATCCTGCACGCCGTAGCGGCACCAGCTCGTCCCGACGCAGCTCTTCACCGTGCGCAGGCTCTTGCCGTAGGCCTGCCCGGACTCCATCCCCGCGTCGACGAGTCGGCGCCAGATCTGTGGCAGCTGTTCGACGCGGGCGCCGAACATGTCGATGCGCTGCCCGCCGGTGATCTTCGTGTAGAGCCCGAAGTCCTTGGCCACCTGGCCGATCACGATCAGTTGGTCGGCGGTGACCTCGCCACCGGGCATCCGCGGCACCACCGAGTAGGAGCCGTTCTTCTGCAGGTTGGCCAGGAAGTGGTCGTTGGTGTCCTGCAGCGCGGCCTGTTCCCCGTCGAGGATGTGGTCACTGGAGGTCGAGGCGAGGATGGACGCGACGGTGGGCTTGCAGATGTCGCAGCCGGTCCCGGTCCCGTACTGCTCGATGAGCCCGGAGAACGTCCGCACACCGGTGGCGGCGACGATCTCGAACAGCTCCGAGCGCGACTGCGTGAAGTGCTCGCACAGTGATCTGCTCAGCACCACACCGGATTCGGCGAGCAGCTTCTTGATACTCGGCAGGCAACCGCCGCAGGTGGTGCCCGCACAGGTCGCCGTCTTGACCGCACCGACGTCGCACGCACCGTCGGCGATGGCCGAGCAGATCGCGCCCTTCGACACCGCGTTGCACGAGCAGATCTCGGCCGCGTCGGGCAACGCCGACAGACCGATCGCCGTGCCCGTCGACGACGGTGCGATCAGATCGCCGGGGTCGCCCGGGATCTCGCTGCCGACCATGGGCTTGAGCATCGCGTAGGCGTCGGCGTCGCCGACCAGGATGCCGCCGAGCAGGGTCCGGGCGTCGTCGGAGACGACGACCTTGGCGTAGGTGCCCGCGACCGGGTCGCTGTAGACGATCTCGAGCGCACCCTCGGTGACGCCCATCGCGTCGCCGAAGCTGGCGACGTCGACACCGAGGAGCTTGAGTTTGGTCGACATGTCCGCCCCGGCGAACGTGGTCGATCCCCCGAGCAGCTGGTCGACGACCACCTCGGCGGTGCTGTACCCGGGCGCGACCAGGCCGTAGCACCGACCTTCCACCGCGGCCACCTCACCGATCGCGAAGATGTCGGGATCGTCGGTCCGACAGACGCTGTCGGTGAGCACACCGCCGCGCTCCCCCACACCGACGCCGGCGGACCGGGCCAGCTCGTCACGCGGTCGCACGCCCGCGGAGAACACGAGCAGTCCGGCGTCGATGGTCGAGTCGTCGCTCAACGTCACCGTCAGACCGCCCGACGGCGCCGCCTCGACCGACGTCGTGGAGACCCCGGTGTGCACGGTCAGCCCGAGCTCGGTGACGAGGTTGGCCAGCAGCGCCCCGCCGCCCTCGTCGACCTGCAGCGGCATCAGCCGCGGCGCGAACTCCACCACGTGCGGGACCAGACCCATGAGCTTGAGCGCGTTGGCCGCCTCGAGACCCAACAGACCACCGCCGACGACCACACCCGTCGCGCCCGGTCCGGCCGCCTCGGCGGCCGTGCGGATCGCGTCGAGATCGTCGAGGGTGCGGTAGACGAAGCACCCGTCGGTGTCCTTGCCGGGGATCGGCGGCACGAACGGATAGGAGCCGGTGGCCAGGACCAGTGCGTCGTAACTGATCTCGTCGCCGGTGGCGGTCGTGACGGTGTGGCCCGCGCGGTCGATCGACGCCGCCGACTCCCCCAGTCGCACGGTGACGAGGTCGTCACCGAGGTAGTCGTTGCCGGCCAACGCGAGGGCGCTGCGGTCCCATCCGCTGACGTAGGAGGACAGACCGACGCGGTCGTAGGCCGCATCGGGTTCCTCGCAGAGCACCACCACCCGCCACTGGTCGGTGGCGTCGCGGGTTCGTAGGTTCTGGACGAACCGGTGTCCGACCATGCCGTGTCCGACCACGACGACGGTTTTGGTGCTCACTGCGATCCTCTCGGTACTGCGGTACGTGCGGGTGTTGCGGTCGGGCGAGACGTCAGCCGGTGACTGTGGCCGTCGGGCTGGCCGCCGCCGCGGCGCTGTCGACGGCCTCGGGCGACGGCGATTTCGTCGAGCCCTCGTTGCGGGCGTAGAACCACCAGGTGACGACGCCGGCGATGACGTAGAAGGCGAGGAAGATCCAAAACGCCGTGGTGGCCGACTTGTGGGCCTTGTAGCTCTCGCGCAGCACCAGGTTGATCGCCACGCCGCCGAGACCGCCGAAGGCGCCGGCGATCCCGATGAGCGCACCCGACATCGACCGCGACCAGGTGACCTTGCCGAGCGCGTTCAGCCCCTTGTTGGCCTGCGCCTTGGCCTCGAACACCGCGGGGATGATCTTGTAGACCGAGCCGTTCGCGACGCCGGAGATCAGGAACAGCAGGATGAAGCCGACGATGAAGCCGGTCAGCTCGGCTCCACCGATCCTGTGGTTGTTGGCATCGGCGGACATACCGGCCACCACCAGCACCGCCGAGGACGCGACCATGGCGACGAACGAGTACATGGTGACCCGACCGCCACCGATCTTGTCGGCCAGCCTGCCGCCGACGGGTCGGGCCAACGACCCCAACAACGGTCCGAGCCAGGCGATCTGCGCCGCGGCGAGGGCGGGCTTGTCGGCACCGTTGGCGGTGAAGCTGATGTTGAGGACCTGGCTGAACGCGAAGCCGAAGCCGATGAACGACCCGAACGTGCCGATGTAGAGCAGCGAGATCAGCCAGGTGTCGCGGTACTTGAGGCAGTCGATCATCGCCTTGGCGCTCGACGTCTGATGGTCGAGGTTGTCCATGTAGATCGCCGCACCGATGCCGGCCAGGGCGAGGGCGACCAGGTAGATGGCGCACACGATCTCCGGGCGATCGGCGGCCAGCCAGATCACCAGCAGACCGATCAGCTGCACCGCAGGGACACCGATGTTCCCGCCACCGGCGTTCAGCCCCAGCGCCCAGCCCTTGAGACGCTGTGGGAAGAAGGCGTTGATGTTGGTCATCGACGACGCGAAGTTGCCGCCACCGAGTCCGGTGAGCGCGGCGACGAACAGGAACCAACCGAACCCGAAGTCACCCGGGTTCAGCATCAGCATCATCGTCAGACCGGTGGGGATCAGCAGCACGATGGCACTGAAGATGGCCCAGTTGCGTCCGCCGAACTTCGCGGTCGCCTGGGTGTACGGGATGCGCAGGCAGGCGCCGAAGAAGGTCGCGGTCGCCGCGATGACGAACTTCTGGTCGAGCGAGATGCCGTAGGACGGCCCCATGAACAGCGCCAGCACGGAGAACAGGGACCAGACGGAGAACCCGACGTGCTCGCAGATCACCGACCAGATCAGGTTGCGATTGGCGATCTTCGCGTTGCCGTTGTCCCAGGCCTCGCGGTCCTCGGGGTCCCAGTCGGTGATGTAGTGCTTGCGGGTGCTGGCTGGTGTGGTCACGCCGGTGCCTTTCGTCCGAGCTGCTGCGTGACGCGGTGAGAGCACCGCGTCGGACCGACGTGGCGTCGGTTGATGGCGCAACCGTAGGAAGCCGGTGTTGCGTGGACTTGTCAGCGCGTGTCCGGGTAGTCACAAGTTGCTCACCTCGGTGCACGGACCCCAGTGAGACAGCCGCCCGGAGCGCACGTGCATCGCGCGTTTCGGCGAGTGACCCGCGGACCGGAATCACCGATCCGTTATCGTTCCTTGACGTACGGTGAGCTAGCTCACCACCGAAACACACCAGGGTTGGGGTCCATGATCAGAAATCGTGTCGTCGCTGTAGCAGGTGCCGGCGTCATCGCCCTCGCCGGAACGATCCTCGGGGTCGGCCCCGCGGCCGCCGCGCTGCCCGCAGGGTGCACGCAGGCGCCGTTCCAGGCCACCATCCGGTGCACCTTCACCTACACCGGTGCCTCGCAGACCTTCGTCGTCCCGCGCGGCCTCAATCGGGTGCTGGTCACCGCGACCGGCGCACGCGGCGGCGGCGCCATCCAGGGCCGACCCACCGTCGCGTCGAAGATCACCGCCTACATCCCCGCCCGCGGCGGACAGCGTCTGTTCGTCTACGTCGGTGGCGGCGGCCAGACGGCCAAGCGGTTCGGGCAGCTCGCCCTCGGCGGTTACAACGGCGGCGGTGCAGGCCGCCCCGCCGGTGGTGGCGGCGCGAGCGACGTGCGCACGGTCGGCGGCCCCGCGTCGTCGTTCGCATCCCTGAAGTCACGGCTGATCGTCGCCGGCGGCGCGGGCGGTACGACCGCCGCGAGTCGCGGTGGTGACGGCGGTCGACCGGGTGAGAGCAACAGCAACAACGGCGCGTTCGGCGGCGGCCCCGGCGGACTGTCCAACCCGGCCACACCGGCCGGGCGATCCGGTGCCGGCGGGTTCGGCGTCGGCGGCGCAGCGGTCGGCGCGGGCGGCGGCGGAGGCGGCGGGTTCTTCGGCGGCTCAGCGGGATTCCGCAACGGCGGCGGAGGCGGCGGGTCCAGCTTCCCCGGCGTGCCGTCACCGGTCTTCACGCCGTCGGGTTCCCAGGTCACCATCAGCTACCCCGGCCCGTGCTTCCCGTTCTGCTTCGGTAGCTGACGCGAGGCGTACCCAAACGCCACCGACCGCCCCGCGGTCGGTGGCGTTCCTCCGTGTCGGGGACGGCGGCGAGGGGTCGTGGAGGGGTCGACCTCTAGAGCATCAGCCGGACGACGTCGACGACATGCGACAAGCCCGCCAGGGCGCCGGACGACGATCGCGGGTGCAGAGCGTGCACGGCGAGACGGAACATCACCGCGCGCAACATCATCTGCGGCCACTCCGGCTGATCGGCCCATCGTTCGACGAGTTCCTCGTCGGCCTTACCCCACGCCAACGCATCGACGACGACGACTGCCGCGGCCCAGGATGCGGGCCGCCAGTACGGCACGAGGTCGGTGATGCCGGGCGCTGCGGCACCGGCGAACAACACCGTGCCGAAGAGATCGCCGTGCACGAGCTGCGACGGCGAGGACACCGGCTTGCGCAGGGTGGCTATGGTTTTGAGCATCTCGATGCTCTTGACCCCGTCCGGGGAGGTCGGGTCACCGAAGCCGGCGGCCCGGGCCGACCGCATCGGGGTGTCCTCCCATGCCGCACGGTCGGCGGCGTTGAACACGTCGACATCGGTGTACGGCGGCGCCGGCGGCTGCAACAGGAACCGGGGGCGTTCGAGGTCGGCGGTCACCTGGTGCAGCCGGTTGGCCAACGAGACGACCTCGTCGTGGCGCGGCTCCGGCGAACCGGCGATGTAGGTGTCAGCGCGCCATCCGGATACGACATAGCGGCCGTCGGTGCCGCGCAGTGGCCGGGCCACCCGGACTCCGTCGACGTAGAGGTCCTCGCGGATCTTGGCCGACCAGGCCGCGCGGGCGTGATCGGGGACGAGGGACAGCACCACCTCGCCGATGCGCCAGCCGCCTTCCCACTCGCGGGTCAACGCGATCGGCGTCGACCCGGTGAGACCGAACGTCGCGATGACGTGGTCGGGCGGATCCGGGGCATTCACGTTCCTGAGATTACCGACCCGAGTGCTCAGAGGCGGGGAGGGTGGGCGGTGCGGTCGCGTTCATGTCGACGGGATCCGATGTTCCGGTCGGTGTATCCGCGCGCGACGGGGCGGCGTCGGCCGCAGACCCACCCACGACAGGGCGGCCGCCGCGAGCAACAGGGCCGCGAAGACGGGGATGGCCCGGGTGAAGGTGTCGTCGAACCCCGCACCGAGACCCGCGTTCGCCGACGTGCCGGTGATCAAGGGGATGGCCGCGACCGAGAGCAGGCCCGCGGCGCGCGCCACCGCGTTGTTGACGCCGCTGGCCACCCCGGAGTGCTCGTCGCTCGCAGCGTCGAGCACGGTCGCGGTCAACGGCGCGACCAGCAGCACCATCCCGACCCCGAGCACCAGCGCACCCGGCAGCACATCCGTCGGGTAGAACGCGTGCGGACCGATGCGCAGCATGAGCAGCAGGCCGGCCGCGCAGAACAGGGCGCCGACCGTCAACGGGCCGCGCGGCCCGATCCGGGCGGCGAATGCCCCCGACCGCGCGGAGAACAACAGCATGAGGATCGTCGCCGGGGTGAGGGCCGCACCGGCCCAGAACGCCGAGTATCCCGACACCACCTGCAACTGCAGGGCGGCGATGAAGAAGTACCCGCCGAACGCGGCGTACACCGCGAACGTCATCACGTTGATGACGGTGAACGGGCGTGAGGCGAAGATGTCGGTCGGGATCATCGGGTTGGCGATGCGTCGCTCCACGGTCACGAACGCCACACCGAAGACCACCGCCGCCAGCGCCACCCCACCGATCTCGAGCGCCGAGCCGCCGGCCGCGGCCCGGATCAGGGCGAAGGTGGCGCACGCCAGCGCGACCGCACCGACGACCGAGCCACCGAAGTCGAAGGGGCCGTGCGCATCCGGATCCCGGGTCTCGGGCACGTGGCGGATCGCGACGAACACGCACACCGCCGCGACCGGGACGTTGATGAGAAACGCCCAGCGCCACCCGGGGCCGTCGGCGAGCCATCCACCGAGGAAGGGGCCGACCGCGGCCGCGACACCACCGAGGCCCGACCACACGCCGATGGCGCGCGCCCGATCGGAATGGCGCAGCGAGGACTGGATCATCGACAACGATCCGGGCGTCAGCAGCGCACCGCCGATCCCCTGCAGGGCACGCGCGGCGACGAGGACCACCACGTTCGGGGCCAGGCCGCTGAGCAACGACGCCGCGGCGAACCACACCACCCCGATCACGAACACCCGGCGCCGACCGAGACGATCACCGAGCGAACCACCGAGCAGGATCAGCGCGGACAGCGTCAGCATGTACGAGGTCACCGTCCACTGCAGTGGCGCGAGACCGACGCCGAACTCCTCGCCGATCTTCGGCAGCGCGACGTTGACGACCGTTCCGTCGAGCATCACCATGCCCGAACCGAGCACCGCACAGGCGACGACCCACCGCCCGCGGGCCGAGGCGAGCACGACCGCGTCGGTGGCGGACGGCGGGTCGGCTCCGGGCATGCTCACGTGGTCACCGTAGTGCCCGCACCCGCGCCACGAGGGTCAGTAGACCGGGAGCGAGGAATCCACCTGCCTGGCCCACGACATCACGCCGCCCTGCAGGTGCTGTGCGTCGCTGAACCCGGCACGTTTCACCGCGGCGAGCGCCTCGGCCGAACGGATACCGGTCTTGCAGTAGAGGACGACCGGGCGGTCCTGGGGAAGCTTGGCCAACCCGGTGCCGGATTCGAACTCACCCTTGGGGATCAGCGTCGCGCCGTCGATGTGGACGATGTCCCACTCCACCGGTTCGCGGACGTCGATCAGCGCGAGGCGCTCCCCCGCGTCGATCCTCGCCTTGAGCTCGGTCGCGGTGAGCGTCGATCCGGAGGCGGCGTCGGAACCCTCGGCCGACACCACGCCACAGAACGCCTCGTAGTCGATGAGTCCGGTGATCGGTTCGGCCTCGGGATCCTTGCGGATCCGGATGGTCCGGTACTCCATGTCGAGCGCGTCGTAGACCATCAACCGACCGAGCAGCGTCTCGCCGATACCGGTGATGAGCTTGATCGCCTCGGTACCCATGATCGACCCGATCGAGGCGCACAGGATGCCCAGCACGCCACCCTCGGCGCACGACGGCACCATCCCCGGCGGTGGGGCCTGCGGGTAGAGGTCGCGGTAGTTCAGTCCGCGCCCGTCGGGGGCGTCCTCCCAGAACACCGACGCCTGGCCCTCGAAACGGTAGATCGAACCCCACACGTACGGCTTGTGCGCGAGCACCGCGGCATCGTTGACGAGGTAGCGGGTGGCGAAGTTGTCGGTGCCGTCGAGGATGAGGTCGTAGCGGCCGAACAGCTCGACCGCGTTGTCCGGCTCGAGACGGAACTCGTGCAACTCGACATCGACGAACGGGTTGATCTCGGTGATCGAGTCGCGAGCGCTCTCCGCCTTCGACCGACCGATGTCGGACTGTCCGTGGATGACCTGGCGCTGCAGGTTGGACTCGTCGACCTCGTCGAACTCGACGATCCCGATCGTGCCGACGCCTGCGGCGGCGAGATAGAGCAGCGTGGGCGACCCCAGTCCCCCGGCGCCGATCACGAGCACCCGCGCGTTCTTCAGGCGCTTCTGGCCGTCCATGCCGACGTCCGGGATGATCAGGTGCCTGCTGTAGCGCGCGACCTCCTCGCGACTGAGATCGGCGGCGGGTTCGACCAACGGTGGAAGTGTCGACATCGGGTCCTCCAGGTGCACCTCGAGTGCGTCATCGCTCATGACGACATCACCCCTGCTGCAACGACGGGTCCGTCGGCACAATTCCGACCCCGCCCGCGGGTGGGGTCAGCGGGTGGGGAACGGCCACGGGTTGGCGCGACAGACGAGGTCGCGGTTGGCCCGCATGTCCGGGTCCAACGCCATGATCTCGCTGTTGGCGACGCCGAAGCTCTGCTGCATCATCACCGGCGCCAGCGCGCCCTCGGACTCGCAGGGCTCGTGCTGCTCGTAGCCGATGGCGTGTCCGACCTCGTGGTTGATCTGGTACTGCCGGTAGAGCAGATCGTCGCCCTGGTAGGCCACGGCGCCGCGGACCCAGCGGGCCTCGTTCAACGTCACGCGGGCCTCGGGCGGGTAGTAGCAGGACGACTCGAGCTTGATCTGGTAGCCGCACAGTTCGCGCGTCGTGCCGGTCGAGGTCAGCGAGACGCGGAAGTCGGGGTTGCCGGTGGCGATCCGACGGAACGCGACCTTGCCTCCGCCGATCCAGCTCTTCGGGTTCGCGAGGGTGGCGTCGACGAGTTTGGCGAAGATGCTGTCACTGCCGTAATCCTGTGGCGTCAGGCCGTTCTCGGCCTCGACGGTGTAGGTGTAGACCCGCGACGCGTTGCCGACGACGCCGGTCGTGCCCGGGATGACCCGCCACGACTTACGGCCCACCTCGGTGAACGGGCCGCCCTCGGGGAGTTGTCCGGCGGGCAGGACCGTGGCCGTCGCACCCCCGGTGGGAGCGCCGATCGCGGTGGTCGCGGCGTTGACGTTGGTGTTGCGGATCCCGGTGCCCGGCGAGGTCTGCGCGGGCGTCGAGGCGTTCGAGTCGCGCACGGTCGCGACGATCAGCAGGACGGTGAGCACGACCAGGACCGGGATCGCGTAGGCGCGCCACCCGTAGGTGTGCAGGAACCGGCCGAGCGCCGACTGCGTCTTGCGTTCCGGTCGGGGCATGGGCGCACGGCCGACATCCGCGGCCGTCGGGTCCCAGTGCGCACGGAGCGGCTGGTCGTCACCCGGGCGGGATCGTGCGGGGGGCGCGTTCCGCTCGGTTCTCTCGAGCGAGCTGCGCTCGCCCATCGGACCGGACTGCGAGGCGCGGGGGGTACGCGCGGCCTGTCCGGGGGCGCGG
>NZ_JAEMTF010000128.1 GCF_016462415.1 Williamsia sp. | reverse complement strand
GTCAGCCGAAGTAGACCGAGCCTCGGCGACTGAGCATGCGGAACAGTGTCTGCTGTATCTCTTCGCGGACGTGGTCGGTGAGGTCGAAGACGACCATGGGATCGTCGGCGGCCTGCTCGTCGTACTGGCTGGTCTCGATCGGCTTGCCGAAGTGGATGTGCCACTTCGAGGGCAGCGGCACCAACCCGAGCGGACCGAGCGCCGGGAACGTGGGGGTCACCGGGATGTAGGGCAGGCCGACCAGACGGGCGAGCGGCTTGAGGTCGCTGAGCATCGGGTAGATCTCCTCCGAGCCCACGATGGAGACCGGGACGATCGGCACGGCCGCACGCAGGGCGGTGGTGACGAAGCCGCCCCGACCGAAACGCTGCAGCTTGTAGCGGTCCTTGTACAGCTTGCCGACGCCCTTGAAACCCTCCGGCCAGACACCGGTCAGTTCGCCGCCGCGCAGGAGCCGCTCGGCGTCGGCGGTGCAGGCGAGAGTGGACCCGGTCCGTCGGGCGAGCTGACCGACGAACGGCGACTCGAAGGCGAGGTCGGCGGCGAGGATCCGCAGGAAGCGATGCTGGGGGTGGTGGTCGTGGACGGCCACCGACGTCATCAACGCGTCGATGGGCAACGTCCCCGCGTGGTTGGCCACCAGGAGCGCACCGCCCTCGGCCGGGATGTTCTCGATGCCGGTGACCTCGACGCGGAACCACTTGTCGAACAGCACGCGCATCGCGGGCAGGAAGACGTTCTCGGTGAAGTGCTGATCGAAGCCGAAGTCGTCGACCTCGTAGTCGCCCGTCAACCGCTCACGCAGATACCCGGCGCTCGCGATCACCGAATCGGCCAGCGCCGAACGCAGACCGCTGAGACTGAACAGGGGCGAGCCCGTCGGGCGCACCGGCAGACCCGCGGCGTCGAGCCGGGTCGCCATGTCCTTGCTGATCGGCGTGACGTCAGCCGGATCGGCGAGGAAGTCATCGGTGTTGGGGTGACCCGCCTTGGGCGGCGCGGGTCGCGGCCTCCGTGGCGTCGACGGAGTGCGCTCGATACCGGAATCGGTTCGCTCCGTTGACTTCTGCTGAGAGGGGTGGCGACGCCGGACCTGTTCGCGGCTGGGGGCCTCGGGCGGCGAGGCGTACAGCTGGATCACCTTGGCGGTCCGAGCATCGGACGCGCCGTTGCCTTTGACCAATGTCCCAACAACCTCTCCGCGTCGTTTCCACGTGTGCCCAGGCGATGTGATGACCCTGATCCGCGTTCAGTGTAGAAGGTACGCGGAGTACGTGCTGCCCCTACACGAGCGCGCGTGCGGTTTCGGTGATCCGGCGCTCGAGACGGTGCCACGCCGCGGCCGAGACCACCGGCTCCAACGGCCTTCGGCTGATGAAGTCGTCGAGGGTCTCCAGGCTCGTGTACCGCGGCGCGAACCCCAACTCGGCGCGCATGCGGGTGGTGTCGAGGACCCGCCCGTAGGTCAGATAGCTGGCCTGGTCGCCGTGCATCGTCGCCACCCGCATGTTGCGGAACACACCGGCCACCGACCCCAACAGGTTGGCAGGCACCGGCAGTTCGATGCGCCCGGCACGTCGGATCGCCTGGGTCAGCGACACCACCCCGTCGGCCGCGAGGTTGAACGTGCCCGCCTTGCCCAGCAGGGTCGCGTGCTCGAGTGCGGCCAGCGCGTCCTCCTCGTGCAGGAACTGCAGACGCGGCTGGTATCCGATGACCACCGGGATGATCGGCGACGAGAAGTAGATGCTCATGCGGGTCGAGATCTTGGGTCCGAGGATGGCCGTGGGTCGCAGGATGGTGACCGCGATGTCCTGCCTGCGCCGCGACAGCCCGCGGGCGTACGACTCGACGTCGAGCAGATCGCGTCCGTAGCCACTGGTCGGGTCGACGCGGGCGCGGGTCTCCTCGGAGAAGTGCGCCGGATCGGCCGCGCTGGAGCCGTAGACCATCCCGGTCGACCGCAGGATCACCCGACGCACCGACGGTGACCGCTGGGCGGCGGCGCACACCTGCATCGCGCCGATGACGTTGAGCTCCTTGATGGCCGGCGAGTGACCGACGGTGTCCATCACCGACGTCGCGGCGTGCACCACGGTGTCGACCTGCGCGGACTCGATGACCTTGGCGATCGTCGGGCGGCGGATGTCGGCGCGGACGAATTCCGCGCGCCCCATCCGACGGATCATGTCCTTGGTCGGCACTCGCGAATCGACGGCGAGGACGCGCTCGATGTCCGGGTTCTGCGCGAGTCGGGTGGTGAGGTAGCCGCCGAGGAACGTCGACGCCCCGGTCACCAGGACCACCTTGGGCAACTGCGCGGCGTCGGTCATGTCGCCACCATAAACCGAAAAACCCGCCGACATGCGGCGGGTTTCTTGGTCGAGCAGGAACTCACGAACTCATTTACCGAGTTTCCTGCGCTGCACTCGCGTGCGACGGAGCAGCTTGCGGTGCTTCTTCTTCGACATGCGCTTGCGGCGCTTCTTGATTACCGAACCCATCTGGGCATCCTCACGATCTGACCGAACGGTCCTTCTGGTCTGGGAACAACGAGCGCGCGTCGCGCCGCGGGGTGCGCACTGGGGTGGATTGCTCCACTCGTGCGCTTCCGCCATGCCGACGATTTCCGCAGAGCCCGGCGAACACAACAGAGGACCACGTTACCGCTCGTCTCGCCTGAGGTGAAATCACACCCCGGCGGTCGTCACCTGCAGATCGCTCAGCCGGCGTCGAAGTACGACGTCTCGAGGTAGTCGTGGACCGCTTTCGCGTGCACCCGAAACGACCGGCCGACGCGGACAGCGGGCAGATCGCCGTTGTGCACGAGTCGATAGACGGTCATCTTGGACACTCGCATCAGTGCGGCCACCTCGGCCACGGTGAGGAACTGCGTACCAGAGCCCGTGTTGGTGATCGGAACACCGCCTGTGGCGTTGTTCCGGTCGCCGGGCTTGTTTGCAGGCGCCATGAAATTCACATACCTCCGGTGCACGCGTCGCGGCCGCAGGCTTCCCCTCCTGCGGACACCAGACACGCACGTGCTGAGGGGAGCTTAGCGTGGCGGATGTGGTTGGTGCGACGTGAGTGGGTAATCATTCCGAGATTTATCAGTTAGCAGACCGATATCTTCGGCGTGTCGTCGCGTTTGTCGGCGTGGCGCACGGTAACGAAGGCCTCTGAACTGGATATTCGTCGAGCCGACGCCCGAGATGGGCCGTTTGCGCGCTCCGGCGACACCGGATCGGATTGCTCACGGCGCCCCGGGAGTGTCGCGGGAGGGGCCGATCAGTCGCGGTCGGCCGGCTCGGTCCCGCCGGTGGCCGCCTGAGCGGCGGCCGTCGCGACGCTGGCCGCGACGTTGGCGCGCATCGCCTCGTAGAACCCGTGCCGGAACCCGTTGGCCTCGAGCTGACGGATCGCCTCGGCGGTCGTCCCCGCGGGCGAGGTGACCGCGGCGCGCAGGTCGACCGGGGACAGCCCGGAGTCGGTCAGCAGGACGCCGGCACCCCTGATGGTCTGGCCGGCCAGTTCGGTCGCCACCGGCCGCGAGAGCCCCAGCCCGACGCCCGCGTCGATCATCGCCTCGGCCATCAGGAACGCATAGGCCGGCCCCGACCCGGACAACGCGGTCACCGCGTCCATCTGCTTCTCGGGTACGACGACGACCTTGCCCACCGACTCGAGCAGCCCGACGACGGTCGCGACGTGCTCCTCGGTGGCGTAGCGGCCGCCCGCGACGGCCGACATGGCCTCGTTGACGAGCATCGGGGTGTTGGGCATGACGCGCACGACGGGCGCACCCGCGGGCAATGTGCTCTCGTACTTGCGGGTGGGCAGCCCGGCGACCAGGGTCACCGTCAGCCGCTCGGTCTCGCCCGCGTCCTCGACACCGGAGACCAGCTCGAGCACCGAGTCGACGTCGGCGGGCTTCACCGCGAGCACCACGATCGCCGCGCCCTCCACCGCGTCGGCGACGTCGGTGACCCGGACGCCGTACTCCTGGGTCAGCTCCTGTGCTCGCGACGGCGCACGTTCGGCCACGACGAGATCCTTGGTCGCACGTCCGGACGCGATGAGCCCGGCGAGCAGGGCCTCACCGATCTTGCCGCCGCCGATGATGGCCACACGCTGTGTCATTGCTTTCCTCCTGTTGCCGCCGCGGTGTCGTCCGGGATGAGTGCGAGTTGTCGGGACTGGGCCACCAGCGCGCCGGTGGAGTCGATGATCTGGTGGTCCTCCTCGAACCAGCCCGCCCCCACCTCCGACGACGACGCCTGTACGCGCAGCCATCCGGGCGCGGGCATCCGCCGGACGTAGGTGGTCAGCTGCAGTGTCGGCGCCCACCCGAACAGACCGAGGTTCATCACCACCGGGGCGGAGATGTCGCCGGCCAGCAACGCGAAGAAGGCATCCGGTTCGACGTCGCGGGGCCGCGCCCACAGTCGCAGGACGGGCTCACCGACCTCGCCGCGGACGAAGGGGGCCGAGTCGGACTCGTAGGCCAGTGCGATGGCGCCGGAGAGGTTGATGACCGACGCGAGTGGCGACCCGTCGACGGTGACCGCGTCGGCGGGCGGTTCCGGCGGCATCGCCGAGAGCGCACCGGAGGTGGCGTGCCTGGGCTCGCCGTGGTCCAGGCGCGCCATCGACACCGACGAGTGGACCAACGTGCGACTCCCCTGCGCGATCTCGACATCCATCACCGAGATGCGCCGCCCACGTTTGCGCACCTGGGCTGCCACGGTCACCTCGGCCGGGTCGGGTGCGCCGAGGTACTCGGTCGAGATGGCCACCGGCACGAGGTCGGCCACGGCGTTCGCGCCGTCGGCGTCCGGGGCGGTCTCGCGTAGCGCGCGGGTGGCCGCGTGCGCGGAGATCACCTGCAGGACACCGCCGTGCACCTTCGGCCCGATGGTGAACACCGGACTGATGTCGATGCGGTAGGCGCGACGGTCGGGGCCGTCGCCTGCGGGGTCGGGCCGCAGGTCGGCCAGGTCGGTCACCGACGTCACGGGGATCCTCTTCTCGACGGTTGTACGGGTGATGGGTGCGGACGAGACGGGCGCTCAGGCCCGCTTGAGGTGCTCACGGGCAAACGCGAGGGATCTCGACAGGATCTCGCTGCGCTCGGGTTTGGTGCGGGCCGAGCCGGTGGTGACCTCGAGGACGACGGCGCCCGCGAAGTCGCTGTCGGCCAGACGGCGGCAGATCTCCACGCACGGCTGCGAGCCCTCGCCGGGCACGAGGTGTTCGTCGACCGCGGCACCGAGACCGTCGGTCAGGTGCAGGTGGTTGAGGTGATCCCCCATCCGCTCGTAGAGAGCGATGGCGTCGACCCCGGCGGTGGCGGTGTGCGAGAGGTCGAGCGTGTAGTTCGCGAAACCGTCGTCGGTGGGGTCGATGGACGTGCCGAAGGCCGACAGGTTCGGCCCCGGCCCGCCGCGGCGACGCATGCGGTCGGCGGCCTGCTCGTACTTGCCGAACACGCGGTCGGCCCGCATCGGGAACATGTTCTCCACGGCGACCGCCACGCCGCTGTCGCTCTCGAGTTCGGCGACGGTCTCGGAGAATCCCTTCACGTACCGCCGCTGCCACCGGAACGGCGGGTGCACGACGACCGTCGACGCACCGAGTTCCTGTGCTGCGCTCACCGACCGCGCCAGCTTGGCGATCGGGTCACGACCCCACACCCGCTGCGAGATGAGCAGACAGGGCGCGTGCACCGACAGCACCGGCATCGCGTAGCGGTCGGACAGGTAGTGGACGTGGTCGATGTCCTGGCTGACCTGTTCGCCCCACACCATGAGTTCGACGCCGTCGTAACCCAGTTCGTTGGCGTACTGGAACGCGGCCTCGGTGTTCTGCGGGTAGACCGATGCGGTGGACAGGCCGATGGGGATGTCGAGCTTCACGTGCGGCCCCCCGGCGTGGTCCCTGCGGTGGTCAACTGCCCGACGCGAGCAGCACCAGCGGCCCGATCGTGACGATCAGTCCGACGCCCAGTGCGAGCAGGGTGCTGATGAGGTCCTGGCTGCGGCGCACGACGTGCACGGTGGTCACCATGCCGAACATGACGACGACGGCCAGGACCAGGGCGAAGTAGACGTTCCACTTCCACAGTTCGTGGAATCCGAGGAACAGACCGACGCCCACCACGAGACCGAGGACGACCTGGAGCCCGAGCATGGCCCACTGTCGTGCGGGCGAGGCCTCGGTGTCGGTGCCGGCGTCCACCGACGACGTGTCGGCGACGTCGGTGCGGGACCGGCGAGGGCGCGGTTGCTCGTCGACCGCGGTGTCGGCGTAGGAGGGGTGACCCTGCGCGTCGCGCTCATCGGCGTACGCATCGACCTGGGCCTTGTCGAGGTCGACGATCTGGGTCTCGGCGTCGACGTCGCGACGGCGACGCCCGTCGGCAGGCGGCGCCGGGCGGGGGGCCGCGTCGTCGCGGGGGAACGGACGCGCCGCGTCGAACGCGGCGGTGACGTCGGCGACCGCACCGTCGTCCTCGGCGTCCAGACCGAAGTCGGGATGCCGGGCTCCGAGTCGGTCGTCGGCGAAGTCGAAGTCACCGGAGTCGCGCAGGTGGTCGCGGAGCTCGTTGGATCGCGTCGAGTGCCCCACGTCGGGGTCGGTCTCGGCCGCGTCGTCGGCGGGCCACCGGGTCCAGGGCCGGTCGTCGGACTGCTCGTGATCGTCGGACTCGTCCGGCTGATCGTCGCGGGGGCTCGACCGGTCGTCGGCGGTCGCGGATCGGCCGCGCAGCAGACCACCGAACCGGCCTCGCTTCTTCTTCGGTTCCGCTTCGGGCTCGGCGAGGTCGTCGATGTCCTCGAAGTTGCGGTAGCGCTCGAACTCGCGCTCGCGTTCCTGCGGGGTGAGATGACCCAGATCGGCACCGTCGAGTGACCCGGTCGGCGGTGTCGACACGTCGACATCCGTCGCCTGCTCGACCCGCGGGATGATGCCGGTCTCCACGGCGTCCTCGGCCTCGGCTCGTCGCTGGTCGCGGAAACGGTCCGCGATGGCGCCGCTGCTGATGTCGCGGGTCGGTGGATGGACGGGGCGTTCACCGGCGCCGCGGTCCGGCGCGGACCACGCGGCCGGGCGCACAGGCGGTTCGAACGGCCGGCCCACCGGGGCCTCCGATCGGGGGAAGACCTCGGGTTCGCGGGTGGGTCGCGGGGGCTCGGACCGCGGGAACGGCCTGCGTGCGGGCTCGGCCGCGCGTGCAGCCTGCTCGGTGGGGACGAAGCGCGACTCCGGGTCCGCCGAGGGGGCGCTCGCGGCGGCGGGTGCGTCGGTCTCCGGGGCGCCCGTCTGCCGCCCACTGCGCGAGGGGGCATCGGACACACGGGGCAACTCGCCGGTCAGCTCCGCGAACGACACCGACCCGGCGCCACCACGACGTCGACGTCCGGAGCCGTCGGAGGAGGCTGCGTCGCCGTCGGTCGGCGCCTCGTCGAGCTCCCGAGCCCGTGCCATGAGTTCGGCCACCGAGATCGGCCGTGAATCCGCATCCGGTTCTCTGGCCATTCCTGTTCTGCCTTTCCTAGGATCGTGCGCTCGCGCGTCCGCTCGGGGCGATGTCGATGCCCGCGGAGCCCGGGTTTCCCGGGTCGGTCGAGGTGGCCACACCCGCGTCCACCCGACCGATTCCCGTCGGCTCCACGTCGAGCCGTCGCAAGATGACACCCTCCCGCAGTGCCCACGGGCAAATCTCGAGGGTATCGACCGAGAGCGCCCGCATCGAGGCCTCCGCGACGAGCGCACCCGCCACGAGCTGCCCGGCGCGGTCCTCGCTGACGCCCTCGAGCTCGGCGCGGTCGCTCACCGTCATGCGGGAGATGAACGAGATGAGCTGTCGCAGTCCGTTGCTGGTCAGTGTGCGCGTCACCCGCGGTCCGGCGCTCGACGGCGCCGCGCCGGTGAGTCGGGCCAGCGAGCGGAAGGTCTTCGATGTCCCGACGGCCAGGTCGGGTGCACCGGCGGCCTTCAGTTCCTTGGCCGCGACCGCCAGCTCCGCGTCCAGCCAGTCACGCAGCACCGCGACGCGCCGTTTGCCGGGCGGGTCCTCGGTCAGCCACTCCCGGGTGAGTCGTCCCGCACCTAGCGGCAACGACAGGGCCACGTCGGGTTCCTCGTCGACCCCGTTCGACAGCTCCAGCGACCCGCCGCCGATGTCGAGGGCCAGGATGCGTCCCGCGCTCCACCCGAACCAGCGGCGCACCGCCAGCGACGTGAGCCGGGCCTCGTCCTCCCCGGTCAGTACCTCCACCCGCACGCCGGTGCTCTTCTCGACGTCGTCCAACACGCGGTCACAGTTGGTCGCATCGCGTACCGCCGACGTCGCGAAGGCCATGACCTGCGCGCAGCCCGAGCTCGACGCGATGGTGGTGAACTCCTCGACCGCCTCGATCAGCTTCGTCGCACCGAGGGGGGACAGCTTTCCGCTCGCATCGATCTGTTCGGCGAGCCGCAGCGTCGACTTGGTCGAACTCATCGGGGTGGGGTGCCCACCACGGTGTGCATCGACCACCAACAGATGGACGGTGTTGCTGCCGACGTCCAGAACTCCTAAGCGCACGCCCTACAAGGTAGTGCGTCTACCGTTGTCAGTTGTGCAGGCAGCCACAGACAAGATGACCCCCGCCCCGGAAGTCGAGCTCGACTTCCCGCGCGAGTGGTTCGATTTCATCGATCCCGCCGACCCCGAACACCTCATCAGCGCCGATCTGACGTGGCTGCTGTCCCATTGGACGTGCGTGTTCGGCACTCCCGCGTGCCAGGGGATCATCGAGGGCCGCGAGGACGACGGATGCTGCAGCCACGGCGCGTATCTGTCCGACAAAGACGATCGCACACGCCTCGAACGCGGCATGGCGATGCTGACGCCCGACGACTGGCAGTTCTACGACAAGGGCACCGGCCGCAACCCGCTGGGCAAGCGCGGCTACCTCGAGGAGGACGAGCTCGACGAAGAGCCCGCGCTGAAGACCCGCAAGCACAAGGGTGCCTGCATCTTCCTCAACCGCCCCGGTTTCGCCGGCGGCGCGGGCTGCGCGCTGCACTCCATGGCGCTGCGCAAGGGACTCGAGCCACTGACGGTCAAGCCCGACGTGTGCTGGCAGCTGCCGGTCCGGCGTGAACAGACGTGGGTCGAGCGTCCCGACGGCACCGAGATCCTCAAGACCACGATCACCGAGTTCGACCGTCGCGGTTGGGGTTCGGGTGGCGAGGACCTCAAGTGGTACTGCTCGGGGTCGCCGGACGCGCACGTGGGCGAGAAGCAGGTGTGGCAGTCCTACGGACCCGAGCTGACCGAGCTGATCGGGCAGGCCGCCTACGACGAGCTGGCCGCGGCCTGCCGTCGACGCAACGGTCTCGGCCTGATCGCGATCCACCCGGCCACCGCCCGCGCAACCGAACGCCGCACCGGCGACATCAAGTACGCGTTGACTCCCGAGGAGTAGAGACCATGGCCAATCGCGATCACGGCGACCCCGGGGACGCCCCGACGATCCCCGGTCCGCTGACCGACGTGCTCCGCCCCACTCGGTCGTCACCGGCCGAGGAGGCCAGGACCCTCGCGGCGTCGAACACCACCGCGACCCTGGCGACGCTCACCGCCGACGGCGACCCCTGGGCGTCGTTCGTCACCTACGGCCTGCACGAGGGTTCCCCGGTGCTGTGCGTGTCGCACATGGCCGAGCACGGCCGCAACCTCGCCCACGATCCTCGGGCGAGCATCGCCATCGTCACCCCCGACACCGACGACGACCCGTTGGCCAGCGGACGCGTCACGCTCGCCGGTGCGGTGGAACGTCCGGTCGGCGACGAGTACGACGCGGCCCGCGCCGCCCATCTCGCGGCGGTTCCCGCGGCGAAGTACTACGTCGACTACAGCGACTTCTCGCTGTGGGTGCTGCGGGTGCACCGCGTGCGGTGGGTCGGCGGTTACGGCCGGATGGACTCCGCGAGCGGCACCGACTACATCGCGGCCGAACCCGACCCGGTCGTGCCGCACGCCGGGCCGGCGATCGAGCACCTCAACGCCGACCACGCCGAGTCGTTGGTGGCGATGGCCCGTGCGCTCGGCGGATATCCGGACGCGACGAGCGCGCGCTGCACCGGCGCCGACCGCTACGGCCTCGACCTGCTGGTCTCGACACCACGCGGACCGCAGCCTGCACACACCCGGGTCGGGTACGCACACCGCCTCGACTCCGCCGACGAATTACGCGCGGCGACCGTCGAACTCGCGACGGCGGCCCGTCAGGGCTCGAGCTTGTAACCCAGGCCGCGAACGGTGACCAGGTGCTTGGGGTTGCCCGGGTCGGACTCGATCTTCGACCGCAGGCGCTTGACGTGGACATCGAGCGTCTTGGTGTCGCCGACGTAGTCGGCGCCCCAGACACGGTCGATCAACTGCCCTCGGGTCAGCACCCGTCCCGCGTTGCGCAGCAGGTATTCCAGGAGGTCGAACTCCTTGAGCGGCAACGTGATCGTCGAGCCCTGCACCGACACGATGTGGCGCTCGACGTCCATCGTGACCGGACCCGCCTCGAGCAGACCGCCGTCGAGTCCGAGGTCGTCGCCGGTGTCCACGCCGCGGCGCAGCACCGCGCGGATCCGCGCGATCAGCTCGCGCGCCGAGTACGGCTTGGTGACGTAGTCGTCGGCGCCGAGTTCGAGGCCCACGACCTTGTCGATCTCGCTGTCACGCGCGGTCACCATGATGACCGGGACACTGGACTTGAGCCGCAGCGCCTTGCAGACCTCGGTCCCCGACACCCCCGGCAGCATGAGGTCGAGGAGCACGATGTCGGGCGAGACCCGCTCGAACTCGCCGACCGCGCGGGAGCCGTCGTTGACGATCGTCGTCTCGAACCCCTCCTTGCGCAGCAGGAAGGCCAACGGATCAGCCAGAGACTCTTCGTCTTCCACAATCAGGACGTGCGTCACCTGTTCAGTTCCTTCGTCTCGAGAACCCGGCGATCCGAGTCCTTGTCCGTGGTGAATCGTGGTGCAGGGATGGTCTTCTCGCCGACACCGGCGCGAGACATGGGAATCGCGAGCGTGAACGTCGAGCCGGTCCCGGGTTTGCTCCACAGGGTGATCGACCCGTCGTGGTTCGCCGCGACGTGTTTGACGATGGCGAGTCCGAGTCCGGTCCCGCCGGTGGCCCGCGACCGCGCCTTGTCGACGCGGAAGAACCGCTCGAACACGCGGGCCTGGTCTCGCGGGGCGATCCCGATACCGCGGTCGGTCACCGCGATGGCCACCATCGCGGGGTCGGTGCCCGCCGGGATCACGCGACGGCTCACCGACACCGGCGAGTTGGCCGGTGAGTACGCGATCGCGTTGGCGATCAGGTTGTTCAGGGCCGTCAGCAGCAGGGTGCGGTCGCCGCGCACGACGAGGCCGCTGGGCCGATCGGTGTTCAGCGAGATCTCCGCGGCCTCGGCGCCGACCTGCGCGCGGTGGATGGCCTCGTCGACCAGTTCGTCGACGTCGACGTCATCGGAGTCGGGCAGCCGCTCGGCGCCCTGGAGCCGGGAGAGCGCGATGAGCTCGTTGACCATGTTGCCCATGCGGGTGGACTCGGTGATCACCCGCTCGCCGAAGTGGCGGACCGACTCGGGGTCGTCCTGCGACTCCAGCAGCGCCTCGGTGAGCAGTCCGATCGCGCCGACGGGGGTCTTGAGCTCGTGGGAGACGTTGGCGACGAAGTCGCGTCGCGTCGCCTCCAGCCGCATGTTGTCCGAGTCGTCGGTGCCGTAGACCACGGCGTACCGCTCGGTGCCGTCGGTGACCAGCCGGATCACGCACCGCACCGCGACCGGCGGCGCGACGGCCCGCCCGGTGGAGATGAACCCGTTGGTCGCGTGGTGCGGGGTCAGTTCGACGTCGACGTCCTCACCGGTCTCCAACACGGTCCGCGAGGCGGCCCAGACCTGGTCTTCGAGGAGGTGGTCGTGGACGAGCCCGAGTTCGTGCGCGCGGCGGTTGAACATCACCACGTCACGGTGTTCGTCGACGACGGCGATCCCGATCTCGGTGGTCTGGACGACCAGCGCGAGCAGCGCGGCCTTCGACATGCGTCCGTCGACGGTCTCGGTGCCCGGCTCGAGGAGCTCGTTGGGGCGGTTGCCCAGCGTGCTGTCGGCCCCGACATCGATCGGGGTGTCCGGGGTGAGGGCCGTGC
>NZ_JAEMTF010000127.1 GCF_016462415.1 Williamsia sp. | reverse complement strand
ACCTGTCCGCCGCGGCCATCCACATCGGAGCATTTCTGGCGTGGGCGGCGAATCGCGGGCTGGTCGCGTCGCGCCATCAGAAAGCCATGGTCGCTGCCTATCGCCGAAACGCCACGCTCTCGGAGTACGCGCACACCTACTTCCACGGCGAGTTCAGCAACTCGGACCTCACCGCGACCGGCGTCGCGTTCGCCGATGCTGCGTATCGCGCGTACCTGGGATCAATCTCTGCGGTGCCGACGCTGGCCGGTTACGACTCGACCTACGAGATCCCCGACACCTGGGACACCTACGACGCGATCAGTCCGATGCTCGACGACTTGTTCGCCTACTGGAGGTCCGGCCGGGAGTTCTACCCCTGAAAGCACAACGCCCACCGTTCCATCAGGAACGGTGGGCGTCTTTGGTGCGCGATCGATCACGCGTTTCGAAAACTACTGCGAGGCAGCCTCACTGCGCTTGGGCAGAACCCAACCCGGGCGCACATAGTGGCACGTGTAGCCACCGGGGTTGCGGATCAGGTAGTCCTGATGCTCGGGCTCGGCCTGCCAGAACGGGCCCGACGGCTCGATCGTGGTGACGGCCTTGCCCGGCCACAGACCGGACGCGTCGACATCTGCGATGGTCTCGCGGGCGACCTTCTCCTGCTCGGCAGTGACCGGGAAGATCGCCGAGCGGTAGCTGGTTCCCACGTCGTTTCCCTGACGATCCTTGGTCGACGGATCGTGTGCCTGGAAGAAGAACGCCAGGATGTCGCGGTAGGTGGTCTGCGACGGGTCGAACACGATCTCGACGGCCTCGGCGTGGCCGGGATGGCTGCGGTAGGTGGCGTGGTCGTTGCTGCCGCCGGTGTAGCCGACGCGGGTCGCCAGCACACCGGGCTGGCGACGGATGAGGTCTTCCATGCCCCAGAAGCAACCGCCGGCGAGGACGGCGGTCTCGGTGCCGGGCTGGGTGGTGATCTGTCCGGTGTCAGTGGTCATCGTGAATGCTCCTCGGTGGTGGTCGAACCTGGGGTGGTGGAGTCGGTCGTGAACAGCGAGACGTAGTCGCCGTAGCCCTGGGCCTCGAGCTCGTCGACGGGGACGAAACGCAGCGCCGCGGAGTTCATGCAGAACCGCTGGCCGCCGGCGTCGCGGGGACCGTCGTTGAAGATGTGCCCGAGATGGCTGTCGGCACCCGCCGAGCGCGCCTCGGTGCGCTTGATCAGCAACTTCCGGTCGCTCTTGGTGGTCACCGCGTCGGCCTCGATGGGCCGGGTGAAGCTCGGCCAGCCGGTGCCGCTGTCGTACTTGTCGAGCGAGGAGAACAGCGGTTCGCCCGAGACGACGTCGACGTAGATTCCCGCCTCGTGGTTGTCCCAGTACTCGTTGGAGAAGGCGGGTTCGGTCCCGTCCTTCTGGGTGACGCGGTACTGGACGGGGGTCAGCCCGTTCACGGCGTCGGCGGTCTTCTGGTACTTCGTGGTCATCGATACCTCCCTTGACGCCGCTGGCTGCGACATCAATTACTCCAACGCACGAGCACCGCGATTTGGTCCCGAGAGGGGGCTCAGTTTCGGTTGGCGGCGGCCGCGGCGCTGATCAGAGCGGTGAAAGCATCGGAATCGAGCGAATTCGATTCCTTGATGTCGATGGCCCGACGCGTGCCGGCGGTGAGGCTGGCGTTGAACAGCGAGTGCGGGTCGGGCAGCGACGCACCCTTCGCGAACGTGAGCTTCACCTTGTCCTTGTAGGTCTCCAGCGTGCAGATGAGGCCGTCGAGGGAGAAGGTCGGCACTCCGTCGGGGTTCGACGGTTTGCGCCACTTGATCTCTTCGACGATGCCGTCTTCCGCGCCCAGGATCAGGCCCCGCAGTTTCTCGACGGTCTCTTCGCGCCAATCAGCCATGTCGGAAGACGATACTCGGGCGGCAGCCATCGTCAGCGCTTCTCGGTGGACGTACCTGTCTGTCAGACCCTCCCGCTACCGTCACGAGTGAAGGGTCGAGATCAGCGGCAGAACATCCAGCCGCTCCCGCTCGAATCGAGCCGAAACCCCTTTCCATCACACGCTCCGACCCATGTTTGGGTGCGCGCGAGCGTGCCCTCACAGCGAACCAGGAGGAGCCATGAACGGATCCCGGACGATCGGCCTCGACGAACTCGTCGACGGCTATCTCGCCAGCCGAGACACCGGCAGCGACGACCACGACTATTGGATCGAGTTCGTCGACGCGCTCGCCGGCCTGCTGACCGGCTCCGACGGTTCGCTTGATCTCGAATTTTCGGTGACGTGGGAGCAGCAGCTGCTGGATCAATCCATCGTGGGCGCTCTTGCCGCGATCTCGGATCGACCGAATCCATGGTCCGGATTCGCCGAGGCACCGGAGTGGGTGATCCGGCATTCGCAGACGCATGGTCGTGACATAGCGGCCGCGCAGACGGTCCTGGGAGCGATCGTGGGCCAGTACCTAAGGACTCTGCTGATCATGCGCTGGCCGGGCATCGAGCCGCGGCGGATCAGCTGGTCTGACCTGCGGCGACTCGGGGTGGAGAGCGAACCGCCACCGCCACGCGAATGGGACGAATGGTGACCGGCTCGCCTCCCCGAACCTGTCACACCCCAGCCGTACTCTTCACTCTCTACCGGTCGTCCGAGCTGTTCGCCGACCGCCCGGCGAAAGGAGCCGCCATGCTCACCGATTTCGATTTCGACGTGTCCGTCGAGGACGCCTGGCGCGCCTTTCGCATCGGCCTGGCCGACCAGCTGTCGCGGCTCGACCAGGGCGACGAGTACACCGTCGTGCAGTCCACCGACGAGTTCCCCGGCGGACCGCACGGGAAGCTGACGTTCACCGTCACCGGGTCACGCCGGGTGCGCTGTTCAGTGGCCGTGTCGGACCTGCACACCACCGATCGCTGCCGGCTCGACCAGATGGGCCAGCTGTTCGGTATGGGGTTTCGCCCGCTACAGGCCCGCGACCGACCGATCATCGTCGAGTGCGGTCGACGTCGCATCGACGAACTGGCGGCCACCGCGGTGCGCGCGCTGCGCGAGATCTGGGAGGTCGTCCACCCGACGTTCCTCGAGGGTGGCGAGCGGGCGGGACTGCTCGAGCCATCGATCTCGGTCGGTGTCACCCCTCACGATCCGGACGACCTCCGGCGCTTGGTGCTCGAATCGCTTGCACGACAGGTCAGTCACCCCATCAGCGTTGACGACGACGGTGACATCCGCGTCCCCACCGGCGAAGTCTCGTCCTGGATGCGTATGTGCACCGACGAGCCGGCCATCGAGTTCTTCGCATGCATCGTCTCGTCGGTTCCGGACGCGTTCGAGGCCGCGCACTACATCGCGACACGGGCGACGCGATGGCCCAGCATCACGCTGCGCCTGATCGAGAGCAATGTGTACGCCTCGCTGCGCCTGGAGTGCTCGGTGTTCTATGACGCCAACCTGACCTCGGCCGCGAAGAAGTGGATCGCGTTCGTCATCGACGACGTCCCGCAGATCCGTGAGGAGCTGGCCACTCCCCGACTGGCGTGGAAGCCCGAACCCGAAGCCGACGAAGAGGAGTCGCCGGCTCTGCCCGATCAGTTGATGGCCGTGCTGCATCTGATCGACGACGGTCCGACGAGTCCGGACGAGGTGGCGCAGGTCTGCGACCTCAACCGGCGCACCATCATCGACTGCATCAAGGTCTGCAACCGCGAGCGCGGGAAGTGGGGCCGCTACGGCGATGCGTCGGATGATCCGGACGAGGTCGAGGCGTGCGCCCGGGAGGTCGACAAGTGGATGTCGACGATGAAGCTGCTGGTGGCCGCGTTGCGACTGGTGCTCAAGATCGACCGTCGGCGCCGCTACTACGCCGAACTGCAGGCCAGGAAGGCGGCGACCAATGACCATTGATCCGCGTCGGCTCGCCGACGTCGCCGCGAGAGGACTGCATGCAAATCCCTGACGACGATCCACCGCGTCGCAAAGGCTATGGCGGACCGTCCATTCGGTATGGGCCGGGAAGGCCGATGGAACGCTGGTACGCGTATCCGGCGATCGACACCCGGCGTCCGGTGCACATCGCGTTTGCCGCGCCGTGGCAGAACGTGATCCGCGAGGACCGCATCGAGTCGGTCGACACGATCACATGGAACTTCCCGGACGTCAGTGGCGGCGACACCGTGGTCGCCGTGGTCGAGGCACGCGAGCCGACGATCGTCGGACTGTATGTGGCCCAGTCGGATATCGGTGATCACGAACTGCTTCGGATCCAAGCCTTTGACGGGGTGGCCGTCAGCGCAGTTCAGCAGCGCACAACCGGATCGTTCCCGACCGCACCGAGAACGCTCGAAGACGAGACCGCGGTGACGGTACTCGCGGCGATCGAGGCCGAAGCCGTCGATCCCACACAGTGGTGGGAGTTGCCCCACCCGTGTTCGGGCGATGTGGCTCGCGAGGGAGCGCGCATCGGGGAGTCATGGGGATGCAATGCGTGTGGTCGGGATCGGTGTCTGATCCCGGGTACAGCCCCCGGTTTCAGGGCCACATCGAGGTTCGCGGGTTCGACGGCGAGCCGCCCGAGCCTGTCGGGGTGTGCCCGTCGTGCCACGACATCCTGCATCAGCCGCTCGGCCCGACGTTCGACGAGTTGATGTTCAGTCACCGGCCCGCCTGCCCGCAGTGTCGCGAGCGCCGAACCTTCACCGTGTTGAGCGGGATGCCGATCGGACCGCCGCCCTACGGCATGAGGACCGTTGGATGCGTCGTCTTCGATCCACCCAGCCACTTTCACTGCGGCGCGTGTTCTCACGAATGGTGATGCCGTGCGGGTCGATCCATCGCCCACAACGAGGTGCCATTCGCGAGGTCGAATTCTTCGGACACCTCGAATCCGAAACGGCGATATAGCGCAACGTTTCCCGCTCGCGTGCACACGAGATGGGCGGACAGCGGGTTGGCGTCGATGTGCGCGAGTCGGTGCTCGATCAGCGTTCGGGCGTGGCCCTGCTTCTGCGCGACCGTGGCGACACCGAGGTTGACCAGCGTCCAATGTGGGTCGGTGGGTTCGTGCGCGTCGAGGCGTTGTCGGACGCCGATTCCCGCCGGGAGTCGCCCACGTAGTGCGCCGAGCATGCCGGGCGCGGCGCGCACTGTGCGGACCAGGCCGGCCACCGTGCCGCCACGGTTCGGGCCGTCCCACGCGGCGACGGCGACCGGATGACCGGCATCGTCGGTGAGGTAGTCGACCACGCCGATTCGGCTGTGTTCGTACCGCATCGTCGCGGTGAAGTACCCAACGAGCGCAGCGCGACGGCGGTGGTCGTCGGGCCAGATCGACGCCATCAGCGGATCCTGCGCGAACGCCTCGGCGAGGACACGCACACAGGCGTCGAGTTCGGAACGGTCAGTAGCGGTGCGCACCTGCGAATGGGGTCTAGGAGCGGGCGCCGTCACGCCGCCGATTGTGCCGCAGCTCCCTTGGGTGCGGAAGTCCCGTCCACGTCGCGATGACGTAACTTTTAGCCATGGTAAGCAGCGACGGGTGGACCTTGGTGGACCTGCGGGAACCCGGTTCGCCGACGGTCCTGTTCCGAGGCGGTCGGGTCCGGCATCGAACGTCGCTGAGCCGCGCCCTGGTCGACGCGGCGGGCACCCGGCGCGCTCGAGAGATCACCAACGCGGTCAGCCGATGGGCTGACGCAGCAGAACACGCGGCCCCGGAGCACCTCGAGTTTGACGGCGTCGAATGCCGACCCGTGGACGGTCCCGCCGGCCGAATACGGGCAGCGTGGTTAGCGACTCAGGGGTCTGTCGACGCCGAGCCGCCGGCCGCGGTCGCGTTCGACTGGGACGTCGATGCGCGCCTGTTCCGGGCGCCGGCCGGGGCGGGGGTTCTGGTCGGTCGGCCGCAAGTCGAGGTGCGCGAGTCGGGGATCACCAGTGCCGATGCGTTGCGGTTCGTGGAGGTCGACGACACGCTCGGACTCGTCCAGGCGATGCTCACCGACGCCCCGATGGAATGGTCGGGCTCGGCGACGCTGCGCCGTCCGGACGGTCCGGTCGCCGCTGTCGCGAGCCTGGTTCCCGCAGCAGCACACCGCGGCCTGTCGGGCGTGCTGTTCGAGGTCTCCGGTGCCCCGGCGACGACGCCGGTCGAATCGATGGCGATGTCGACGGTGGCGCGGATGTCGAACGTCCACGTTGTCGTCATGGACGTGTCGAAGATGCGGGTGTTGCGGTGGCTGACCGATCCGCCGGCGGGTGTCGCGTGGAAAGGTCAGCGCGACAACCGGGATACTCCGCATCCCGACGATGTCGCGCGGATCTTCGTCGTGGCCGCGGCCGTGCTCGACGGGTCCAGTCGACGCGGAGAACTCGAGGACATCCGGTTGCGTCGGCAGGAGGGCGGATGGCTGGTGGTCGACGCCGTCGGAGAGCTCGTCGCCGGGTCTGATCCGCCGTTGCTGATCATCTCGATGATCGAGCGCGGGACATCCGATGAACCCGACCCGGTACCCGTCGACGACGACGGTCATCCGGGGTTGTGACACTCGCAATATCCTTTGCGATCCCGCAACCCATCGTTTTACGGTTGGACTTCTTCCCGGCGCCAGTCCCCGACGGCTCGGACGACACGATCTGCTCGACCACGCCAGCGGTTTCGATACGGCGGCGTCCGACATGCGATTCGAGGTCCACCGATGTTCACCGCACTGGAAACCCGCACGGATGAAAACAGCGACGACACTGAGGCCACGGCCGAGTACGTTCGACGACTCCGGCTCGCGCTGGCTGCACTGCACGCCGACCCGTTGTCGATCGACGCGGCGCGGGATGTGTCCGCGCTTCTCTAGCGGTGCGTAGCCGAGCCGTCCGGGCTTACAGCCCCAGCCGCGACGCGAGCTCCGGTCCGCCGACCTCGCGCACGAAATCTGGGTCTCCGCAGATAACCAGCTGGTCCCTCGCACGCGAGAGTCCCACGTACAGGCGTTCTCTGGACCGATCTAGTCGTGTCGTCTCGTTCAGTGCCAGGATGATCACGCGCCGCTCGAGACCCTTGAAACCGAGAACATGGCCGTAGAAGATGTCGTCGTTGTCCCAGAACGTCTTCCAGTACGACTCGTTACCCTCCTCCTGGCGCTCGACCTGGATCGGATGTCGGCTCCCCGTGGACAGGAGCGCGAAGTCCTCGTATCGCCAGCCCTCATCGATCAGTCCGTCGACCTGATCGTCGGCGACGTGAAGCGCCTCGTCGGGCGAGCAGGCAACGAACCGGACCTCCGGGCCGTCACCACCAAGTAACTGCATCCGCTGACCGACCAACGGCTTCAGGCTGCATTAATCCCCACCCTGTGGACAACCGTTAGCCATCCTTGACACCCGTCCGGTAATGTCCCACCGGTCTCGAACTCGAGCAGAAGATTTGGCGAACGGGGTGCGGGGATGGGCAAACATCTGAAAGTGGATCCGGCGACGCTGCATACCGTCGGCCAGGATCTGCACACAGCGGCCGACGACTCCACCGAAGCGTTCGGTCGGAGCCATGCAGGAGCGTCTGCGGCTGCTGACGGACTGTTCTCGGGCTCACGCCAAGCGCTGCAGGCCAAGGTCGATCAGTGGAAGCCGACAACTGCAGCAATCGTGGCCACTGTTCGTGAACACGGCAGCAACCTGCACACCAGTGCAGCGCTCTATAACAACACCGACGGCGATAACTCGACGGCCCTCTACGTCGCCGGCGAGACACCCCATCGCCCACTCAACCTGGACATCTGAGCGTGGTCGGTTTCGGCGAGGTCGTCAACTTCGACCCGGAGCAGATTCGGGAAATCTTCTCTGTGTGTTCGGCCCACAAACAGACTTGTGACGACCTCAACACCCACGTGAAGAAGCTGTCCGAGCTGCACACCTGGGAGGGCGACGCCGCGAAAGCGGCAAAGGACTCAGCCGGCAAAACACATGGCAACATCGCCGCACACGGACGAGAAGCATGGAAGATCGCCGCCGCAGCACGCGACTGCTACGACGAAGGTGTTGCGCTGAAGGCCGCGGCGCGCCAGGTGCAAGCGGATGCCGACGCCAACAAACTCACGATCGATCCGGTCTGGAATACCGTCACCGACCCGAATCCTCCAAACATGCGTGGGTGGGTTAACGAGGACAAGGCCTCGTACTACGCGCAGATCAAGGCCATTCAGCTCCGCGTCAACAAAGTCATCGCCGACGCAGAGCGATTCGACGATGATCTCGCTGCCGCGATCAATGCCGCCGACGGGTCTCTACCTCTGACACCTAAGGGGGAGGGCGGAAACGTCAACCTGGCTGATCGCCGCGCGAATCAGGTTGCTGCGTACCGCAAGACGTACGGGAAAGACCCGGTCACTTCGAACGACTGGCGCATGGCCGAGGCTCTCGACCCTCACACATATGACCCCAAGTACCAGGGCGCTCTCTCAAATATCTCGGTAGCGACGATCAAACCGAAACCTGGGGCTGGAGTGGTGCGCACTAACCTCTACATCCCCAGTAAACAGGTGCAGAACGTATCCGCGAACCCGCTCGACTGGGCGGCGAAGCAACAATTTCCCAACAACTTGGGCGACGACCGTGGACCTGACGCAAATGCCAGCGCCGAACATTCGCGTGTGTCCGTGTACGTCGATTACGAGCGAGGGATCGTCGTGGCCAGGCAGAATCCGACCGTCGTGAAGGGGCCACCGCTCGACCTTGGCACCGACCATGCGCCTCGTGCCGGAACGCCCGAAGTCTCCGCATTGCAGAGCGAGGACGGCTCAGTGCGAATCAAGTACTTCGGCTCGGATGCCTTTCAGCCCGAAGTTGCGACCGCAGGAAAAATTGGAGTAGCCGGCGATCTGACTATCCAGCCGTCCGCAACCGGGTCAGCAGCCATCGACGGAACCGTAACGCCCTACCCATCGGTCGAGTCGTACAACTACAAAGACGACGGAACCGTTTACACGCTTGCCCAACGCTCAGCGACTGAGAGCGAACTCGGACCCGGACTCGGACTGCTCCGCGGCCCTAACACGCATATCGGCACCGACCTCCCGGACATCGGGCCGACCACACACGCAGCCCCGCAAATGGGTTATCCCGGCAGCCAGCAGACATCTGCGGAAGACCCCGGCGTGCCACTGGGAAGCGCGGATCAACCAGCGAAGGTGCCAACAGAGTGAACGAAAGCAGTGAGCCGATCCATCGCAGCGACCGGAATGTTTACTTCACCTCGGTGCTTTGGGCCATCCCCCTGTGCTTCGTTCTTACCTTGGTGGTCACCGCTGCGGCCCTGCTCATCGCGCAGATCGGCGAACCCGACTTCGACGCTCTCGGTGCAATTTTCTCCGGAGTATTTTTTGGGTTTCTGATCTTTTTTCCAACCTGCTTTGTGTCGATCCCAATTGTCGGTCTCATCATCGCCAGCATCAGGCTCTTCGCGCAGGCAAGTAAGCAGCGCTCGTCTCGATGAGAAACTAGGCCGACCACAGGAACGGTCCCGTCGTGGCGCACCGGAATCCGACGGCCGTCCTCGCCGGCACCAACATTCCCAAGAAAGCGGGTAAATCAGACGCTTAGGCGAGCCAGACCGGAGAACGGCACATCAGAGCAATCGACAGTGAGAAATCGACACGGTCAAAGCAGCCGCGCAACAACCTCGCACTGAGACCGGACCTCAGAGACCGTGGGAGACAGCTCGAACGCATGACGATGACACACAGCGCTCAGGCCCTGCCAGGCACCAGCTGCATCGTTGGCAGCTGACGGATCGTCGAACGCGCGGAGGATCACTAGCCGCGATCTCATCGACGCGTACTCGACCTCCGCACCGAACGACTTACATCGCTGCAGCACGATCGTCTCGAGCGCCTGCCGAGCAAGCACCGCCGCGAGACGCGCCGAATTACCCTGGGCAGCGTCAATATTTCCGCTGAGTAGCTGCTCGGCTCGATACAGAAGCTCGGCAGATGTGGTGACCCCGGCGGTCACAGCGCCAACAACTCGTCGACAGTCTTGCGGAGGTCGTTCACGGTCTCGCGAGTCGGAGTCGCCGAGCTGCCGTGGCTTCCCGCGTTACAGATTCCTAGCGTCGGCTTCCGCCAACCGCGATACGACAGCCAGCCCGAGACGTCGACCTCGGTGTCACCGTGAACGGCAAGCGCTAGGCGCGCACGTGTTTTCTTGGCAGTTCCCCACTGCTCCTCGATCTCTATCCGCCCGAGCCCTTTTCGATAGGCAGACGCGAAGAACGACTGTTGTGCGGCCGCTTCTATCGCCTGACGGAACAGCGTCGGCACGGCACGACGCTTCACATCGTCGGGGACGTTCTCGTCGACGACGAGTGCGAACACGTCATCGACATAGCGGCGCGCGGGGTCGAGAGATTCCTTCGTGATGACGCGCGATCCCGACTCACGCGTGACCTCGATCAGGCGCGCCTTCACCGAGGTGTTCCGGATCGCCGACGCCAACCGGTCATCGTGGGAGAACACGATCACCTGACGTGTCGCCGACAGCTCGCTGAGTACCTGCAGGAACCCGTCGATCTTGGCAGGATCCATCGCCTGGATCGGATCGTCGAGAACGATGAACCGGAACGGGCTCTGCGCGGTGGTGGCCCGTGGCAGGAACAGCGCCAACGCCAGCGCATGCAACTCCCCCTGACTCATCACCGATAGCGCCCCGGCCGACTTACCGTCGACGCTGCCCTCGAAGTTGACACGGCGACTGGTGTTTCGACCCTCCAACGTGATCGAGCCGATATCGACGTTGCTCTCCTGCCGTAGCTGCGACCAGATGGCGCGAGCCTGATCGGCGATCGGCTCGAGGCGCTGATTGCGCAGCGTCTGCGCATTGGTGCTGACCCAGTTCTTGGCCTCGGTCGCCGTCGTGAGACGCGAGTCGTTTTGTCGGGCGACACGTTCCAACGCCAGCCAGGTCGAGATCTCGGTGACTACCGGTTTCCAGGTGTTCTCCTGCGTGGCGAGTACCTCGTCGATTGCCGCTTTCAGAGCGTTCAGTGCGGGTTCGACCTGAGGGACGACATCGCGGAGGTGCGCGGCGAGGGCGTGCGACTCGGGCGGTACCGCTCGGGCTGCGGCGACTGCGGCTCGGTAGTCATCGACCAGGGACGCGTCGATCCCGTTCATTGGCGCGATGTCGACGACGCGTACCGCCACGGCTTGGCCGGCCGAGCGCGCCTTGTCGACGTCCGACTTGGATTGCCGGTAGGCGGCGAGATGGTCTGTCGCTGTGTCGATCGCGGCTTGACTTCGTTGTCGCCAGTCAGCATCGAGCTCGGTGGACTCGCAGACCGGACAGGTGTCGCTGTCGGTGAGGTCTTGGTAGCGAATGGCCTGCTTTAACAGCTCGGTGCGGGCCGCCATCGTGTTCAGCGCGGTGTCTGCGAGTGACGCCGCGGCACGTTCGGCGGTCTCGATTGCGTCCGCGGCAACATTTGCGTCGGATGGTGACGGCGCAGTGATGGCGAGAACGGCACGCAACGGGGCTCTCTCGGCGTCGTCGGAATCGGTTCCGGTGAGAACGGATTCGACAACGTCGAGTTTGTACGGCCGCCGGAGCGCCTTGAGGACAGTTGTCGCCCGTGGATCGTCGCTAGATTCCAGCGCGGCCTTCAACGACTTCGCGGCGGCGTCAGCAGTTGTCCTGGGGCCCTTGGCCGTCTTGGCCGCGTCAGTGAGCCGCCGCTCTGCATCCTGGATCTCGTCGAGGCCCAGGAGTTGTGCGAGAGCGTCGTGGAGGACCGATGGCGACTCGGCCAGCAGCCCACCTATCTCCTCGTAGGTGAGCAGCGGACGGTGCAGGTCCATGGTGCGCGACCATCCGAGGCTGACGAGCCCAGCTGACCGTGTCGCGTTGCTGGCCTGTGTCCACACCGCGCCCGCGCTCAGTTCATCGCCGGGTTTCCAGTCGACGCCGATGACAGTTCGGTCGCCACCTTCGACGGCGAACGCGACCCGAACGCCGCATGATGTGGAGTCGTGCAGATTGCGCCAGGCGTCCGACCAGTGTTTCGGCTTGTTGCGCCACCGGTAGCTGTGGCCGGTGAGTGCGTATTCGAGCGCTTCGGCGAAGCTGGACTTACCCGATCCGTTGCGGCCGCTGACCACGGTGATACCCGGTCCGGGATGCAATTCGAGCTTCGTGCGCGGGCCGATACCGCGAAAGCCGGCGACGTCGATCGACTCGAGAAATGCACCCG
>NZ_JAEMTF010000126.1 GCF_016462415.1 Williamsia sp. | reverse complement strand
GTCAACAAGGCGGCCCGCGACGTGCTCGCGCGCCACGACTTCGTCGAGGTCGAGACCCCGACGCTGACCCGGTCGACCCCCGAGGGCGCCCGCGACTTCCTCGTCCCGGCCCGCCTGCGCCCCGGGTCGTTCTACGCGCTTCCGCAGAGTCCGCAGCTGTTCAAGCAGCTGCTGATGGTCGGTGGGCTCGAGCGGTACTACCAGATCGCACGCTGCTACCGCGACGAGGACTTCCGCGCCGACCGACAGCCCGAGTTCACCCAGCTCGACGTGGAGATGAGCTTCGTCGACCAGGACGACATCATCGCCCTCGCCGAGCAGATCCTCGTCGCCCTGTGGGACCTCGTCGGCTACCAGGTGCCCACCCCGCTGCCCCGGATCACCTACGCCGAGGCGATGCGCCGATACGGCAGCGACAAACCCGACCTGCGTTTCGACCTCGAACTCGTCGAGTGCACGGAGTTCTTCGCCGACACCCCGTTCCGCGTGTTCCAGGCCGAGTACGTCGGTGCGGTCGTGATGCCGGGCGGGGCGAGCCAGCCCCGTCGTCAGCTCGACGCCTGGCAGGAGTGGGCCAAACAGCGCGGCGCCCGCGGTCTCGCCTACGTCCTCGTCGGTGAGGACGGTTCCCTCGGCGGCCCGGTGGCCAAGAACCTGTCCGACGCCGAGCGCGACGGACTCGTCGCCCACGTCGGTGCCGCTCCGGGTGACTGCGTGTTCTTCGCCGCGGGCCCGGTGAAGGCGCAGCGCGCCCTGCTCGGTGCCGCACGCGGTGAGATCGCCTCGCGTCTGGGCCTCATCGACGAGAACGCCTGGGCGTTCACCTGGGTCGTCGACGCCCCGCTGTTCGAGCCGGTGGCCGACGCGACCGCCGGCGGCGACATCGCCGTCGGGTCCGGCGCGTGGACCGCCGTGCACCACGCGTTCACCGCGCCCAAGCCCGAGTCCCTCGACACCCTCGAGTCCGATCCGGGCTCCGCGCTCGCCTTCGCCTACGACATCGTCTGCAACGGCAACGAGATCGGTGGCGGCAGCATCCGTATCCACCGTCGCGACGTGCAGGAGCGGGTGTTCGCGATCATGGGCATCGACAACGCCGAGGCGCAGGAGAAGTTCGGGTTCCTGCTCGACGCGTTCGCCTTCGGCGCACCGCCGCACGGCGGGATCGCCTTCGGATGGGATCGCATCACCGCCCTGCTCGCCGGCGAAGGATCCATCCGAGAGGTCATCGCGTTCCCCAAGTCCGGTGGCGGTGTCGACCCGCTGACCGATGCGCCCGCACCCATCACCGCGGCGCAGCGCAAGGAGTCCGGTATCGACGCCCCGGCCAAGCCGACCCAGGCGGCCCCGGCGTCGGCCGGGGACCCCGGCACGGCGCCGACGGTCTGATCCCGACGTGCTCCACCTCCGCCTGATCGTCCCGGCGCACCGCAGCGCGGAGATCGTGGAGGTGCTGTGCAGGGCGGTGGGCGTCACCCACATCCTGTCGATGCCGGGCGCCGCGGTCGAGCCCGCCGGTGACCTGGTGGAGGCCGACGTCACCCGGGAGGCGGCCAACGACGTCCTGAGCACGCTCATCGACGCCGGGTTGCCCTCCCACGGGTCGATCACGATGGAACCGCTCGACACGGTGCTGTCGGATGCCGCCGACAAGGCCGAACGCGACGCCCCGGGTGATCCCGACGACGCCGTCGTGTGGGAAGAACTGCTGCGTCGCACCCGCGAGGAGGCGACGCTCAGCGTGACCTTCGTCGCGTTCCTCGCCCTGGCGTGTCTGATCGCCGCGGTCGGTGTGGTCACCGACTCCCCCGTGACGGTGGTCGGGGCGATGGTCGTGGGCCCGGAGTTCGGACCGCTCGCCGGAGTCGCGGTGGCGATCGCGCGCCGTCGATTCGATCTCGCCCGCCGATCCGTGCTCGCCCTTCTCGTCGGGTTCCCCGTCGCGATGGTGGTGACCGGGATCGGCGCGCTCGCGGCCGAGGCCACGGGGTTGTTGGAGATCACCGATGTGACCGCGGCGAACCAGGTCGACTTCATCTATCAGGTCGGTGCCTTCTCCTTCGTGGTCGCGCTGCTCGCCGGTGCGGCGGGGATGCTCTCGCTCGTCTCATCCCGATCCGCCGTGCTGGTCGGGGTGTTCATCTCGGTGACCACCGTGCCCGCGGCCGGGTACGCCGTCATCGCCGCGACCCTCGGGCAGTGGACGGTGGCCGCGGAGTCGACGCTGCAGCTGGGCGTCAACATGGTGGGCGTCGTGCTGGCCGGGGTGGCGGTGCTCACCGTGCACCGGGCGCGTGGTCGGCGGGCGGCACCCCGCGCCGATCTGTGATGCACTGACACCTCCGATGAACCGCCACGCGCGACGGCTGTGGCGCAGGCGTGTACGACGAACGAGGAGGGTTGCGCGCGTTGACCATCAAGGTGGCACTCGAGCACAGGACCAGTTATTCCTTCGACCGCCCGGTCAAGGTGTACCCACACGTCGTCCGGCTCCGCCCGGCCCCGCACTCGCGGACCCCGATCGAGGCGTACACGCTCACCGTGGAGCCGTCGGGCCACTTCGTCAACTGGCAGCAGGACGCGTTCAGCAACTACCAGGCGCGCCTGGTGTTCCCGGAACCGACGACGTCGCTGTCCATCACGGTGGGCCTCGTCGCCGACCTCACCTCGATCAACCCGTTCGACTTCTTCATCGAGGACTGGGCGGAGAACTACGGTTTCGCCTACCCCGAGCAGATGCGCACCGACCTCGAGGCCTACCTACGACCGGTCGGGGGCGAGACCGGCGGGCGGCACTCATCCGGCGAGGACGGCGAGAACTCGCTGGTCGACGACTGGGTCGAACGGCACCGTCCCACGACCGGCGCCCGCATCATCGACACCCTGGTGGCGCTGAACCAGGCGGTGCGCGACGACGTCGGCTACACCGTGCGTCTCGAGGCCGGTGTCCAGTCGCCGGAGTACACGCTGTCCAGCGCGATCGGGTCGTGCCGTGACTCGGCGTGGTTGCTCGTCGCCATCCTGCGCAGGCTCGGGCTCGCCGCCCGGTTCGTCTCCGGGTACCTGGTGCAGCTGACCTCCGACGTCGCCTCGCTCGACGGCCCGTCGGGACCGTCGGCGGACTTCACCGACCTGCACGCCTGGACCGAGGTGTTCCTCCCCGGCGCGGGTTGGGTCGGCATGGATCCCACGTCGGGACTGTTCGCCGGGGAGGGCCACATCCCGCTCGCCGCGACCCCGCAGCCCGGTGGCGCGGCGCCGATCACCGGCGCGACCGGTCCGTGTCACGCGACCATGGATTTCTCCAACACCGTCACCCGTTTCCACGAGGACCCGCGGGTCACGCTGCCCTACACCGACAGCCAGTGGTCGGGGGTCGTCGATCTCGGTGCCCTGGTGGATCGTCGGATGGCCGAGCGCGACGTCCGCCTGACCATGGGTGGTGAACCCACGTTCGTCTCCATCGACAACCAGACCGCGCCGGAGTGGTCGACGACGGCCGACGGTGGCCACAAACGCCGACTGGCCTCGGAGCTCGCCGAACGTCTGCGCACCGTCTACGCGCCGTCGGGACTGGTGCAACGGAGCCAGGGCAAGTGGTATCCGGGAGAACCGTTGCCGCGCTGGCAGATCGGGCTGCTCTGGCGGGTCGACGGGAAAGCCCTGTGGCAGCGACCGGAGCTGTTGGCCGATCCCTGGGCCGACGACGCCATGGCTGCGGCGTCGATGGACATCGAACCACCGGTGGCGACCGCGGCGTCCGCGGCCCGCAGCGCAGCGTTCCTGTCCGCGTTCGCCGATGCCCTCGGGTTGCCGGACACGACCGTCCGCCCGGTCTACGAGGACCCGCTGGTCCGGTTGGCCGACCTGCTGCGTTCCCCACCGGGGGAACCCACCGCCGAATCCGCGCCGGACATCGACGACGAGGAGGACGATCCCACCGCGGGCCGACGCGGTCGCGGACCGGACCTGACTCCTGAACAGGACACCGTCGCAGCCCGGAAGGCGTTGCTGGCGCGACTCGACGAACCGGTCACCGCCGCGACGGCACATGTGCTCCCGGTCAGTCGCACCGACGACGACACCGCGTGGCGCAGTGTCGGATGGTTCACCCGCCGCGGGCGCCTCGTCCTGACCGCGGGCACGTCGCCCGCGGGACTCCGGCTGCCGTTGGACTCGCTGTCGTGGGGGCCCGCCCCGGTGGTCCACGAATCCGACCCCACCGCCCCGACGCGACCACTGCCCACGCCGCCGACCGTCGTCGAGGCCGATGACACCGACCCCGACACCGACTCCGCGGACCTGTTCGACGGCCCGGTCCCGCGTACCGCCGTCGTCGCCGAGGTGCGCGACGACATCCTCCACGTGTTCCTGCCGCCGACCGAGCGACTCGAGGACTACGTCGAACTCGTCGCGACCACCGAGGCGGCCGCGGCCGCCGTGGGCGCCCCGGTCATCGTCGAAGGCTATGGGCCGCCCGCGGATTCGCGTCTGCAGTCGCTGACGGTGACCCCCGACCCCGGGGTGATCGAGGTCAACATCCAGCCGACGGCGTCATTCGCCGAGCAGTCCGACCTGCTCGAGACGCTCTACCACGAGGCCCGCGTCGCCCGCCTGGGCACCGAGTCGTTCGACCTCGACGGCAGCCACGGCGGTACCGGCGGCGGCAACCACATCACCCTGGGCGGCATCACGCCGTCGGAGTCGCCGATGCTGCGGCGACCCGACCTGCTCGTGTCGATGCTGAGCTACTGGCAGCGGCACCCGTCGCTGTCGTACCTGTTCTCCGGTCGCTTCATCGGGACGACCTCGCAGGCCCCCCGCGCCGACGAGGGGCGCGAGAGCGCGCTCTACGAGCTGGAGATCGCGTTCGCCGAGATCGACCGACTCTCGGCCGAGGGAGCCGAGGCCGGTCCGTGGATGATCGACCGCGCGCTGCGCCACCTGCTCACCGACATCACCGGCAACACCCACCGCGCGGAGTTCTGCATCGACAAGCTCTACAGCCCCGGGACGGCCCGCGGACGCCTGGGCCTGCTCGAACTCCGCGCCTTCGAGATGCCGCCACACCACCGGATGGCCATGGTGCAGTCGCTGCTCGTACGCAGCCTGGTGTCGTGGTTCTGGGACAACCCCTTCCGGGGCCGACTGTTGCGCCACGGCGCGGACCTGCACGGCAAACACCTCCTGCCCCATTACGTGATCAACGACATCGCCGAGGTGGCCGAGGACCTGCGCGAGGCCGGATACGACTTCGACACCGCCTGGCTCGACCCGTTCACCGAGTTCCGGTTCCCGCGCCTGGGCACGGTGGCGATCCGCGACCAGGAGATCGAGCTGCGCGGCGCCATCGAGCCGTGGAACGTGCTGGGGGAGGAGTCCACCGCCGGCGGCACCGCCCGCTACGTCGACTCCTCGATCGAGCGCGTCCAGGTGCGGGTGCAGGGCAGCGATGACGATCGGTACCTGTTGACCTGCAACGGCTATCCGCTGCCGCTGACACCCACCGGTCGGCCGGGGGAACGGGTCGCCGGCATCCGGTTCCGGGCCTGGCAGCCCCCGAGCGCACTGCACCCGTCGATCAGCATCGATTCCCCGCTCGTGTTCGACATGGTCGACACCGCCAACGGCCGGTCCGTCGGCGGTGCGACGTATCACGTCGTCCACCCCGGCGGCCGTGCCTACGAACGCCCCCCGGTCAACGCCGTCGAGGCGGAGTCCCGCCGCAACGGCCGGTTCGAGGCCATCGGGCACACGCCCGGTGTCGTCGACGTCGCGGCGCTGCGGGAGATGCAGGCCCGGCTGGCCACCGACCTCGGGGTGCCGACGATCCTCGATCTGCGACGGGCACGTACGGTTCTTCGGTGACGTCGCCTTCCCCCACGCCCGCGGAGACGCCATCCGCGGTGGTGGATCGCTATCGGTCGGATCGCTTCGCGCTGTTCGACATCGACGGTCCCGATGCGGCCACGCCGCCCTACGACGAGATGATCGACTCCGGCGGCTCGATCCGTCCCCAGTGGGCCGATCTGGTGGCCGGGTACGCGCGCGCCGGCACGGTCGGGATGGCCCGCACCGCCATGCGTCTGCGGACGATGGTGGCCGACGAGGGCATCACCTACAACCTGACCGGCGACCGGGTCGCGAGCGGTGACGCGGTCGTCGACACCACCCGTCTCTGGGAACTCGACAGCGTCCCGCTGGTTCTCGACGGCGACGCGTGGGCGGCGGTCGAGGCCGGGATCGCGCAGCGGTGTCTGTTGCTCGACGCCCTGCTCGTCGACCTCTACGGGGAGCGCCGGACCATCGCCGAGGGCCTGGTCCCGCCGGAGATGGTCTTCGGCCATCCCGGATACGTCCGCAAGGCCGGCCGACTCGGCATCGCCGGGCCGCACGCGCTGTTCTGTCACGCCGCCGACATCGGCCGCACGGCAGACGGCGGCTTCGCCCTGTGGGGCGACTACACCCAGGCGCCGTCGGGCATCGGTTACGCGATCGCCGACCGACGTCTGACATCCCGCGCCGCGTCCACGTTGTTCGGCGCGGTCGGGCCGCGACCGATGACGACGTTCGCGGGCACGCTACGACTGGCCCTGTTCGATTACGCGCCTCCCGGTGTGGACGATCCGACGGTGGTCGTGCTGAGTCCGGGCAGTCTCTCGGAGACCGCGTTCGACCAGGCCTACCTCGCGTCGGTCCTCGGCGTCCCGCTCGTCGAATCCGCCGACCTGCTCGTCCGCGACGGTGCGGTGTACATGCGGTCGCTGGGCAGTTTCAAACGCGTCGACGTCATCCTGCGGCGCGTCGACGCCATGTTCTGTGACCCGCTCGACCTGCGGTCGGACTCCCGGCTCGGGGTGGCCGGACTGGTAGAGGCCGTCGCCAGGGGCGCGGTCACCGTCGTCAACACACTCGGCAGCGGGGTCATCGAGAACCCGGCGCTGCACACCGTCGCCGCCCGGCTCGCACCCGCGCTGATCGACGAGGAACTGGCACTGCCCACGGTCGAGACCTATTGGGGCGGTGCGGGCTCCGAGCGCAGCAAGATCATCGCCGACCTGAACGGCCTGGTCCTCGACAACTTCCGCACCGGCGAACAGTTCATCGGCGCCACGCTGTCGGGAGACGAGTCGGAGACGGTGCGTCGTCGTGTCGAGGCCGACCCGTGGCAGTGGGTGGGCCGTCGTCCCGGACAGTTCTCCGTCGCCCCGTCGATGACGCCCGCCCATGCGGGGGCCGCCGCCCGGCTGCGGGCGGCACCGGTGGGCATCCGCACCTTCGCCGTCGCCCAGGGATCGGCCTACGCCGTGATGCCCGGGGGTATGGGACAGGTCCTGGCGACCGGCGCCGAGGGTGCCGCGATGGGGGCGATCGCCGCGAAGGACGTCTGGGTCGCGAACACCGAGGCCCTCGGTGACACCACCCGAGTGGCCGAGTCGGTGTCGTCGGTCGTCTCGCCCGTGCTCTCCGCAACCGACCGCTCCGCCGCGTCGCCGCGTGTGCTGGCCGACCTGTTCTGGCTCGGTCGCCACGGCGAGCGCGCCGAACTGACCGTGCGGATGGTCAAGGTCGCCCGCGAGCGCTACCAGGATCGTGACCGACTGTGGATGTCGGGCACCGGGTCCCTGCCGCTGTTCCTCGCCGGCATCGCCACGACCACGGCCACGACCGACCACGTCGGCGCCCTGCCCGACGCCGCCACGGCCGACAACGGCGCCGCCGTCGCGCTGGCCGCGATCGGTCGCCTGACGATGTCGCGGTCGGTGCCCGGGACCGTCGCCCACGCGGTGGACCGACTGGTGGCGTCGGCTCGCGCGGTGCGCGATCAGATGTCGACGAGCACCTGGATGGTGTTGGGCACCATCGAGCGGGCGTTCGCCGACCTCGCCCACACCGTCGCCGAGTCCGCCCCTGCCACCGGTGCGCATGCCGGGACGAGCGCGGCCGTCGACACCGTCGACGTCGACGAACTCGCCCGGGCGCACGAGTCGATCCTGCACGGGCTGCTCGCACTGGCCGGGCTACAGGCCGAGTCGATGGTGCACGACCCGGCCTGGCTGTTCATGGACGTCGGTCGCCGTATCGAGCGGACCGTCATGCTCGCCGACCTCACCCGCGCGGTACTCGTCGAGCGCCACGACCTCGACGTCGAACAGGGGCTCCTCGAGGCCTATCTCGTGGCGAACGAGTCCGCGGTCATCTACCGCCGACGCAACCGCGGACTGCACCGGCTGCGCCCGGTGATCATGCTGGCCATGTTCGACGAGACCAACCCGCGGTCGATGATCTACCAGCTCGCGCGCCTGCGCTCGGACCTGTCCACCATGCCCGACGAGGTCCGGTCGGCGGCCGCCGAACGCGTCGTCGAGGAGATGATCGCCGAACTCCGCCGGGTCGACCCGACCGATCTGACCACCGTCGGCGACACCGATCGCCGCGACGAACTCGCGGAGCTGATGACCACGCTGGCCAGCGGCGCGCGGGAGATCTCCGACGTCCTCGGGCGGACCCGCTTCGCACCGCCACGCGACATCCAACCCCTGTGGGGCGGGGGCAGTCGGTGACCGGCCCCACCGGAACCGACGTCGCCTCCACGCGTCGCTACCGCGTCACCCATCGCACCACCTACGACTACGACGACGTCGTCAGCGCATCGTTCGGGCGCTGCTTCCTCATGCCCAGAGACGTTCCGGGACAACGCGTCCTGGAAGCCTCGGTCGCCGTCGACCCGGAACCGGCCGACCGCTCCACCGGCACCGACATCTTCGGCAACACCGACACCTACTTCCACGTCCGCACGCCGCATCACCGCCTGGAGGTGACCGGGACGTCGCTGGTCGACATCGATCCCCTCGATCCCGCTCTGCTGACCTCCGCCGCGGCGACCGCGCCGTGGGAGGACGCCCGCCCCTCCCGACCGGCCGACGCCGGCGAGGTCGAGTACGTGCTCGACCTGTACCCGCCGGAGATCACCGACGCCGTCCGGGAGTACGCCGCGACCGTGTTCCGTCCCGGACTGCCCCTGCTCGACGTGGTCGTCGACCTGACGACGCGTATCCACACCGATTTCGCCTACCGCTCCGGCTCGACCGCGATCAGCACCAAGGTCGACACCGTCATGTCGCGGCGCGAGGGCGTCTGCCAGGACTTCGCGCGTGTCGCGATCGCGTGTCTGCGGTCCCAGGGGCTGGCGGCACGGTACGTCTCCGGGTATCTCGCCACCGAGCCACCACCCGGCCGCGAGCGTGTGATCGGCGCCGATGCGTCCCACGCGTGGGCCGCGGTGTGGCTCCCGGGTGGCCGATGGCTGCCGTTCGACCCCACCAACGACAAGCTGGTCGACGAGAGGCACGTCACATTGGCGTGGGGACGTGACTATGATGATGTACCGCCGCTGCGTGGAGTCATCTACACCGAATCGACCAAGAGCAAGATCACCGTCTCCGTCGACGTGGCGCCGCAGGAACTGCCGACCGTGTCGCAAAAAGCGTCGACCACGTCGAACGAGTCACCAACGGGCTCGTGAGTCGCCGCAGTTCATCGTAGGGGCACGCTGACCGGCGTAACAGTATGCCGGCCGCCTGACCTGCATGAATGTCCCTCGGGACGCCGCCTGAGCACGACTCGCATTGCGATCGGCCTGGGCGTGACACGTGCCACCTGTGGGTGGCGTTGGGTAGGTTTACACGTAATGACTGTCATCGCCGAGAACCGCATGTCGGGTGCGGTCCGGGCCGCCGAGCAGGTTCTGTCCTCCCGGGCGGGTGCCCGGGTGACCCTTGCCGACCCGGTGGAGTTGGGCGGCAGCGGTCGCACCGACGTTGTTCGGGCGCGGGTGGCGCAGAACCCGCTGTCGATGGACCGGAGTCTGGTCATCAAGGTGGTCCCCACCGACGAACCGGCCGACGCGTTCGCGCGTGAGCTGGCGTCGTACAAGTACGCCAACGCACTGCCGATGCATTCTCGGCCCGGCCCGCAGCTCATCGCGTTCGACAACGCCGCCCGCCTCATCGTCCTCAGCGATCTCGGCCACGGCCGTTCCATGAGCGACCTGCTCGGCAGCCCCGACTGGGCTGATCCCAGTCATGCGATCAGCGCGTGGGGGCAGGCCCTGGGCCGTATGCACGCGGCGACGGTCGGCGGGGAGAGCGACTTCGATGCGTTGCTGCGTCACGGGCCCGGAGGCGGGTCGGTCGAGGTGTTGCCCGCGCAGGCGCGCGTGGCCGTCGATCTCGCCCCCGAGGTGATGACCCGTCACCTCGGTCTGTCCGTGCACGACGAGTTCCTCGCCCTGCTGCGCCGCGGCGAGGCGTTGTTCGCCGAGGGCGATCACCGCGCGTTCAGTCCGTCCGACGTCGGGCCGCCGAACATCCTCATCAACGACGAGGGCGTGCAGTTCATGGACTACGAGTGGGGCGGGTTCCGCGACGCCTCCCTCGACATCGCCTACGCGATCGTCACCTTCACCCCGGACCTCGCGCCTCGGTGGACCGACCGGCGCACCGACCTGGAGACGGCGCTGGTCGACGGGTGGCGCTCGGAGATCCAGGCCATCTGGCCCGCCCTCGGGCACGACGGCGAACTCCACCGCAAGGTGTTGACCGCCCGCGCACTGTGGGTGTGGATGAGCACCGTGTGGATGCTGCCGGTCGATCTCGAGGTCGACCCGCAGTCGCACGGGTTGGCGCTGCACACCACCGACCCCACGATCGTCGTCGGCCGGTGGACCGATCTCGCCGCCGCGGCCGGTCGCGCCGGTATGACCGACATCGCGGACTTCGGCGTCGCCGCCGCATCGGCGCTGGACGCGGCCTGGCTGCGGTGACCTTCGCGCCCGGCGGCGACGGGCTGTTCGATCCGCCGGCCCCACCCCCGACGTCGGGGTCGTTTGCCGAGTCGCAGGTGCGATCGGCCACGTCCGGACCGCTCGCGGTCCGCATGCGTCCGCGCAGTCTCGACGAGATCGTCGGCCAACAGCACCTGCTGGCGGCCGGTTCTCCGCTGCGCCGCCTCATCGAGGGATCCGGCGCGGCGTCGGTGATGCTCTACGGCCCGCCCGGCACCGGCAAGACCACCATGGCGTCGCTGATCTCGACCGCGACCGGAGGCCGGTTCGAGGCCCTCTCGGCGTTGTCGTCGGGCGTGAAGGAGGTGCGATCGGTCATCGAGGTCGCCCGCCGCGCCCTCATCGACGGTCGACAGACCGTGCTGTTCATCGACGAGGTGCACCGGTTCTCCAAGACGCAGCAGGACGCGTTGCTCGACGCCGTGGAGAACCGCATCGTGCTGCTGGTCGCCGCGACCACCGAGAACCCGTCGTTCTCGGTGGTGTCGCCGCTGCTGTCGCGGTCGCTGGTGTTGCAGTTGCAGCCGCTGTCCGACGACGACATCCGCGAGGTGCTCACCCGGGCGGTGCACGACGAGCGCGGCCTGGCCGGGACGGTCGAGATCGCCGACGAGGCGCTCGACCACATCGTGGCGTTGTCCGGCGGCGACGCACGACGCGGTCTGACCGCACTCGAGGTGGCCGCCGGCGCCGCGCTGGGGCGTGACGGCGACACCGGGACCGCCATCCCGACCATCGGCCTGGCCGATGTCGAGTCCGCGGTCAACCGTGCCGCGGTCCGCTACGACCGCGACGGCGACCAGCACTACGACGTCATCTCCGCGTTCATCAAGTCCATCCGCGGGTCCGACGTGGACGCCGCCGTGCACTACCTGGCGCGGATGATCACCGCGGGGGAGGACCCCCGGTTCATCGCGCGACGACTGATGATCCACGCCAGCGAGGACGTGGGCATGGCCGACCCGACAGCGATCGGGGTCGCCGTCGCCGCGGCCCAGGTGGTCGCACTCGTCGGGATGCCCGAGGCCAAACTGGCGCTCACCCAGGCCACCATCCACCTCGCGAGCGCACCGAAGTCGGGTGCGGTGGTCTCGGCGATCGGTGCGGCCATGGCCGACGTGGCCGCGGGCAAGGCCGGTCAGGTCCCGCCCCACCTGCGCGACGGGCACTACCCGGGCGCGGCCGCCCTGGGCAACGCCCAGGGGTACCGGTATCCCCACGACGACCCCGATGGTGTCGTCGCCCAGCAGTACCCGCCCGACGAGCTGGTCGGTACCGACTACTACGAACCGACCGACCACGGCCACGAGCGCGAGATCTCGGCCCGCCTCGGGAGGCTTCGCTCGATCGTCCGCAGGGCCACCACCCGACGCTGATCACCCCCGGCGTCGCCTGCCCGGACC
>NZ_JAEMTF010000125.1:5707-12304 GCF_016462415.1 Williamsia sp. | reverse complement strand
ACGCGGGCGATCTCCTCGTCCGTCGTCGAACCGTCTGCTCGCAGGTCCAGGTGCAGGCGGTTCTTGATCGTCTTCGCCTCAGGGACGGCAATCAGATCGATGCCCGGCGACGAACCGTCGGCCGGGCCGATCGCCAGGTACTCGTCCCCCTCGCGCTCGAGTACCTGCCACCCCAGGACCGCGGTCCAGAAATCGGCGAGTGCGGATACGTCGCGGCAGTCGATGGCGATGGTGTCGAGTCGGCTCGTCATGGTCAGAAACCGTAGCGGACGATCGTCCGGGTGGGCAGCGGTTTCCACCCCACCCACCCGGACGATCAGCGGGTCTACAACTCCGACCGCACCATGTGCGCCGCGGTGACGAGATTGCGCAGGGACGCCTCCACCTCATCGGTCGAGCGCGTCTTCAGTCCGCAGTCGGGATTGATCCAGAGCCGTTCGGCCGGAACCGCTTCTAACGCAGCCTTCAGCGACGTCACGATCTCGCCGACCTCGGGCACGCGCGGGGAGTGGATGTCGTAGACACCCGGCCCGACGCTGTTGGAGTAGCCGATCGAGTTCAGATCGCCCAGCACCTCCATGTGTGATCGCGCCGCTTCGATCGACGTCACGTCGGCGTCGAGATCGGCGATGGCACCGATCACCGCACCGAACTCGGAGTAGCAGAGGTGCGTGTGGATCTGCGTCGAATCACGTACGCCGGACGTCGACAGCCGGAACGCGTCGACAGCCCACGTGAGATACGCCGCCTGGTCTTCGGACCGCAGCGGCAGCAGCTCACGCAACGCCGGCTCGTCGACCTGGATGATGCCGATGCCCGCGGCCTCGAGGTCGACGGTCTCGGCGCGGATCGCGACCGCGATCTGATTCGCGCTGTCCGCCAACGGCTGATCGTCACGGACGAACGACCACGCCAAGATCGTCACCGGTCCGGTCAGCATGCCCTTGACCGGACGGTCGGTGAGCGACTGCGCGTAATCGATCCACGCCACCGTCATCGCGTGCGGGCGACGGACGTCGCCGTACAGGATCGGCGGACGCACGCAGCGCGTCCCGTACGACTGCACCCAGCCGTTCTCGGTGGCGAAGAACCCGTCGAGCTGCTCGGCGAAGTACTGGACCATGTCGTTGCGTTCGGGCTCGCCGTGCACCAACACGTCCAGCCCCAGATCCTCCTGTAGTGCGATCACGCTCGCGACCTCGTCGCGCATCCGCTGCTCGTACTCGGCTACGCCGATCTCGTTCTTGCGCAGCGCCGCTCGTGCCAGCCGGATGGCCGACGTCTGCGGGTAGGACCCGATGGTCGTCGTGGGCACCTCGGGCAGGTCCAACCGCTCGTTCTGCGCCGTACGACGATCGGCCGACGGTCCACGGGTGATCCCTGCGCGCAATGCCTCCGCCACCTGCTCACGGACCTGGTCGTCGTGCACGCGAGGGTCCGACCGGCGCGCGGCCAACGCCTGCGCGCAGTCATCCAATGTCGCGCTGACGGATTCGCGTCCGTCGCGCAGCGCGGTGGCCAGAGTGACCACCTCGACGACCTTCTCCTCACCGAACGCGAGCCAACTCCGCAGCGTGTCGTCGAGCTCGGTCTCCGGGTCGAGGCTGTACGGGACATGCAACGTCGAACACGAGGTCGACACCGCCACCGATGCGGCCGAGCCCAGCAGGGTGGCCAGCGTGGCCAACGACGCCGACAGGTCGTTGCGCCAGATGTTGCGGCCGTTGACCACTCCCGCGACGAGGAGTTTCGACGTCAACGCCGGCACCGTGGCGACCGCGTCGGCGGTGCCGCGCACCAGGTCGAGCGCGATGCCCTCGACATCGGTGGCCGCCAGTGCGGGTAGCGCGTCACGCAGGTCGCCGAAGTAGCTCGCGACGAGGATCGCCGGACGGTCGGTCGCGCTGCCGAGTTCGCCGTAGACGCGTGACGCGAGTCCGGCCGGGTCATCGTGCAGGTCGGTGACCAGCGCGGGCTCGTCGATCTGCACCCACTCGGCGCCCGCGGCCCTCAGTCTTGACAACAGTTCGCGATACAGCGGGATCAGCTCGTCGAGCCGATCGATCGGGGCGCCACCGTCGACGACCGCCTTGCTCAGCAGCAGGAACGTGATCGGTCCGATGATGACCGGCCGGGCCGGGATGCCCAGCGACAGGGCCTCGTCGAGCTCACCGAGCACCTTGGTCGGGTTCAGCGAGAACTCGGTGGACGCGGAGATCTCCGGGACGAGGTAGTGGTAGTTCGTGTCGAACCACTTCGTCATCTCCAGCGGGGCGATCCGGCCGGTTCCTCGGGCGGCCGCGAAGTACCGATCCAGGTCGTCGGCGATCCCGGCGACCCGGGGTGGCAGGGCACCGAGCAGGACGGCCGTGTCGAGAACCTGGTCGTAGAACGAGAAGGTGTTCACCGGGACCGAGTCCAGTCCGGCGGCATGCAGCTTCGCCAGACCGTCGCGTCGGAGATCGGTGGCCAGGGCGTGCAGCTGGGTCTGGTCGGTGCGACCCGCCCAGTACGACTCGATCGCACGTTTGAGCTGCCTCTTCGGCCCGATGCGCGCGGAGCCCAGAGTTGTTGCGGTGAAAGGTGTACCAGTCATGTACGTGTAGATCCTTCGGTGCGTGCGGATGGCCATCACCAAAGAACGTGGTACCGACGAGCCGGCCGCGTACCGATGGCACGCGACGATCCGACCCCGTGAGAGGGCACGGCACGACTCTTGCGGTCACACGCCCAGTCCACGAGGCGATGATCCGCCGGGTGCGGCGCACCCGGCACAGTTGGCAGGTCTTCGGACTCGTGGGCGCAGAACTCTGTCCTACTGGCCGACGCTTCCCAGCGGTTCCGCTCACGCGGACCCACCAGTGCTCATGTCGGCGGTCGTTCCCACTCACCGCTGCGGGACAGTCCCGGATTCTCACCGGGTTCCCTCTCGCCCGGTCACCACCATGGGCGATGACCGTGCTCGATGCCGCACGACGGACTCAGGGGCTCCTGGGCGTCACTCGTACGGCAGACCAGCTGCGATCGCGACAGTACGCCCATCGAGCCCCCGATAGCATCCAGGCATGCCTTTCCATCACTTCCTCGAGCGTCACGACCACGACGCCGCCGTCGCGATGGGAAAGTCCGTCCGAGACGTCCTGCCCCGGTCTGCGTTGGGCGAGGTACCCACCTACGATCGCGATCTCGTGTCACTCGTCCGGTCGCAACACGAGGGCCGGATCCCGGAGCTCATCCCGCTACGGATCGCGCGGATGAGTGAGTCGCCGTTCGCGTTCTACCGGGCGACAGCGGACATCATGGCCGGCGACCTCGCCGCGGCGCCCGTCACCGGGATCGACGTGGTCATCAGCGGTGATGCGCATCTGGGAAACTTCGGCTTCTACGCCAGTCCTGAGCGTCGATCCTGTTCGACCTGAACGATTTCGACGAGTCCGGCGTCGGTCCGTGGGAGTGGGACCTCAGGCGTCTGGCGGTGAGCGCGGTGCTGTGCGCCCGGGCCGACGGTGCCGACCTCGACGATCAACGTGAGTTGGCCGAGGAGGTCGTCGCGGGATACCGATCGGCGATCCGCAGCGCGGCGTCGGAGTCGGTGATCGACCGGTACTACACCTCGGTCGACGCCGAGGAGCTCGCCGACACCGCGGGCGGATCGGTCGCCGACGTCATCGAGGAGGCTCTGGTGAAGGCGCGCAGGCGAACTGCCGCGTCGATCGTCGACAAGATCACCGAGGTCGGTGTCGACGGGCGGCGTCGTATCACCCCCGATCCTCCGATCGTCGTTCCGCTGTCGTCGCAGGACCCCAACCGGGTGCAGCTCGCCGGGCAACGCGTCGACGAGATCTTCACCCACTACCTCGCCTCGGTGCGCACCGATGTCGCCTTGTTGCTGTCGCAGTTCGAGATCGTCGACGTCGCGCGACGGGTCGTCGGCGTCGGATCCATCGGCAACATCGCGCTGATCGTGCTGCTGGAGGGCCCGTCGAAGGAGCCGATGGTGTTGCAGCTCAAGCAGGCGTCGCCGTCGGTGCTGGAGACCAGTGGCGGCCGGACCGACGTGATCCCGGAGACCGAACACACCCCGGCCTTCGCCCGCGACGCCGTCCGGGTGGTGGCGAGTGCGCATGTGCTTCAGGCCAACTCCGACCCGTTCCTGGGCTGGACGGCGACGTCGGAGGGCGCGTTCTACTGGCGGCAGTTCCGTGACATGAAGGGCTCGATCGACGCCACCGACCTCAGCGCACGAGAGCTGCGCCGCTATGGGCGGCTGTGTGCGCGGCTGCTCGCTCGGGCCCACAGCCAGAGCCCGGCCTTCGGCCAGATCGCGGGCTACCTCGGTAAGAAGCACAGCGTGGATCGGGCGGTGGCCCGGTGGTCGGTCGGCTACGCCGATCAGGTCGACCGTGACTACCGGGACTTTCTGTCCGCTGCGGCCGATGGCCTGATCTGACCCAGGTACAGTCACCGTTGACCGTCGATATCGATGCCGTTAGCCTCCACGGATGACGCACGCGACTCCCGATCACGCGCGACGGACGCAGCGCGAGCGACGGGCGGACAGCCGCGCTCTGATCCTCGACGCAGCCGTCGAGTCGCTGGTGCGCAACGGCTACGCCGGCACCACCACCGTCACGATCCAGGCGCTCGCCGGAGTGTCTCGCGGCAGACTGTTACACCACTTCCCCTCTCGGGATGCCCTTCTCGTCGCTGCGGCCGAACACCTGGCCATCGAGCGCATCGAGGAGATGGAACAGTGGTTCACCGATGATCGAACGATCGACAACCGCATCGACCTCGCGGTCGGTTCGTTGTGGCGGACCTTTCGTCAGCCCTACTTCTGGGCGGCGATGGAGCTGTGGTCGGCGGCCAGGACCAACGACGAGTTGCGCGACCAACTCGACGAGTCCGAGCATCGACTCGGTCGTGCGATCGCGGTCGTCGTCGCGACGATGTTCGGTCCACGGCACAGCAGCCATCCGGCCTTCGGTGATGTGCGAGAACTGTTGTTCACCAGCATGCGGGGGGTCGCCCTGACATACGCGATCGACCGGCGGGACCCGGACGGCGATCCCCACCTCGTGCTCTGGAGGCAGATCGCACACCGGATGCTCGACGACTGACCCTCGACCTCCAGCGGGATATCTGATCTACTTACGGTCAACCGTGACTGTTAATGAGTCAGCCAACCCGGTCGAGGGAGAACGCCGATGACAGCGACCACCACAGCCGCCGAGGTGACCAAGCGGGTTCCCCGCACGCAGGACACCATGACCCATGACGTGTGGTTACCCGATGAGATCGTCGCCCTGCGCGCCGAGGCACGGGCCGCCGTCGAGAAGCGACTCGTCCCGTTCGCCCGGGAGATCGGTGAACGCGAGGAGTCCGTCGACAGCTTTCCGTGGGGAGCCTTCCGAGGCCTCGCCGACGAGGGGTTGTTCGCGGTGCCGTTCGACTCCGAACACGGTCGGGGTCTGGAACACCCGATCCTCGGAACCTGCACGGTGACCGAGGAGATCGCCTACCACTCGTCGTCGATGGCCGGGGTCTACGACGGACAGTGCATCCTCGTCCCCCAGACACTCTCCTTCGCCTCGGACGCCGTGCGGGCGCGACTCATACCGGAGCTGGTGAGCGGGGCGACCGCGTTCTCGTTCGCCACCACCGAACCGGAGACGAGTTCCGATCTCACCGCCGAGCGCATGTGCACGGTCGCGGAGGAGACCGCGGGCGGGTTCGTCGTGAACGGACGGAAGCGGTGGATCACCAACAGCGTGGTCGCGGGCTGGGTCTCGGTGCTGGTGCGTGCAGGATCCGGGAGCAATCGGGCGACCATGCTGCTGGTGGATCTGGCGTCACCGGGCATCCGCATCGGCACCCCGGATCTCAAGATGGGGCATCGCGGCCAGATCACCGCCGACATCGTGTTCACCGACGTGTTCGTCCCCCGCGCCAATCTTCTCGGCGCGGCGGGCGACGGGCTGAGCGTCGCGCTGTCGGCATTGGTCAGAGGTCGGATCGGTGTCGGGGCGGCCGGTGTGGGGGTCGCGCAGGCGGCATTGGATCTCGCGGTCGATCGACTGCGAACACGTCACGTGTTCGGCGCGCCGCTGGGAGCCATGCAGCACTGGCAGTTCACCATGGCGCAGCGCGCGACCGAGATCGAGTGCGCCAGAACGCTGTACCAGAAGGCGGCCACCCTGCTCGATCGCGGCGACCGCAGCGCGGAGCCGGAGGCGGCGATGGCCAAGGCCTATGGGACGAGACTCGCCAACGACATCGTCCGCGAGGCCATTCAGATCCACGGTGCTCTGGGCTTCGCCCGTCAGGTCTCGGAGAGCGGCGAGTCGGTCCGGCTCGAGGAGATGTACCGCGACGCCAAGATCCTCGAGATCTTCGAGGGCGCGAACGAATTGCAACAGTGGATCGTCGCTCGTCGACTCATCGGGCGCGACGTGACCGGCTGACCGCTCTGTTGTGGGGAACCGGGCAGGAATTCGTGGACGAGACGTCTGGGCTCGACGGGTTACGCGCAGATGTTTTCGCCCACGACTGGCCTGCCAGGCAGTTCGCGGTCACCGACAACCTCGGTGTGGACAC
>NZ_JAEMTF010000125.1:0-5607 GCF_016462415.1 Williamsia sp. | reverse complement strand
TCAGCGGGTGTGAGCTTCGTGACGGCGGTTATCGCCTGGAGACGCGTGTGCTCGTCAGGCGAATCCAGCGCCGCAGAGAGATACGGGATGGCGTCGGAGGTCCTCCGGGTCAACGCCCATTGCAAGGCACCCGCGACATTGAGGTCCTCCTCGCTCAACAGCGCGGTGACGAGTGTGCTGGTGGGCACCGAGTCGGCAGCGTCGAGAACCACCCGCTGGCGGCGTGACGGGTCAGGGGAACCGAGCCCCCGCATCAGGCCCACGATGGCCAGGACCTCGGTCCAGGATGCTGCAGCCTGGTCACGGACACCCTCCAGGCGGGTGATGAGTTCCTGCTCACGAGCGATCCGGGACCGTGTGCTCGCGATGAGGTCGTCGATCAACTCGGTCGGCGTGACATCGGCGTCCTCGAGGGTGTCGCGAATGGTCTGCAGCGACATTCCGAGTGCCTTGAGATGTTCGACCTGGACCAGACGTCTGACGTCGTCGTCGCTGTAGTCGCGATACCCGTTGCCGACCCGACTCCTCGGCGACACCAGGCCGATGGAGTCGTAGTGCCGCAACATCCGCGTACTGATCCCGGTCAGTCGCGAGAGCTCACCGATCTGCATCTGGCCCCAGCGCGATGATCCGACGCGCATCGAACGTCGCAGCATCGAAGCTCTCGTCGGGATCATCGAGCAGCCGTAGCGTGGCGATGGCGTGCTCGGCTGACGTGTCGTCGCCGCGGTCGGCGACCATCGTGACCACATCGCGGGCGGCCTCCCCGAGGCCCACGAGCGCCCGACTCAAGCTCAGCCGTAGGTCCCGGTCGCCACGCCCGAGTTGCGTGGCGAGCACACGGGCCAGCTCGCCGGCGCTGCCGGGTGGGACGAGAACGACACCGGCACGCCAGGCGCTGCGGGCCACCTCGTCATCGGGATGCTGAAGCAGGTGGCGGGTGATCGCGGACCAGGTGGTCGTGTCCCCGATCTTCGACAGGGTGTGGAGCGCTTGACTGCATGCCTGTGTCCGGACGCTCCCGAGTTCCTCGAGGAGGAGGGGGACCGTCAGCTGCGACGGGTGGCGGGTCAGCGCCCACGTCAGCATGTCTCGCACGTAGAAGTCGGACTCCGTCGCGCAGCGCTCGATCAGCATGGAGACATGAGACGGATCGGGATGTGAGCCCGCAGCGAGGGCCGCGCGCAGGCGCACCGAGGGCTGCGGATTGGTGAATGCGCGACGAAGGCGCTCCGCCGCGTCCGATGGGTGGGTCGATGTCATGGTGGTCCTCCTCACCACCCACTCAAGACGTTCACACCGTGTCAAGGTCAACACCGGTGACGACGGCGGCATGTCTCAGACCACGACAGACCGGAAATGGGTGATCATCCGCCACCCGTCGAGGGTGTGGAAGGCCAGACCCGGGGGTTGTGATGTGTTGACGATGTCGTCGCCCTCGCACGGGAGGTTGAGGGTCGACGACACTCCCGGTGCGATACACAGGGGTCGACCGGCGAAGCTGGTGACGGCTCCGGTGTGCGCGTGACCGCAGAGGAAGCCGACGATGTTCGGGTGCTTGGCGGCGACCGCGGCGAGCCGCTCCTCGCCGCGTTGACGGATGTTGTCCATGAACGGCATCAGCAGCATCACCGGCGGATGGTGGAAGCACACGAACACCGGGACCCGCGGTCCGACCGCGGTGATCTGCTCGTCCATCCATGCCAGCGTCGCATTGCTGAGGTAACCGTCGTTGCGACCGGGAACGCTGCTGTCACACATCAGGAACAGCGCACCGGCGATGACCTCGGCCCGGTTGATCGGGCTGTCGTGGGTGTGCCGGCCCAAGAGTCCGTAGCCGAACTCGTCGCGCCGATCGTGGTTGCCCGGGATGATCAGCGTCGGGATCGGCGACTGCAGCGTCGCCGCGGCCTCCTCGTACTGCGCGGGCGTGCCCTCGTCGGTGATGTCGCCGGTCACCACCAGGGCGTCGATCGACTCCGAGCGCGCCGCCAGGTAGTCGAGGACGGCCTGCACGCGCCGGCGATTGTGCTCACCGCCGTCGAAATGGAGATCGCTGATGTGTGCGACGGTCACCACGACACTGCTCCGAACTGCACCGACTCCGACCTCCCCGACTCTCCGTGACGATCAATGATCACAGATCCCCCGGCAACTTGTCCCTGCGGATGCCCCGCCAACTGGGGTGTCGCAGGTGTCCGGTGCTGGTCCAGTCCATGAATCGCACCTCGGCGACCACCTTCGGCAACACCCATACCGCGTCGTGCTCGACCGGCCGGTCGAGGCGATCGACGAACGGCGACGTCTTCCGTCGCAGCGGCGCGAGTTCCTCGGAGAGCGCGGTCAGCTGCTTGTCCGTCAGCCCGGTGCCGACCCGCCCGACGTAACGCAACCCGGTTTCCTCGGGCAGCCCGACGAGCAGCGAGCCGATGGTGTTGGCGCGGTTGCCTTTTCCTGGACGCCACCCGCCGACGACGACCTCTATGTCGCTCCAGTTCTTCTGTTTGAGCCACGTCTGTGAGCGTCGGCCCTGCTGGTAGACCGAGTCGCGGCGCTTGGCCACGACACCCTCCCAGCCCTTCTCCCGACTCTGGGCCACCGCCTCGACACCGGAGCCGATGAGCAGCGGCGGCACCTCGATCGCCGGGTTGGACGCAAAGACCGGCGCGAGTTCGTCGAGTAGCGCGCGACGGTCCTCCCACGTCATCCGGATCAGCGACGAACCGTTCAGGTACAGCACGTCGAAGAGCAGCAGCTTGATGTCGAACGCCTCGTCGGTGTGCGCGCGGCTCGCCAACAGCGTGAAGTTGGTTCGCCCGTTGCTGTCGACGGCCACCACCTCGCCGTCGAGCACCGCGTCGATGAGCCCGAGGTCGTCGGCGACGGAGTGCAGCTGCGGGAAGTCCTTGGTCATGTCGATCCCGGACCGGCTGCGCAGTCGGAGTTCGCCCCGGGTGTACTCCAGCAGGATGCGGTAACCGTCCCACTTGCCCTCGAATGCCCACTTGCTCGCGTCGAGTTTCTCGACGGGGTCCTCGGTGGCCAGCATGGGGCGCGGATCGCGCAGGCTGTCGGGCAGGATCGGTCGCGGTTCGTCCGGCATGAGGTGGGCGAGCCAGTTCTTCTCACCGGTCTTGATCAGCGCATAGCGGCCCTGGATGCGTTCGCCGTGCAACCGGACGATGACCTCGTTGTCGCGCCACTTCTCGGTCTCGTAGGTGCCGTGATCCCAGATCTCGACATGCCCGCCGCCGTACTCGCCGGCCGGGATGTCGCCGGAGAACGTCGCGTAGTCCAGCGGATGGTCCTCGGTGTGCACTGCGAGCCGGTTCTGGTCGCCGTCGAGCGGCAGGTTCTTCGGCACCGCCCACGAGACCAGGACACCGTCGCGTTCGAGTCGGAAGTCGTAGTGCAGGCGTCGCGCATGGTGCTCCTGGATGACGAAGATCGGCGCGGCGGGTTCGTCGGCGGAGGCGGTACTCGCGTGTTCGGTGGCGCCGAACGGCTCCGGGGTCTTCGCCTCGTCGCGCTTGCGCCGGTACTCACCCAGGTCGACGACCTCGCGTTCGCCCTCGGCGGGGGTGGCCGGTGGCGCCTCGGGGGCGTCGATGGCGTCGTCGAGCCCGGCCAGGATGTCGCCGTGGGTGTCGATGCGCTCGAGCACCTCGGTGAAGTCGAGCTGCCGGATGTCGCTGTCGTCGAACTCGTCCCAGAAACGGGGGGCCGCGGCCCACGGGCGTTCCCGACCACGCAGCGAGTACGGCGACAACGTCGTCTTCGAGCCGCTGTTCTGGCTCCAGTCGATGAACACCTTTCCCGGACGCAGCGCCTTGCTCATCGACGCGGTGACGTCGTCGGGTCGTTCGGCGGCCAGTGCGGTCGCGATCTGCTTCGCGACGGTCCGCGCGCCGTCGGACGACACCGCCCTGGGCAACGGCGCGTAGACGTGGATTCCCTTGCTGCCACTGGTCACCGGGTACGAGTCCAAGCCCGCGCTCGCCAACAGGTCACGCACCATCAGGGCTATCTCCGCGCACTGCGACAGCGCGACATCCGGACCCGGGTCGAGATCGAGGACCAGGCGGTTCGCCCGTCGATCCACCTTGGCCATCGTGACCTCGGTGGCGTCGGGCGGGAACGTCCATTGCGGCACATGCAGTTCGAGCGCCGCCTGCTGCCCGAGCCACACCAGGTCGGCGCGCGAGGCCGCCACCGGATACGTCGCTTCCCGGTCGCTGTGCTCGATTGACCGGCGCTCGATCCATCTCGGCGCGCTGTCGGGCAGGTTCTTCTCGAAGAACGGTTGCTTCTCGACCCCGTCCGGCCACCGCTTGCGGGTGATGGGGCGCCGCCAGAGGTGCGGCAGCATCACGTCGGCGACGCGGTTGTAGTAGTCGATCACCTCGTACTTGCGGGTCCCGGATGCGGGGTAGATGACCTTGTCGAGATGGGTGACGGCGACGTGCCGTCCATCGACGTCGATCGAGTCACCTGGGGCCATGAGTCCAGTTTCGCACCGACAGCCGGCGCGGGCGATCCATGGGTCTGTCCGCTGTCACATATAAAAGAAACGCGGCTTTTATCATACGAGTGCATATATTTTGTAAATGCGTTCGTCTGCGCATTGATTGTATGTTTTGCACGCCAAAACATACAATTTTCAACGGTACTTCTTTTCGGGTTTTATCTTGGTGGAACCGCAGATAGATGTACTCTTCGGAAGCATGGTCGGACCGCTTGACCCATCGTTGGAATAGTGGTGACGGCAATGATCGATACATCATCAGCCAGCCCGGAATTCGTCTCGAAGAATATGGATCATGGTATCGGAATTCGCTGGTCCTGCTTGTAGCGATGGTGCGACCGCAGCACGGAACATCGTTCCGTGGAACGCAAGGCCGTCGCGGCCTCTCACAATGAAGGAAACACAATGAAGAGAAGTTTCATCGGCGCCATGGCTGCCGGAATGATGGTGGCCGGAGCGGCCGTCGCAATGAACCCCGGGGTGGCGTCTGCCCAGCCGGAGTTCTTCGCCTACCAGGGGTCGATCGTCGACCCTGACGGAGGGACACACCCGCTCGACTCCCAATTCGGAAACAAGTTCCGGGTCGAGCTCGTCGTCGGCGACTTCGAGGGCGCTCGGATCTCCTGCAAACTCACCCTCTTCGCCAACGGGAACGAGCGGGCCCTCTCGACCTCGACCATCTCCCTGAAGCGGACGGATATAGGGACCTTCGGCTCCAAGACCACCAGCGCGTTGAAGCCGGGGAGTTATTACGCGGTCACACGATGCTCCTCGGGTGGTGCGGACACCGTCCGGGACAACTCTTTCACCATCGTCAACGCTCCTCCGCTGACCATCTCGGGGACCGCGACCTGCTACCAGGGCAATCAGGAGGGCGGGAAGAACGGCTTCGTCCGACCCGTCGGCCTGGATCTGGTGGCCGACGGCAGGACCTACCCGGTCCGACTCAGTGGGGCGACGTCGGGTGAGAACCGTTCGACGACGTCCAAGTTCACGTTCAAGTCGTACAGCTCGGATGCCTATACGGCGCAGCTCAAGTGTGGCGGAACTGCACGCAACCCGGGTCGGGTCTTCACCTTCCC